>NZ_JAEPMO010000193.1 GCF_017643905.1 Marivita sp.
GCGCTGCACCAGATCCCAGATCTGCCAGCCCTCGAGGGTCATGGGTTGATGGAGAGTGCCTGGGCATTCCACACACGTAGGCGAACAAGCTGCGCAATACTCACCGCCCCCGCCGAATTCCCAGTCGGCGAGAGCGGTCAGACGTTTTTTTCCGCATCCAGAATGAGCGCGCCCGCGATGTATTTCGTCTGAAAGGCCTCGAAGATTGGCCAGAGTTCCAGCAGAGCGTCGATGCCTTGGGGCGTCAGGGCCAGCGGTTTTCCGACCTCATCACCGACGCCGTCCCAATCTTTCACGACAATGCGCGCCACGGCCTTGGCCACGATGCGCGCGAGGTCGTCGTTGGAGGCGCTCCCGTCAGCATCACCGGCGGCCGCGACGATCGTCGGATCGCTCCGCGCGGCCAACATAATGGCGGTGGTCAGCGGCTCGACCAGCAGACGGACACCATAGCCCAAGTCGAGCCACTGGGGTTCAGTAGAAAGGTTCAGGCGCAGCACGGTCAGTAATCCTCGCGGTCGTTGGTGAGCGTTACGGTGCACATCCGGCCTGCGACGGGATCGCTGGCAGCTTGCCAGTCGAAGGTCGCCTGCACGCCTTGTGGCCCCGAGATCTCGATCCGGGGGCGTGGCAGATAGACGGCATAGGCCGTAACGGTCAGGCTCTCGCCCGTTGGCAGCGTGTAGGAAAACTCGAGCTCACAGGCCTCGCCATTGATCGCCTGTGTCACCAGGGTCTGGTCGGCAAAACGCACAACGACATTACCCGTCAGCGCTGCGATGGACGGGTCCGCGCCATCGATCTTGCCATCCGCCCGGATGGTCTCGATGCGATCGAGATTGTTGGCATAGGTCAGATCGGCGGAGACAACATTCCCGATGTTGGCCCCGTTCCGCGTGATCGCCCCGTTGAAATGCCCAAAGCGCTTCAGCGCGATATTGGCGGGCGTTCCCGCTGCCGTAGTCGTGGCGATCGTTTCCCCCTGCGCCACAATGCTGGCCGTGGCCGTCAGCAGCCCAGATCGCGCCATCTGCCAGTTCAGGCTATCGACCATACAGCCGGAATACATCGCATAGCGTGGCACCTCGGGCATCCCGGTTTCGATTGAGAACGACGGCAGCGCCCAGTTCCCGGAGCGGAACTCTTGCGTGTAGGGCGCCTCCGCGCCGGTGGTCGTGGGCGCGCCAAAAGCTGCCTTCAGCCAGAAGCCGAAGGCCTCGGCATCGATCGGGATCACCACGTCGCCATCCGCCGTCACCGCATCCTTGATCGGCGCCTGCGGATCGCGGCCGTAACCCAGCAGTTCCGAGGTCTGCAGCGGTTGCTCGGCTCCAAGCGTCGTGCTGGCAAAGGGCATCTTGGTGTAGCCGCTCGCAGGCGGCGTGCCGTATGTTGTCTCGAACGCCAGCGCCATTTGCGCCCGCGCGCCTTGGGCTCGTGCCATGGTGTCTCTCCTTGAATTGGTCTCGTCAGCCCAGCGCGTCACTGGTCGCGTAGTGAAGGGTGATCGGAATGATCCCGGCTTTCAGAGAGGCGGCCCCCTCGACCGGTAGATCGACAGGCTCAGCGGCCTCCGGTTCAACCCAGTCGCACAACCCCCGCAAAGTCCGGTCGGCGGCGATAACTGCGCCGATCTGAGCGACAAGTGCGTCGAAAAGGGTGTCCCTATCCGTTGCTGATTGCACGATCATCTCGAGTTCTACGCGATGCTGGAAATGATAGGTCAGCGGCGACAAGGTCACGCCTGGGTCTCCCGGGATGCCGTCGCGTAGGATCATGAGACCTGTGGGCGGGATACGTTCCGGCAGAACTTCTCCGCGTAGAACCGGCACATGCGGGATCGTCCTGAGCAGGTCCGCCAGGGCGGTAAGGATGGTTTCGCGGGTGGTGGGCATTTAGGGGCCTAACGGTGAATTCGTGTCTGTTGTCGACGCCAAGAAAGTGCTAGGGTAATACCTATGAATACTTATGAGGACTCACCCATGAATGCCGTGCGCCCGATTGCAGTGAAGCTCGACCAAGACACACGTGACCGCCTCAAGCGGCTTGCGGATGCGAGGGATCGCTCAACGCATTGGATGCTGCGCGAAGCAGTCTCGCAGTTCCTGTCCCGCGAAGAGGCGCGTGAAGGCTTTCGCCAAGCTGGTCTTGTGGCATGGCAGGAATATCAGGCAACGGGCCAGCATGTTACGCATGAGGAAGCAGACGCTTGGCTTGCCAAACTCGAGGCTGGTGAAGAGGCAGACGCTCCTGAATGCCACAACTGATCTGGTCTCCCGCAGCACTGCGGGATGTTGAACGGCTCTACAAGTTTCTGGCCGAAAAGAACCCGGACGCTGCACGCCGTGCCACAAAGGCGATCCGTGAGGGGATACAGATATTGCGCGACCAACCGGGGGCAGGGCGCCCCATGGAGGACATGGATCCAGAGTTTCGCGAGTGGTTCATCACCTTTGGCGGCAGCGGTTACGTTGCCCTTTACCGGTTGGAAGCCGACATTGCCGTCGTTCTCGCGGTGCGACACCAAAAAGAAGCTGGGTACTGAGCCTGCTTTCACCCCAGCTTACCGTCAACCCATCCAGAAACGATCAGCCCAGGTATCGCCGCCTGCGCCCGTTCGGCGTCCCGCGCCAGAGATAGCCTTTTGGCGAGTTTCACCTGGGGAACCAAGAGGAAAATCGGCACAGTGCTTTGTCCACGCCCAGTCTTGGATCGAGAGGCCACGCCCAGTCCACGGCTGTTCAACCGCCCATCGGCCACGAGCAGGCTTGGACCGCCCCGCCGATAGACAAAGCGCAGGCGCAGACCACGTCGCCTCTCCCATTCGCCGGGCGTGAGCGCCTTGCCGCGCGTGCCTTTACCGGCCGCAGGCGTTGGGATGGCAAGCCAGAAGCCGTCCTTCGACCTGATCAAGGGTCCCGTGTCATGCGCCCCGATGATTTGGGGTGCGTTGGACCAAATGAGCGCGGCCGCTTCCAGGCTTTCGCCCGCCGCAGGATAGGTCTTGGACCTGATCGTGTTGGCCAGCCGCTGACCGAGGCGCGCCCGCGTGATTTGAGCGCGCCAGTCTGACTTCAGGTTGACGCCTGCCGCGCGCATCGCCGTGGTCACTGCCTTTTCGCCAGCGAGGATTTCAGCACGCATCGCGGTGATGATGTCGCCGGTGACTGAGAGGTCGAGTTTCACGCGGGCGTCGCCTCGATGGTCCAGATCAGCCTCTCGCGATCGCGGATCGGCTCGCCCTGGATTAGGAAGGTTTCGTCACCGATGAGGATCTGATCATCGGGGCGGGGCGCGGGGAGCTCCGAGACGCGCACATCAAAGCGCATGGTCTCTGAGACCAGACGTGCTGCCCCAAACGTGGTCACATCATCATTACGCCGCATGATGATGCGGATGCGGGTGAACTGCCCTTCGCTGTCACGATGCCAGGCCTCATGGGTGAGGTTCGGATCAGCGAAGAGCAGATCGAGGGCCACGGCAAAGGCCGTCATGTCTCAGCGGCCTCAGTTCGAGCTGAAGATCCGGATGGCCAGCCGCGGGCGCTTGTTGACCGGCAGGATCGATGCCTCGGTCATCAGGTCGATCCAGCGGCCTTTGGCGTCCATCATCTGCCGCGCGTAAAGCGGCAGACCCACGGTGTTGGCCGTCTCGAGCAAGTTGGCCGGCCCGCCATAGGTGGTGAAGGTGTCGAAGGTCCCGAGCGGAAAGGCGATCCCCTCGCCCGCAGGGATCAGGCGTTCCGAGGTGCCATTCGAGAGGGTGACCGAGCCGTTGTATTCCTCAAAGAGGATGCCCGCGAAGGGGAAGGCGCGGCGCATGTCCTCGCGGAGCGGTTGGCCGCCCGTGGCCGAGAAGAACTTGTAGGCTTCTTCGGTCTTGGGGTGGCTGATCAGCTTGTCGAAGAACTCCGAGCTCACCAGCGCATGTGCCGTGGTCATGGTTTCGCCAAGGAGGTTATCCTCAATACCCCGCAGCACGGTGCGAACCTTGCCCTGGACGTTCGTTCCGGCGGTGCCGAAGACGAAGTCGACCGAGATCTGTTCGATCCCGAACTCGGTGAAGTAGTTGTAGAGGGTCGTGCCCGCGCCGTCCTTCACGATGCCGCGCAGCGCGTTCATCTCCATGTATTCGCGGGTTTGGGCATGCTTGCGGCGCATCAGCGTCAGCTTGCGGTTCATCACCTCGACCAGTGGGTCTGCCGCATCCGACAGGCCCAGCGCGGGCATGCCCTGAATGTCAGCAGGCAGGATCACATCGTCATGCGGGATCCAGGGCAGGGCGAAGCTGCGCATCGAGCGCTGCTCGCGGGTGCCGACAGTGGCCGGCGCGCCCAGCGGCACCGAGGGCAGCAGGCTCAAGACGCCCTCGCGCTGTTCGATGACGATAGAGCGTTGCGTCACGCCCTCGAAGCGGAACAGGCCGATCTGGCCGAGGCGGGTGTAGAGGTTGGGCAGGATGTTGATGGCCTGCGTCATCTCGGCGAGCGAATAGCCGCCCGCGTCAAACGGGTTGCGCGTGATAGTCATGGGGAACTCCGGGAATGAGGGGAGGAATCTTGCGGCCGGATCAGGCGGCGTCGCGTGGGATGATGCCGAGCGCGGTTAACTGGGTGTGTTTGGCCGCCGTCTTGGCTGCGTCATCGACACTGGCGTCGAAGACGAGCGCCGCTTTCGAGACGATGGCGGGGCCGCGCAGGACGACGATGCCGGTCGCATCAGCCGCTGTCGCGTCAACGTCGTAAAGCAGGACAGCGGCCGCGTTCTGCGCGCCGTCAGTGCCTGTGGCGGTGCTGAGCTTCATCTTGCCGCTCGCAGTGATGCGGCCCAGCACAGCGCCAACCGGGTAGTTGGCGCCGGCCAGCAGCGTGACGGTCTCCCGGGTGAAGTTGGGGTTTAGCTCGTATTTGAGGACATCGCCCATGGTGGGCGGTTGGGTCAGCACGGACATGGGCAATCTCCTGAAGATTGGGGATCAAAAAGAAATCCCCCGCCGGGGAGGAGCGGCGGGGGATCAGGTGGGCGGTGCGGATGTCAGGGAGAGCAGTTCAGCCCTTGCTGCCCGCCGAGGCAGCCTTCTTCGCGGCGGCCACAATCGGGCTTTCAGCGGATTTGGGGAGAACTGGGGAGGGTGGCGCCACGACGATGTCGCGCGCGTCAGCTGCTGCAGCGGCGCGTTGAAGGACCAGTTTGCGGAGGGCTTCTGGCGCTGTGCCATCGCGGAGCGCCTTCGCGGCATCGATTGCGATCCCGAGGCGACCTGCTTGCGCCGCGATCTCGGCGATCTCCGCTGCCGCCTCGCGAAGCTGCGCCGACAGGTCCGCCAGATTGCTGGGTTGCGCAGCCGCCGGGGCGGGCAAAGGCGCGGCAGCTGCGACGGGCGCGGGGTCTTCTTCCTGCACGCTTTGTTCAGCTTCCTGCTCATCTTGTTCAGTCGCGCTCTCCAGCACGGTGTCCTCGGCATCTCTGATTTCCGTATTTGCCTCAGTGGCGTCAGTTGTGGCGCTCATGGCGGCCTCCTTTGCTCGGGGATGACTGGCGCGGGGCAGCCGCGCGGTAGGTGATGGGGCAGACAGGCTTTCGCGAAAGCGGGCAAAGCCACGGGTGAGGTCGATCACCTCATCGGCGAGGCCTGTGGCGATGGCATCCGTCCCGCGAAAGGTCGCAGCCTCGGTCGCCAGCGCTGCGTCCTGGCTCAGCCGCCCAGCGCGGCCCGCGGCGACAGTCTCGGCGAAGAGGAACCGCAGCACATCGATCTCGCGCTGGATGTCATCGCGCACGTTCTCGGGCAGCGGCTCATAGGGATTGCCATCGACCTTGTGCTGGCCGGAATGGACCAGCGTGACGCGCACGCCGTCTTGATCGAGCTGACCGCTGAGGTCGGCATGCATGACGACAACCCCGATACTGCCCACGGCGCCGGTGCGCGGCAGGAGGATGCGGTCGGCCTGAGAGGCCAGCGCATAGCCGGCCGAGAAAGCGTTCTCGGCGACGAAGGCCCAGACGGGCTTGCTGCCCCGGATGGCCCGAATGCGATCGGCGAGGTCAAAAACACCGGCCACTTCGCCCCCGAAACTATCGATTTCCAGAGCAATCCCGCGCACCGCTGGATCGCTGGCAGCCGCTTCGATCTGTGCCGCGATCCCCTCATAGCTGGTCTGGCCCGAGGACTGACCGATCCAGCCTCCGCGATGGATCAGCACGCCGGAAATTTCAATCACCGCGATGCCGTCTACGACCGGGTAGGGCGCATCGCCGTGCTTGCGCAGGCGCTCGGTGAGGTTGCCGGCCAGAATACTGGCGCGGGCGGGTAGGGGAGCTGGGCCCTCGCTCCCGTCATCCGGTCCTGGAGTTTCCACCCGCCGTCCGAGGATGCGCGGCCCAAGCCCTGACAGAAATGCCATGGCCTTGGAGGGTTCCACCAGCAGAGGCGTATTGAAAGCGCGCGCGGCAATACGGGCATGGAGCATTAGGCTTGGTCCTCGTCAGGGCGTGGGCGGTCTTCCGCGTCATCGGTCTCATTGTTTGGCTCGGCCCGATCTTTCTCGGTCGGTACAGCCTGCACGCCTTGCGCGGGCGATCCCGGCCGGCGGAAGTCGAGGCCCA
>NZ_JAEPMO010000274.1 GCF_017643905.1 Marivita sp.
CTCAGGCGGGCAAGCAGGCGGCCGAATTCGGTCGGATCGAAGCGGGGCATGGCGGGTCTCCTCGGGCCTCGGAAGCCTCAGCATACCTCACTGGCACGTAAGAACAAAGAGCGAACCAACACGATTTGCTGACACCGCCTGGATGTCTCTATGTCGGGCTGCGGTTCGGGGCGCTTATTGGGCAGGGCATCGCAGGATTGGCCGCCTATCCGTTTGTTGTTTGGTTGGCCCGACATGCGCGGGCATGGGATCCGAAACATGATGTCGTCTATGCCGGCGTTGCTGCGGCGATCATCCTCTCGGCCCTGTGGTTCAATTTCGATGCGGTCGCCGAACTCGCGGCGCAATGATGCAGGATAGTGGTTTAACTAAAGGGTAGGGCTGCCATGCGGCTGCACGCCCAACTTTGATCATATTTATGTAATACTGACCGTAAGCTGGGAATAGGGTACGGCCATGACGAAAGAAACAACCGCGCCACACTGGGTCGCGGATGCAAACATCGCCATTGTCGGCATGTCGGCCCACCTGCCTGGGGCGGCATCGCTGGCGGAATACTGGCGAAACTTGCGGGACGGTGTATCGTCGATCCGCCGCTTGACCGATGACGAACTGACCGAGGCAGGTGTGCCGCCGGGCCTGTTGCGGCACCGTGATTACGTGCCTTTTGCGGCGCGGCTGGATCAATTCGACCATTTCGATGCAGAATTCTTTGGTCTGTCCCCCAAGGACGCCGCGATCATGGATCCGCAGCACCGCCAATTTCTGGAATGTGCATGGGAAGCCCTTGAGAACGCGGGGCACATGCCGGATCGCCACGACGGTCGTATTGGGGTGTTCGGCGGCTGTGGCATGGGAAGCTATTTCTACTTCAATCTGTGCTCCAACCCCGATCTGGTCGACAGCACTGGCATGTTTCTGTTGCGCCATACGGGCAACGACAAGGACTTTCTGACCACCCGTGTCAGCCACATCTTCGATCTGGACGGACCGTCTGTCAGCGTGCAGACGGCGTGTTCGACGTCATTGGTGGCGACGCATTATGCCTGCCAGTCGCTTCTCAATGGCGAATGCGACATCGCTCTGGCGGGTGGGGTAACCATCGAACTGCCGCAGGGTCAGGGGTATCTTTACAAGGAAAACGAAATCCTCTCGCCGGACGGCCAGTGCCATGCCTTCGACCATCGGGCGCAGGGCACGGTATTCGGCTCGGGCGCGGGGGTTGTGGTGTTGCGTCGCCTGTCTGATGCGCTGGCGGATGGCGACCATATCTGGGCGGTCATCAAGGGCAGCGCGGTCAACAATGACGGTGCGGCCAAGGCGGGCTATCTGGCACCCTCGGTGGAGGGGCAGGCTGACGCCATTGCAGAAGCACACGCCATCGCGGGCGTGACAGCCGACAGCATCGACTATGTCGAATGCCATGGCACAGGCACCTATCTTGGCGATCCGATTGAGGTGGCTGCCCTGACGCAGGCCTTTCACGCCACAAGCGACAAGGTCGGGCATTGCCGGATCGGATCGGTCAAGACGAATATCGGGCATCTTGATACCGCGGCCGGCGTGGCCAGCCTGATCAAGGCGTCGATGGCCTTGCATCATCATCAGATGCCGCCCAGCCTTGGGTTTGAAAAACCGAACCCGACCATTGATTTTGAATACTCGCCGTTCCGCGTCAACGACCGCCTCACAGATTGGCCCAAGGGCGATCACCCCCGCCGCGCCGGTGTGAACTCTTTGGGTGTCGGCTGTTGGATGTCACTGAGAACTGACCCAGCAACGATCAACATTGTCACTGAGAATTGACCCATGTGGAACCCTCCCCCTGACGGGATTTGTCGGGGGTCATTGGAGTGATCGACATGGATATTTTGAGCGTCATTCGAC
>NZ_JAEPMO010000130.1 GCF_017643905.1 Marivita sp.
GGATCGAAGCGGGGCATGGCGGGTCTCCTCGGGCCTCGGAAGCCTCAGCATACCTCACTGGCACGTAAGAACAAAGAGCGAACCAACACGATTTGCTGACACCGCCACTACTCCTCTATCCTCACTGCAGTTCCAGACGCGACAAGCATTAGCATTGTAGACCCTGTTGCAGCCAATTCGACATAATCCAAATCAACCCCAACTACAGCATTAGCACCAACCAAGTGCGCTTCCCGCTTCAGTTCATACAGGACAGTATTACGGGCATCTCGCATGGTACTTTGAACAGCCTCAGACCGACCACCAACAAAATTGCGCACCCCTGCAAACAGGTCTTTAAAGATATTCATCCCATAAGCACATTCAGCCGTGATTATCGTAATACGTTCTTGAATGTTTATGTCAGGCTGAGACTCTGTGGTGATTAAGATAGCTTCAATCTCAGCATCAGTCTCGATACGCTCAAGATAAGCCTGTTTCTCTTCAGGACTGCTATTCTCAACCAACTCTTGATAATGGCAACCACTACACAGACCACTGTATCCAGCCTCTAAGAAACCAAACTTCTTGCCACATTTTGTGCAGTTGGCCATCAAATCACCTCAATAAGAAATCTTCATTCAAGCGGGAATTCTCCTACTTGCGCCATCTAACAGCTGTTCCACTTACAGCGACCATCATCATATTGACCGAACTTCCGGTACTGATCGAATGATAATCAATGTCCACTGATATAACAGCATCCGCACCAAGCTTTGCAGCCTTCAGACGCAGGTCCTCAAAGGCTACCTCTCTTGCTTCTTCAAGTGTGTTCTGAACTGTGCCAGAGCGGCCCCCGAATATGTCTCGAACATTCGCCAAAACGTCTTTGAAAATATTCATTCCTAACACAACCTCTGTAGCAACAATGTCGATGCGCTCCACTTCACCCACAAAGGCTTCCGTTGTCAGAGGTAGATGTTTGGCCGCTTCTTTTGCCCTCTTGAACGCTAGGGCTTCTTCCTTCTTTTGATCATCCGACTTGGAAGCTTCAGCAAGTTCCAAAGCTTTACGGCATGAAGGGCATAGCCCCTCTTTGACCTCGAAGATACCAAAACCGGATTTTTTGCAGTTCCTACACGTTGCCATCAAATATGCCTTTAGCCTTTTGGTCTTTGGTAGCCTTCGCAACTAGCATAGCGTCATCAGAGCCACCCACAAACAGTATCTGAAATTATACAGCCGCCTTGGCCTTGCAGCCACTACAGCGAAGCTGAGGCACCGTGATAGCCTGCTGTCGCATCTACATCAGACAGACGCGCTTCCCACTCAAGACGGCCTATTAGGGGCTGGACTGCTAGGAGAGTATTGTAGCCACAGACCTCTTAGCGCGGTAGCGCGTCGCCCGAACGGGCTTGTGGAGGTAACCGACAGGTGGTTGTTCGAGATGCTGCCAAGCTGGGTCATTTTCCGGAGGCAACCTCAGATGGATGGAATCGGCGGTCTTGAAAACCGTTGGGTCTCGGACAGAAGCCACACTTAATGCGGGAAAAGGTGTGGTAAACGTGTGTGGTTGACGTGTGTGGTCAAAATTTCCTACGCTGTTATTTCTTCAGTTTTAACAATCAGTTAGAGGTAACTAAAGAAATTGGCGGAGGGAGCCAACCTGGCACCCAACTCTCTCCCGTGCCAGAGGTAGCCATTTCGGGCTTGAGCGAAACTCTGCGCGACGTTTTTTCAGTTGATTGGGCGCGCTTCCTGACCCGGTTCGGTAGCCTGAGACGTCGTGCTAGAGGGGATCAGCAGGAGAGGAAGGGCGCCGTCACGTCGAGAGCCCGAGTTTGGCGTCGGCGATCCGCAGCCCTGGGCGCTTTTTGCCTTCCCTGAGAGGGGTGCCAAAATGTAAGCGAGGCCCATCACTTTGACATAGCGGCATTTTTTTAAACGCCGTGGTGGAGCCCGGCAAGATGAATTCGACCATATCCCTCCGTCTGGTCTTCTTGAACCAGTTCTTCATGCCGCGGCACAACGCGCAACTGAGACTGCTGAAAGCCCAGATCGCGATCTTGCGGGCCCGCATCCCGACGCAGCGGATAATCCTGTCGCCGGCCGAGAAGCCCGAGCTGCTGCGTCTCGGGGAAGAATGCGGGCACGATATCGACGGGCTGATGGAAGTGGCCAAGCCCGCGACCTACAAGCGTTGGCTCGCCCAGATGCGTGATGGACGCCCCTTTCAGTCTGTAGGGCGGCCGCGCCTGACGCAGGAACTGCGCGACGTTGTCATCCGCATCGGGTCTCAAAATCTTCTATGGGGTTACAAGCGGATCGCGGGCGAGCTGAAAAAGCTGGGGCTCTACGCTGGTGCCAATTCCGTCAAGCGCATCCTGAACGAGGCGGGCATCCACCCAAGCCCAGAACGGCGCAAGAAAAAGCCTGCCCTGCCGTGGACCACCTTCATCCGGGCGCACATGGAAACCATGGTCGCGTGCGACTTCTTCTCGAAGACCGTGTTTACGCTGCGTGGGC
Organism: Marivita sp.; assembly: GCF_017643905.1. Taxonomy (GTDB): domain Bacteria; phylum Pseudomonadota; class Alphaproteobacteria; order Rhodobacterales; family Rhodobacteraceae; genus Marivita. The sequence goes on from NZ_JAEPMO010000130.1 coordinate 2,506, forward strand.
CGAGGACGGCCTATGTGCTGATGTTCATCCATCTCGGCAGCCGCCGCGTCTTCTGCAGCGCGCCGACCTTTTCCCCGGACTCGGCGTGGGTCACCCAGCAGGCCCGCAACACGTTGATGTGGTGCGAAGAACAAGGCATCACGCCGGACTTCCTGATCCGCGATGCCGACACCAAATTCAGCGCTAGCTTCGATGCCGTCTGGGAGTCGGAGGCCGCGCGGGTGATCCAGATCCCGCACAGGGCGCCCGACGCAAACGCATTCGCGGAATCCTTCATCGGCACGATCAAGCGCGAATGCCTAGATTTTTTATCTGCTTCAGCCAGTCCCAGCTCGATTACATCCTGCGGACCTGGGTGCGCCACTACAATGTCGAGCGCCCGCATCGTGGGCGGAATATTGGGAACAACGTGCTGCAAGTCGATTTCAGGCCCGTGCGGGACGGCCCAATCCGGCGCAATCGGCAGCTCGGCGGAATTGTCACATCCTACACCCGCGACGCGGCGTGAATTTCTGAACCAACAGAATGAGTAACAGCTTCAGAACGATCTTGCCGAGCTTCGTCACGGACTATAAATAATCACTCCAAGTCAGAGTGATGGCGCAACGTATACATTTTGGCACCCCTCTCAGATAGCGCCAAAGTCGCTCGGCACAGCAAGCGACCGAGACAGGCGGAACTTGCGAGCCGAAGTGATCGGTTTGAACCGCTTTATTGCGTCAACCTGACCAGCCGGCCAAACGCAGGATGCCCCCCCGAGAGCATAAAGAGCGAACAGCGTGCTGCCCCTGTTTGCAGCAGCATTACGGTGCGGTTGCGAGCATAAAACGATGGTCGCCCGGTTGGCACCCTCCGGGCGGATGACGTCAGTGCTACGCTGGACATCGCGCTAGCAGCATCGGGCTGCGACAGCGTCGCGGTGCGCCACAAGCCCCGGCTTCTGAGCGACAACGGCCCTTGTTACATTGCGGATGACCTGGCCAAATACCTCGGCAAACATGGCATGGATCACGTTCGCGGTGCGCCCAACCACCCGCAGACGCAAGGCAAGATCGAGCGCTGGCACCAGACGCTGAAGAACCGCATTCTGCTGGAAAACTATTTCCTGCAAGGCGAGCTCGAAGCTGCCATCGCCGCCTTCGTCGAGTACTACAACAACCACCGCTACCACGAGAGTCTCGGCAATCTGACCCCCGCCGATGTCTACTTCGGGCGCGGGCCGGCAATCTTGGCAGAAAGAGAGAAGATCAAAGCGTAGACCATTCAGAACCGCCGCTTGATCCATCAGCGCCAAGCAGCTTAACATCAACCAACAGAGCCGGAGCCCTCCAGACCAAAATCACGCCACTTGTTCGAAATTATTCGACGACGGACACACTATGAAGATTGACCCCCGGCAACTGGAGATGCTCGCCGCCATAGTCGATGGCGGTGGGCTGTCCGAGGGAGCAGCAGCCCTTGGCAAGACTCAACCAAGCCTGTCCCGCTCGGTTTCAGAGCTTGAAAAGCGGATCGGCGTGGCCCTGTTTGAACCCGGCAAACGCCCGCTCCAACCAACCGAGTTCTGCCTGCGGTTGGTGCAATACGGTCGGTCCGTGCGGCAGGCAGGAGATGCGGCGAGCGACTTTGTTGTCCGGTTCAAGCGCGGTCAGGCCGGTGCGCTTAGGCTGGCTGGGCCGCCAATTTTCATGGACGGTGTCGTCTCGCCAATTCTTGCCGCGTTCCAGTCTGAATATCCCGGCATTCGGATCGATCAAAGCTATGGGTATGTCCAAAAGATTCTCGATGGGCTGGCGTCAGACAAACTTGACGTCGGGATCGTGCCCATCAGGGCGACCCAAGTGCCTGACACAATCGACGCAACACAAGTGCTGCCGGGGCGAAACGTGATCGCTTGCCGAACCGGGCACCCTTTGTCGCTTATGGCAGGCCTTGATCCATCCGCCATTGCACAACACTCATGGATAGCACCGCCGCCGGACAGCCCACTCTATCACGATCTGCGCAATGTTCTGGATCGGATCGGGGTGAAAGACATCAAGGTCAGTTTTTCGGGCGGCTCGCTGGCATCGGTCTTGAACATCCTGCACGAGTCCGATGCGCTCACGGTTTTGCCCTACTCGGTTGTGTACCGGCTTAGGCGGCAAAATACGCTGGCAGCACTGCCAATTCCGATCGGGGATCCGGACAGGCACCTTTGTGTTTTGACCTCCAAGAGCGGGCCAGAGTTTCCCGCACGCAAGCGTCTTTTGCAGTACCTTGGGACCGAAATGGCCGCGTTGCGAGACTTGATGGACCTAGAAACAAGGCGCGCATCGTCGTCTTAGGTTGCCAAGCACAACTTACCAGATTGGTAACTTAATCTGCAGCCTTTCGAACCTGCCTGCGCCGCAACCTCGCTAAGCTTCTTTCAACAATGGGAGCGGGGACTTGGGCTGACATGCCACATAAGTCAAACAAGCAGCGTGTTCTTTTCGGACAAAACATCCGCGAGACGCTCTCGGATGAAGTTGCTCGTCTTGGGCGTTCCCGTGCCCTGATCTTGTCGACACCCGCGCAATCTTCATCGGCTCTCGACGTGGCGGCCCTTCTGAATGGGCAGTCGGCTGGCGTGTTTTCACGCGCAGCCATGCACACCCCGATTGAGGTCACGAAAGAGGCGCTTGACCACGTAACGGAAGTTAGAGCCGACTGTCTCGTAGCAATCGGCGGCGGCTCGACCACAGGCCTGGGAAAGGCCATCGCCTTGCGCACGGACCTGCCACAAATTGTTGTGCCAACCACCTATGCGGGCAGCGAGGCGACACCGATCCTTGGCCAGACCGAAGATGGGATCAAGACGACATTGACGGATCCAAAGGTCCTGCCGGAGGTTGTCCTATACGACCCGGAATTGGTGGCGACACTGCCGGTTGCGATGACCGTCACTTCGGCGCTCAACGCCATCGCCCACGCAGCTGAAGCTCTTTATGCCGAAGACCGTACCGAGGACAGCACCGCGCTTGCGATCGAAGGGATCGAGACGTTTACCAATTCCTTGCCCCGTGTTCTTGACACGCCCGGCGATCTCGCGGCCCGCGCGGATACGCAACGGGGCGCATGGGCCTGCGGCGCCGTCTTGGGGCAGGTCGGAATGGCTCTGCATCACAAGCTTTGCCACACGCTCTGTGGTGCGTTTGATTTGCCGCATGCAGAGACCCACGCGATCATCCTGCCCCATGCCGTCCACTACAATGCAGCGGCGGTCCCAGACCAATTGGCGCCCATCGTCGACATCCTGGGCGGCGATGCGCCGGGCCCGGCGCTTTGGCAGTTTGCGAAGGCGATGCAAGCCCCTCTGGCCCTGCGCGCTCTGGGATTGAGCGAAAAAGACCTTGATCGTGCCGCCGATCTTGCAACGCAAAACCCGTACTGGAACCCGCGTGAGATAACGCGCGCTGGAATTCTCACCCTGTTGCAATCCGCTTGGCGCGGCGAGGCCCCCCAATGAACCTGCAAGACCCGAAACGGAGATTGGTATGACTGCACCCAATCACAGCCTGCCAAAGGCCTATTTCACCGAAGAAGACAGCGCGGCTGTTGTCACGGGTCAGAACATCAATGCCAAGGATGCGCGCCTGAGTGAGGTGATGGATGTCATCACGCATCACCTGCATGCCGCCGTCAAAGAGATCGAGCCGACGCAGGAAGAGTGGTTTCATGCGATCCAGTTTCTGACCGCGACAGGTCACAAATGCGACGACTGGCGGCAGGAATTCATCCTGTTATCGGATGTGCTCGGTGTGTCGATGCTGGTAGATGCCATCAACTCGCGCCGGCCCAAAGGCGCGTCCGAGAACACTGTTCTGGGGCCGTTCCACGTTGCAGACGCACCGGAATACCCGATGGGCACGAACATCTGCCTCGACGCCAAAGGCGAAGACATGGTGGTCCGCGGTCGGGTTCTGGACGTGGATGGGAACCCACTTGAGGGCGTTAAGATTGACGTCTGGCAGGCCAATGACGAAGGCTTCTACGACGTTCAGCAGAAAGGCCTTCAGCCCGAATTCAATCTGCGCGGAGTGTTTCGGACCGGGGCTGATGGCAGCTATTGGTTCAAGGCGGTCCGGCCCAAGCACTATTCGATCCCAGCTGATGGTCCTGTCGGGGCTCTGCTGGACGGGCTTGGTCGCCACCCCTGGAGGCCTGCGCATCTTCATTACATCATTTCAAAGGACGGCTTTGACACCGTCACAACGCATATCTTCGACCCCGACGATCCCTACATCGACAACGATGCAGTCTTCGGCGTCAAGGAAAGCCTGATCGCGGCATTCGATAAGATCGAAGACCCCGCCAAGATCGCGAAAATGGGCTTTGGCGGAACCTATTACTGGAATGTGGATTTCGACTTCGTCCTCGCCCCAAAGGCAGCCACATGAGCACGCCTTGCATCATATGTGTGGCCATCACCGGGTCTTTGCCGCGCAAAAGCATGAACCCGGCGGTGCCCATCACAGTGACTGAACAGGTCGAGAGTACGCATGAAGCATTTGAAGCAGGTGCCACGATTTGCCACGCGCATGTCCGCAATGATGACGAGACCCCCTCCAGTGATCCGGAGAAATTCGCGCGTCTCAAGGAAGGGCTTGAAAAGCACTGCCCGGGCATGATCCTGCAGTTCTCGACCGGAGGACGGTCGGGGGCCGGCAAAGAGCGCGGCGGGATGCTTCACCTGCGGCCTGACATGGCATCGCTCAGCGTGGGATCGAACAATTTCCCGACCCGTGTGTACGAAAATCCCCCCGATCTGGTCGATTGGCTGGCGTCAGAGATGCGCGCCCACGACATCAAACCGGAGATCGAAGCGTTTGACCTCAGCCATATTCTGAAGGCCGCCGAGATGCATCGCGCGGGTGCAATCAAGGATGTGCCATACGTCCGGTTTGTGATGGGCGTGAAAAACGCCATGCCAGCCGACGCCGAGGTCTTTGATTTCTACGTGAAGACAGTCGCACGTCACTTCCTAGGCGCACCGTGGTGCGCTGCGGGCATCGGACGTCACCAAAGCGAATTGAATGCTTGGGCCATTGCTGCCGGAGGTCATGCGCGGACGGGCCTTGAGGACAATATCCGGCTCGATCGCAACACCCTTGCCCCGTCTAACGCAGCCCTAGTCCGGCGGACTGCACAGATTTGCACTGAACATGACCGACCGGTCGCGACCGCCCAGCAAGCCCGCGAGATTTTGGGCCTTCGGGCCGCGTGAAAGGAGACTTGACAATGCTCGACACAGATACCCTCGACAACGAAGCCCGTGACGCCGCCGCCGCGTTTCAGGCGCGCGCGCTCACAGCAGACGACACGACGCTGCAACTGCTCTTCACCGAAGCGCGCACGCATTACGGCTGGCAGGACAGCGACGTCTCCGACGAGACGCTTCGGGCGCTTTACGAGATTGCCAAGATGGGCCCGACCTCGATGAACCAACAGCCGATGCGGGTGATTTTTGTCCGCTCAGAGGCCGCCAAGGACCGGCTCGAGCCGGCCCTTTTCGAAGGCAACCGCCCCAAGATGCGCAGCGCACCGGTGACCGCCATCATCGCCTACGATCTGAACTTCTGGGAAGAGTTGCCAAACGTCTTTCCGCCCAATCCGCAGGCGCAAGACATCTTCAAGAACAACGCCACCGCTGCGCAGGTCAATGCGTTCCGCAATGGCACTTTGCAGGGGGCCTATTTCATGCTGGCCGCCCGTGCCGTTGGTCTGGACGTCGGCGGCATGTCAGGGTTCGACAATGCCAAATTGGATGAAGAGTTCTTCCACGGCACCTCGCTCAAATCGAACTTCCTCGTGAACCTCGGCTACGCCGACACATCCAAGATCTTTCGCCGTCTGCCACGGCTGGCCTTCGATCAGGTCTGCGAGACGCTTTGAGATCCGGGCAACTGCCCAAAGAGAGCAATAACCAAAATGACTGATATCTGGGAGGAAACCATGAAAACAACATTTGCCGCGCTGACACTCAGCGCTCTCGCAGTCACGGCGCAGGCCGAGACCTATGAGCTCACCATGGCGTCAAGCCACCCGACGGTTCTGCCGTGGGTCGGCCAACTGTCCACGCTTGTCGTTGCCGAAACGAATACCCGGCTTGAAGCGATGGGGTCCGAGGATCGCGTCGAATGGACAGAGGCGTATGGCGGATCGCTTTATGGCTTCAAGGATACGCTGGAGGCTGTCGGAGACGGTCTGACCGATGCGGGTTGGGTCGGCACGCTTTGGGAAGGCTCCAAGATGCCCTTGCAGAACGTGACCTATTTCACGCCTTTCGTGTCTGATGATCTGGTCGGCACGCTGAAGATCATGAACCAGCTCCACCGCGACCTGCCAGAACTGCAGGCGGCGTGGGACGATCAAAACGTGGTCTTCTTGGGGGCCAGCGGGGTCGAGACTTATCACCTCATGACCAACTTCCCGGTCAACTCTCTAGCCGACCTTCAAGGGCGGAAGATCCTCGCGCCGGGCCCTTCAGCGAACTGGATTGCACACCTTGGAGCAGTCCCGGTCGATGGCGCTTTGCCGACCTACTACAACCAGATCCAGACCGGCGTCGCTGATGGTGTGGTTGTGATCCTCACCGGTGCTTTCCCGAACAAGCACTACGAGGTTGCCCCATACGTCACCCTCGTGGGGATCGGCGCGCACATGACGGGGGGGCTAGGTATCAACAAGGATGTCTGGGACGGTCTGTCGGATGACGTGCGCCAGGTGCTAACCGAACTCGGAGAGGAATACACCGTCGTCCATGCCGAAGAAGTCATGGAGCGCTACGAGACCTTCTTGGCCAAATTGCCCGAGGTCGGTGCGACCGTCACCGAACTTCCCGAGGCTGACATCGCAGCCTGGGCAGAAACGCTTCCGAACCTTGCCGCCGACTGGGTCGCCGCGAATGAAGACGATGGTGCGGCGACAGTCCTGTCGGCCTACATGGACGCCGTCAAAGCTGCTGGCCTCAATCCGCGGATCGACTGGTCGGCGCGCTGATCCATCGCGCAGGATAGCGGATATGCTGACGTCTTCCTCCTTTCGTCGCGGTACAAACAAAACGGTGAGCGCAGTCTCCGCGCTCACCGGGTTTGTCAGCGGCGCGGCCTCGATCTGGATCTTTTGCCTGATGCTGCTGATCTGCGCAGATATCATCGGCAGGTCCGTCTTCAACGCCCCAGTACAGGGCGTGGCCGAGATCGTCGCCAACTCGATCGTTGCAATCGTGTTCCTTCAGGCCGCCCATGCCTTGATGTGTGGGCGGATGACCCGGACAGACTTGCTGATTGGATGGCTCGAGGAAGAACGCCCCTTTGCGGCCGGTGTGATGCGTATCGCTTTTCACATCGCAGGAGCAGCGGTCTTTTTACTGATCGCGGAGGGCACGTGGCCCAAACTGGTCGACGCCTGGGTCGAAGAAGAATTCTTTGGCGCTCAAGGCGTGTTCACCGCCCCGGTTTGGCCGATCAAGGCCTGCCTGTTCTTCGGCGCGCTCCTCACCGCGCTGGCCTTTGTCGTACAGGCTTTGAAGGACGTGAAAGATGTCGCCAATGAGGGCCGCGTCGCACCGCTGAAAGTGCGGCATACCGTGCTGGCGAAACCGAAGGGGTGGGTATTTCTGGCCGCGCTCTTCCTGATCGTCGCCGCGGGCTACGGCGTGTTCTGGGCCGATCTTGGACGCATCCAGATCGGGCTTGTTGCCATCGGGTTCATGCTGCTCCTGATCTTTTCCGGCGCGCATATCGCCGTTGTTCTGATTCTGCTCAGCTTCCTGGGGATCTGGCTCATTCGCGACAACCCAAAGGTCGCTATGCGCTCGCTTGCCCTCGCCGCTGACGGGGCGATCAACCGCTATCTGTTCGGAGTCGTGCCGCTTTTTGTGCTGATGGGCCTGATCGTTGACGCTGCTGACATCGGACGCGACGCCTACCGCGTGGCGGCCTGGCTACTGCAAAAGATCCGGGGCGGGCTTGGCATCGCAACAGTGGCCGCCAACGCCGTCTTCGCCTCCATTACAGGCATCTCAATAGCCTCTGCTGCCGTCTTCAGCCGGGTCGCTGTTCCGCAGATGGTGGCCAATGGCTACAACAGCCGTTTTGCACTTGGCGTGGTCGCCGGGTCTTCGGTGCTGGGAATGTTGATCCCGCCGAGCCTGCTACTGATCATATACGGCGTTCTCGCCGAGCAATCTGTTGGCTCCCTGTTCCTTGCCGCCATCGTACCGGGCGGAATTCTGGCGCTGGTCTTTGGTATCGGCATCTACCTGATGGCAACCCTACGACCGCGCATGGTGATGCAATCTGACCGCCAGTTAGAGATCACCGGTGAAACATGGACTACCGCCGCGCAAAAACTGTTTCCCATCGTGACCTTGGTCTTGATTGTTCTGGGCGGCATCTATTCCGGCTTTTTCACGCCCACCGAAGCAGGCGCCGCTGGTGCCGCTGCCGCAATCCTCGTGGCACTTGCCAAAGGCAGCCTGACATGGGCTAAATTCTGGCGCGTGCTGGTCGACACCGGTCTTGTGTCGGTGTCGATCCTGATGCTGATCATCGCCGCATCGATGTATTCGCGGATGTTGACCCTCTCGACGATCCCGCAGGAAACCACGCAGTTCTTCGCCTCCATGGGGCTGGGGCTGATGGGGTTCATGATGATCTACCTCGTGCTGGTGATCATCATGGGTATGATCCTCGACAGCACGTCGATCATGCTCATCCTTCTGCCCCTCTGCCTGCCCATCGTGACCGAACTGGGCGGCAATCTGATCTGGTTCGGGATCGTCACCGTAATTGCCGTGGAAATCGGCCTGCTGACACCGCCTTTCGGGCTCACGGTCTATGTCGTCAAAGCGACAATCTCGGATCGCAACACCACCTTGGGCGACATTTTCACGGGTACGTTTCCGTTTGTCGTCATGATGACGATTGTCACGCTTTTACTGACATTCGTGCCTGCTTTGAGCTTGGTGTTCGAATAGCGGCGTCCGGGATTAGCAAAATTCGCGGGGCAAACGAGTTTCGAACTCGCAGGGCTTTTCGCCAGGTGCCTCGATTCGTCCGCAGCCTGAGAATGCCCAAGTACCGAGGTCCACCCTCCTTGAACCTGGCATCGTCCACAGAGCGCTTCTGAGCAGGTAAGACGGCAAGAGCGCCTCGGTCCTTGGGCCGGTGCTCCCAAACAAAAATGGCCGCCACATGTATAGAGGTCCTATGAACTCCGGGGCGTTTCTGACGCGCAGGGGGCCAATTTAGGGCCCCCCCCTTTCCGGGAGGGAGGGGTTTGGGGAGCGAAGGTTCTCAGTAACCCCCGGTGGGTGTGTGGCGTGTCACCATCAGGGGACATCTGAACGCAGCAACGAACGCGGCAATGGTTTGGGATTACAAATGACAAAGCCCCCCGGCTGGGAGGCTTAAGTAATTGATATTGTACTCTTAAACGGTGGTTGCGGGGGTAGGATTTGAACCTAC
>NZ_JAEPMO010000195.1 GCF_017643905.1 Marivita sp.
ACCATCGGCATGTACGAAACCCCGATCTGGGGTGCCAACGGCTGGCTTGTTCCGCTGGACGATCTGTCGGCAGAATACGATGCCGCAGACATCCTTCCGGCCATGGCCGGTGGCCTTTCGCATGACGGCACGCTTTATGCGGCACCGTTCTATGGCGAAAGCTCCATGGTCATGTACCGCACGGACCTGATGGAAAAAGCCGGTCTGGACATGCCGGAAGCGCCCACATGGGAATTCATCCGTCAAGCTGCAGCTGCCATGACGGACCGCGCCAACGACATCAACGGCATCTGTCTGCGTGGCAAGGCCGGGTGGGGTGAAGGCGGTGCCTTCATCACGGCGATGTCCAACTCCTTTGGCGCACGCTGGTTCGACATGGAGTGGAATGCTCAGTTCGACACGGAACAGTGGGCAAACACCCTGAATTTCTTCAAGGGCATGATGGACGAGTCCGGTCCTTCCGGTTACGCGACGAACGGTTTCAACGAGAACCTGTCGTTGTTCAACCAAGGCAAGTGCGGGATGTGGATCGATGCGACTGTTGCCGCATCCTTCGTGACCGGCGCAGACTCCACCGTTGCTGACTCCGTGGGCTTTGCCTTGGCGCCTGACAATGGTTTGGGCAAGCGCTCGAACTGGCTGTGGGCATGGGCCCTTGCCATCCCGGCAGGCACCCAGAAAGAAGCCGCTGCAAAATCCTTCATCGAGTGGGCCACATCCAAGGACTACATCGAGCTGGTAGCCGCCAAAGAAGGCTGGGCCAACGTCCCTCCGGGCGCACGGACATCTCTGTATGAGAACCCCGAGTACCAGAAAGTTCCGTTCGCAAAGATGACGCTGGACTCGATCCTGTCGGCTGATCCGAACAACTCGACCGTTGAGCCGTCGCCGTATGTTGGCATTCAGTTCGCTGCGATCCCCGAATTTGCCGGTATCGCATCCGAAGTGAGCCAGGAATTCTCGGCCGCCTATGCTGGTCAGCAGACTGTCGAAGAAGCGCTCGCGAAAGCTCAGGCGATCACAACCGAAGCAATGGAAGCCGCCGGCTACCGTTGATCCCCGTGATCGAGTTGGAGAGGGCGGGCATCGCACCGCCCTCTCCCCCCACACCCCAATACACATGTTTTGAACGTGGCCCTATTCTGACAGCGCGGTAGTCTACGCGGGCTGGCAACGGAGGAGATGTATCCCATGGCGACGAAAGCATCCCGATCAGCGGCCCGACTGATGATGGCCCCGGCGGTGATCCTGCTTCTGGGCTGGATGCTGGTTCCGCTGATCATGACCCTCTGGTTCTCGTTCCGAACCTACTTGCCGCTGCGCGGTGGCGATCAGGGTTGGACCGGGTTCGACAACTATGTCCGCTTCGTGAGCTCCAGCGCCTTCTGGCCCGCCGTACAGACCACGTTGATTATCGTTCTGGGTGTGCTGGTCATCACCGTCTGCCTGGGCATCCTTCTGGCGATCCTGCTGGACCAGCCGATGTGGGGACAGGGCATTGTTCGTATTCTGGTCATTGCCCCCTTCTTCGTGATGCCGACCGTGTCCGCGCTGGTCTGGAAGAACATGTTCATGGATCCCGTGAACGGTCTTTTGGCCCATCTGTGGCGCTTCTTTGGGGCCGAACCGGTCAGTTGGCTGTCCGACGCGTCCTTGCAATCGATCATCATGATCGTCAGCTGGCAGTGGCTGCCCTTCGCCACACTGATCCTGCTGACCGCCATCCAGTCGCTTGACAGCGAACAGTTGGAGGCTGCCGAAATGGACGGCGCCCCGGTTCTCAAGCGGTTTTTCTATATCATTCTTCCGCATCTAAGCCGCGCGATCACCATCGTTCTCCTGATCCAGACGATCTTCCTTCTGGCGATCTTTGCCGAGATTTTCGTGACCACGGGCGGCGCGTTCGGAACCCGCACCCTGTCCTACCTGATCTTCCAGCGCGTGCTGGAAAGCCAGAACGTCGGACTTGGTTCAGCCGGTGGTGTCTACGCCATCATCCTCGCCAACATCGTCGCGATCTTCCTGATGCGGATCGTCGGCAAGAACCTGGACAACTGATCATGGCCCGTTCTGTTTCTTCCCGCCGCAAACTGATCAATACCGGCCTTGCCTGGGCGATTGGCTTGCTGATCTTCTTCCCGATCCTCTGGACGATCCTCACCAGCTTCAAGACCGAGGCACAGGCGATCGCCAGCCCGCCGATCTTTCTGGCCTTCGACTGGACAACTGAAAACTACGGCATCGTTATGGAGCGGTCCGACTATGGCCGGTTCCTGATGAATTCGATCATCATCGCCGGAGGTTCGACCATCCTCGGTTTGATCATCGCGGTGCCTGCGGCTTGGTCAATGGCATTTGTGCCGTCACACCGGACCAAGAACATCCTTTTGTGGATGCTGTCGACCAAGATGCTTCCTGCCGTGGGTGTGCTGTACCCGATCTACCTGCTGTTCATTCAGTTGGGACTTCTGGACAGCCGGGCCGGTCTGGTTGTCGTGATGATGCTCATCAACCTGCCGATCATTGTCTGGATGCTGTATACCTACTTCCGCGAAATCCCGGTCGAGATCCTCGAAGCGGCGCGGATGGACGGGGCCACGCTCAAGGAAGAGGTGCTGTATATCCTCACGCCGATGGCGGTTCCCGGTATTGCCTCCACCATGCTCCTGAACTTCATCCTCGCCTGGAACGAAGCCTTCTGGACGCTGAACCTGACGGCCGTCAACGCCGCCCCGCTGACCGCGTTCATTGCCAGCTATTCCAGCCCTGAAGGCCTGTTCTTCGCCAAGCTGAGTGCGGCCTCGACCATGGCCATTGCGCCGATCCTCATCCTTGGCTGGTTCAGCCAGAAACAACTTGTCCGCGGCCTGACCTTCGGCGCCGTCAAATAACGACCTGACACAAGGAACCTGACCCATGGGACAAATCACACTCAAACAGGTCACCAAGAGCTTTGGCGACGTGCAGGTCATCCCCCCATTGGACCTGACCATTGAAGACGGAGAGTTCACCGTGTTCGTCGGCCCCTCGGGCTGCGGGAAATCCACGCTGCTGCGTCTGATCGCCGGGCTTGAGGACATCACCTCCGGGCATATCGAGATTGACGGCAAGGACGCCACCGACGTCGTGCCCGCAAAACGCGGTCTGGCCATGGTGTTCCAGTCCTACGCGCTTTACCCGCACATGTCGGTGCGCAAGAACATCGCCTTCCCGCTGAAGATGGCCAAGATGGACCCAGCCGAGATCGAAAAGCGGATCGCCAACGCCGCGTCTGTTCTGAACCTCACCGATTATCTGGATCGTCGTCCGGGCCAGCTTTCGGGCGGTCAGCGCCAGCGTGTCGCCATTGGCCGCGCGATTGTCCGCGAACCCGCCGCGTTCCTCTTCGACGAACCGCTGTCGAACCTCGACGCCGCCTTGCGCGTCGGCATGCGGCTTGAGATCAGCGAACTGCACGAACGCCTGAAGACCACCATGATCTACGTGACCCACGATCAGGTCGAAGCCATGACCATGGCCGACAAGATCGTCGTGCTGCGTGCTGGCCATATCGAGCAGGTCGGCAGCCCTTTGGAGCTTTACCACAGACCGCGCAACGAGTTTGTGGCCGGCTTCATCGGGTCGCCCAAGATGAACATCTTCGGCGGCGCCGAGGCGCAGAAATACGGTGGCGTGAAGGCAGGCATCCGGCCCGAACATATCGACGTGTCGATGACCGAAGGCACCTGGAAAGGCAAAGTCGGTGTGGCCGAGCATCTGGGGTCTGACACGTTCATCCACGTCCATGACACGGGGTTAGACGACATGGTCACCGTTCGGATCACAGGGGATATTTCCGTGCGCCATGGCGACACGATCTACCTGACGCCGCAACTCGATCAGATGCATAAATTCGACGTTCAGGGGCTTCGCATCGCATGAAACGGCTGGACGGCAAGACGGCATTGATCACCGGCGCAGCGCGTGGCATCGGCCGCGCGTTTGCCGAACGCTATGTCGCAGAGGGCGCGCGCGTCGCGATTGCGGATATCGACATTGCCAGCGCAGAGGAAACCGCCTCGCAGATTGGCGAACGTGCCATCGCGGTGCATATGGATGTGACCGATCAGGCGAGCATCGATGCGGCGGTCTCCGCCAGCGTGGAGCAGCTTGGCCAGATCGACATCCTGATCAACAACGCCGCGATCTTCACCGCCGCCCCGATCACCGAGATCACCCGCGACGATTACGCCCGCACCTTTGACATCAACGTGGCAGGCACCCTGTTCACGTTGCAGGCGGTCGCGAAACACATGATTGACCGTGGTATCAAAGGCCGCATCATCAACATGGCGAGCCAGGCAGGACGCCGCGGCGAACCTCTCGTGGCGGTCTATTGTGCGACCAAAGCGGCGATCATTTCTCTGACCCAATCGGCAGGACTGAACCTGATCGCGCATGGAATCAACGTGAACGCGATCTCTCCGGGTGTCGTCGATGGCGAACACTGGAACGGTGTGGATGCTTTCTTTGCCAAATACGAAAACAAGGCCCCAGGCCAGAAGAAACGCGAAGTCGGTGCCTCTGTCCCCTATGGGCGCATGGGCACGGCAGACGACCTGACAGGCATGGCGGTGTTCCTTGCCAGCGACGATTCCCAATACATCGTCGCACAATGCTACAATGTGGATGGTGGCCAATGGATGAGCTGAAACAGGACAGCCGAAGCAAAGCCGTGGCACTGTCTCTGGCCAATCTGGACATGTTGCCCGAAGGGATTGCCCGCCCGACCTATAAGCGTGCCGACCTGACCCCCGGCATCGTGCATATCGGTCTTGGCAATTTCCATCGTGGCCATCAGGCGTGGTATCTGCACCGGCTGATGCAGCAGGGGCTGGTCCATGACTGGGCGATTATCGGCGCCGGTGTGCGCCCCGGGGATGCGCGGATGCGCGAGCATCTCTTGGCGCAGGATTGCCTGACCACACTGATCGAACTGGACCCCGCTGGCATCTCTGCCGAAGTGATCGGGTCGATGATTGATTTCGTGCCGGTCGAGGATGGGCATGGCGCATTGATCGCCGCGATGTCCGATCCACGCATCCGCATCGTGTCGCTGACTGTGACCGAAGGCGGATATTACCTCGATGCCGGGGGAGCGTTGGACATAGCGCACCCGGACATTCAGCATGACATGTCCCATCCCGACACGCCGCGCACCGCCTTTGGTGCGATGGTCGCGGCATTGCGGGCCCGCAAAAGCGCTGGTCACCCCCCGTTCACCGGGCAGTCCTGCGACAACCTTCAGGGCAATGGCACGATCCTGCGGCAGACCGTTGTCGGGCTCGCCCGTGGCAGCGACCCCGAGCTGGCGGACTGGATCGACAGCGCAGGCCGCTTCCCCAACTCCATGGTCGACTGCATTGTGCCGGCTACAGGTGACGCTGAGCGTCAGCGCGCCCATGATCTGGGCATCGCCGATGCGGTGCCCGTCACACATGAAAACTTCCGCCAGTGGGTGATCGAAGACGCCTTCTGTCAGGGCCGTCCGGACTGGGACAAGGTCGGCGCGACGTTCACACGGGACGTACACAGTTACGAGGCGATGAAGATCCGTATGTTGAACGCCGGGCATCAGGTGTTGGCGAATGCCGGTGAAATCCTCGGCCTGCCGACGATCGCCGCCTGCATGTCTGACCCGCAGATCGCGCCGTTTTTTCAGAAGGTGCAAACCACAGAGATCAGCCCCCATGTGGCGTCCGTGCCGGGCACTCCCCCCGAGGCCTATCTCGCCCTGATCACGCGGCGCTTCTCCAACCCACAAATCCACGACACCACGCGTCGTGTGGCCTTTGACGGCTCATCCCGCCATGCCGGGTTCATCCTGCCGATCCTGCGCGATGCCCTGGCAGCGGGAACACCGATTTCGGGTCTGGCCCTGACCGAAGCCCTCTGGGCGCGCATGTGCTACGGCATACGCGAGGATGGCAGCGAGATCGAAGCAAACGATCCGATCTGGTCAGACCTCGTAAGCGCGGCGCAGCGTGCGCAGACCGAGCCGGCCGCTTGGCTGGCGCAGTCACAGATTTACGGCGACCTTGCGCAGGATATGCAGTTTGCCAAAGCCTTCTCAGACTGGCTGTCGGTCATCTGGAAAGACGGCACCCGAGCGGCACTGGCCGAGTACCTGTCGCGAACCTAAGAATGCAGAGCCGCGCGCGTCGCGGCTCTTTTTTTGTCCGTTGACCGAGTAGCACTTTGCGAAAACGAATCGACGCCCACTCAAACCGGTGTTTGGTGTGCGAAGCGTTGTTGATATTATAAGTTTGGGTTTTCGTTTTAGAGAGATACAGTCACTCTTTACTAGGTTTGGCGATGACCTACTCTCCCACGTCTTGAGACGCAGTACCATTGGCGCGGTGGCACTTAACGGCCGGGTTCGGAAAGGGACCGGGT
>NZ_JAEPMO010000116.1 GCF_017643905.1 Marivita sp.
GTCCTACCGCGCCGATCTGCAACCCGCGCATGAGATCGCGGTCGAGCTGATGGCAGAGGTTGCGGGTCTCCTTGCAACTGCCTGCGATATTCTGCTGTTCGAAACCGTGATTTCCGCCGCTCAGACGCGCGCGGCCCTGGAAGCGACGCGAGAGCTGGGCAAACCTGTCTGGATCTCGTTCTCCGTCGATGACGAGGATGGCAGCCGCCTGCGATCGGGCGAAGCATTGGCCGATACGGTGGCACTCTGTGGCGATGCCGCTGCTCTGCTCGCCAACTGTTCCGCGCCAGAAGCGATGCCGGCCGCGATTGACGTCCTAAAGGCCAGTGGCAAACCCGTTGGCGCTTATGCCAATGCCTTCACCCAGATCACCAAGGAATTCCTCAAGGACAAACCAACCGTGGATGCCCTGAGCGCACGGCGGGACATGGGACCAGATGCCTATGCCGATCAGGCCACAACTTGGGTCAATCACGGGGCGACGATTCTTGGGGGCTGCTGCGAGACCAATCCTGCCCATATCGCCGAATTGGCGCGGCGGTTCTCGAAGGCCTGACGACATGACCCACAGGCGGCCGCACTCCTCGTTCACGCTTAAACCCGGATTAAGGTTAATGCGCGGCCCCCTGCTTCTTCTCTTTCCAAATACGCACACGACCAACCCGCCACACAGGCTGACCTTGTGCAGGCGCGGCACGGTGCCGTGTCCCTGTTTCCACCGCATGACCCATTCAGGAGTTCCGTCATGAGCGTCCCCACACATGCCCGCGCCGTCATCATCGGCGGCGGTGTCGTCGGTTGTTCCGTCGCCTATCACCTGACCAAGCTGGGCTGGACGGATGTGGTGCTGCTGGAACGCAAGCAGCTCACCTCGGGCACGACATGGCATGCGGCGGGTCTCATCGGGCAATTGCGAGCGTCGTCGAACATGACGAAGCTGGCGAAATATACCGCCGATCTCTACTCGACCATCGAAGAGGAGACCGGCGTCGCAACTGGCTTCCGCAAGGTCGGGTCCATCTCGGTCGCGCTGACCAAGGAACGCCACGAGGAGTTGCGGCGGACTGCAGCGATGGCGCGGGCTTTTGGCGTTCCGGTCGAGGAAATCGATACGGCTGAGATCAAGAACAAATACTCCCATCTCAACACAAGCGACGTTGTGGGCGGTGTCTACCTGCCCAGCGACGGGCAAGGTGATCCCGCCAATATCGCGCTGGCGATGGCCAAGGGCGCACGCCAGCGCGGGGCTCAGATTTTCGAGCGCACCAAGGCGACGGGCGTGAACCGGGACGGGCGCCGGATCGTTTCGGTCGATTGGGCGGCCGAGGACGGCACCAGCGGCACCATCACCTGCGATCACGTGGTGAATTGCGCGGGGATGTGGGGTCGCGAGCTTGGCCAGATGCTGGGCGTGAACGTGCCGCTTCAGGCGTGCGAACATTTCTACATCGTGTCCGAACCGATCCCCGGTTTGCAGGCCTTGCCCGTGCTGCGGGTGCCGGATGAATGCGCTTACTACAAAGAAGACGCGGGCAAGATGATGCTGGGTGCGTTCGAGCCGAAATCAAAACCCTGGGGTATGAATGGCATCCCGGAAAGCTTTGAGTTCGACCAACTGCCCGAAGATTTCGACCATTTCGAGCCGATCTTGGAGGCGGCGGTGAACCGGATGCCGATGCTGGCCGAGGCGGGGATTCACACGTTCTTCAACGGGCCGGAAAGCTTTACCCCCGACAATGCCTATTACCTTGGGCAAGCGCGCGAGATGGACAATGTCTGGGTCGCCGCAGGGTTCAACTCCATCGGCATCCAGTCAGCGGGTGGTGCGGGCATGGCACTTGCGCAGTGGATGGAGGACGGGGCCAAGCCGTTCGATCTGGGGGATGTGGACATCGCCCGCGCCCAACCCTTCCAGCGCAATCGGCGGTATCTGAAGGAGCGGGTGACCGAGACTTTGGGTCTGCTCTACGCCGACCACTACCCTTACCGGCAGAAAGCCACCGCACGTGGCGTTCGGCGGACACCGTTCCATCAGCAGCTTCTTGAGCGCGGCGCCGTGATGGGCGAAATCGCGGGTTGGGAGCGGGCCAACTGGTATGCGACCGAAGGCCAGACGCCGGAATACGCCTACAGCTGGAAGCGTCAGAACTTCTTTGACAACGTCGCCAGCGAACATAAGGCGATCCGCGAGAATGTGGGCATGTACGACATGTCTTCGTTCGGCAAACTGCGGGTCGAAGGGCCGGACTCTGAGGTGTTCCTGAACCATGTCTGCGGGGCCGACATGTCGGTGCCTGTCGGCAAGATCGTCTACACGCAATTCCTCAACACGCGCGGCGGGATCGAAGCGGATGTGACCGTCACGCGCCTGTCGGAAACCTGCTATCTGGTTGTGACCCCTGCCGCGACGCGCGCGGCGGATCAGACCTGGCTGCAGCGCCATGTCGGCAACCGCCGGGTTGTCATCACCGATGTGACAGCGGGCGAAGCTGTGCTGGCGGTGATGGGGCCGAATGCGCGGAAGATCCTCCAAGCGGTGTCGCCCGATGATTTCTCGAACGAGGCTAACCCCTTTGGCACCGCACAAGAGATCGAGATCGGTCTCGGCATCGCGCGGGTGCATCGCGTGTCCTATGTCGGGGAACTGGGGTGGGAGATCTACATTTCTGCCGATCAGGCGGGCCATGTGTTCGAAACGCTGTGGGAGGCGGGACAGGATCACGGACTGACGCTGTGCGGGATGCATGCGATGGACACCTGCCGGATCGAAAAGGCGTTCCGGCATTTCGGCCATGACATCACCTGCGAGGATCACGTTCTGGAAGCCGGTCTGGGCTTTGCCGTCAAAACCGCAAAGCCCGATTTCATCGGGCGAGATGCCGTTTTGCAAAAACGCGAGTCGGGTTTGCAAACCCGGATGGTGCAGTTCCGACTGACCGATCCGGAGCCGCTGCTCTATCACCACGAACCGATCCTGCGGGATGGGGAGATAGTGGGTTATCTGAGCTCGGGTGCCTACGGACATCATCTGGGTGGGGCAATCGGCATGGGTTACGTGCCCTGCGCCGGGGAAAGCGCGGAGCAGGTACTGGCGTCGAGCTATGAGATCGATGTGGCCGGTACACGAGTGAAGGCGGAGGTGTCACTGAAGCCGATGTATGATCCGACGTCGGCACGGGTGAAGGCGTAACAGAAAACTTCGTCCGAAGTTTCTGCGGCGGCAGGATTTTCGTACGAAAATCCTGAGCCTTGCCCAAAACCGCTGTGCTGCGTAGACGGTGCGGATGACCGGTTACACCCCTCCCGATACACCTCTCGACATCCTGCACGAAGACCACGAGATCCTCGTGGTCAACAAACCTGCGGGATTGCTGTCGGTGCCCGGCAAAGGGCCGGACCTTGCCGATTGTCTGATAGCGCGGCTGGAGGCGGTGTATCCGCAGGTGCTTCTGGTGCACCGGCTGGATCGGGATACTTCCGGCGTGATGGTCTTTGGCCTCACGCCCCACGCCCAGCGCCATCTGGGGCTGCAATTCGAGAAAAGACAGACCAAGAAGACCTATCTCGCCCGCGTGGCTGGACGGCTGGAGCCAAAGACCGGGACGGTTGATCTGCCGTTGATCGTGGATTGGCCGAACCGTCCCTTGCAGAAGTTCGACCATGAGACCGGGAAACCGGCGGTGACGGATTGGCGGGTGATGAAGGCGTCAGATGAGGAAAGCCGGGTGAAGCTCTATCCCCAGACCGGGCGCAGTCACCAGCTCCGTGTGCATATGCTGGCGCTGGGACATCCAATCCTCGGTGATCCGCTTTACGCCCCGGAAACCGCGGACCAGTATCCGCGCATGATGCTGCATGCAGAGGAGTTGAGACTGCGGCACCCGGACGGGGGTGAGGGCATGAAGTTTCGGGTGGCCGCCCCATTTTGATGCCTTTCGGACGCTGGCGCGTCCGACCTGCGCAGCCTTCCGCTGCGCGATTTGCATATTTGAGAAAAGAAGAAGCAGGGGACCTGCGCCCCCTGCACCAAGTCAGTTTACTCGGCAGCCCAGCCCGATACGGCTTTGACTTCGAGGAAGTCCTCGATCCCCCAGACACCGCCTTCACGCCCGTTGCCAGACTGTTTCATCCCACCGAAGGGCGATCCGGCAGATCGGCCGACGCCGTTCATTTCCACCATGCCCGAGCGAAGCTGGCGGGCCAGACGATTGCGGCGCGCGCCATTCTGGCTTTGGACATAGTTGGTCAGACCGTAGACGGTGTCATTGGCAACCTGAACCGCCTCTTCTTCGGTCTCGAACTTCATGATCGACAGGACCGGGCCAAAGATTTCCTCGCGGGCGATGGTCATGTCGTTGGTCACATCGGCAAAGACGGTGGGGCGCACGTAGAAGCCCTTGTTCAGACCTTCGGGGCGACCGGTACCGCCCGTGACAAGGCGGGCGCCTTCGTCGATTCCTTTCTGGATAAGGTCCTGGATTTTCTGCCATTGGGTCGCATTAACCACTGGGCCGATATGGCGGCCTTCGGCGGAGGCGGGACCAACGCTGACTTTGGACGCAATCTCACCCGCTTCCTCGACCACACGGTCATAGATCGGGGCTTCGACCATCATCCGGGACGGCGCGTTACAGGACTGGCCGGTGTTCTGCATCATGTGCAGCACGCTGCGCTTGACGGCTTTCTCATCGGCATCTGCGAAGATCAGGTTGGCACCCTTACCACCCAGTTCCAGATGCACCCGCTTGAGCGTGTCGGCGGCCGCCTTGGAGATCAGTTTGCCCGCGCGGCTGGAGCCGGTGAAGCTGACCATATCCACGTCAGGATGCGCCGAAAGCTGGCTGCCGACGCCCACGCCGTCACCGTTCACGAGGTTGAACACGCCCGGCGGGAAACCGGCCTCGTGCATCATTTCGGCAAAAAGCATCGCGTTGAGCGGGCTTTCCTCGGACGGTTTCAGAACCATCGTGCAGCCCGCGATTGCGGCGGCACCGACCTTGAGCGTGACCTGGTTCATCGGCCAGTTCCACGGGGTGATCAGGGCGCAGACTCCAACGGCTTCGTAGATGATCCGATCTTGCGGGCTGTGGTCATTCAGCGGGCGGTCGAATTTGAACGACTTGGCTGCGTCGATGAAATTCTGCAGGTGCCACGTGCCTGCGCCAACCTGGCTGGCGCGCGACATGTCGATGGGCGCGCCCATCTCGAGGCTCATCGCCTGCGCCATTTCCTCACCGCGGGACTGGTAGATCTCGAGCAGTTTTTCGACCAGTGCGATGCGGTCTGCCGGTGGGGTTGCCATCCATGCCGGGAACGCGTCTTTTGCCGCGGCAACAGCGGCATCGGTATCGGCCTGCCCGCCCAATGAGATCACCGCGCAGGGGTCTTCTGTCGACGGATCAATGACGTGATGATCCCGGCCGTCAATGGGATCAACCCATGCCCCGTTGATGTAGAACTGGCGTTTCTCGATCATCTGATTGTCTCCCCTCAGAGCATTTCAGGGGACACTGTGTCACCCCCGATCCGGCCCTGCAAGGGGGTGTAAGCGCTGTCTGCGCTGCTTATGTACAAGGCCAAGACCAACCCGAGAAGGAGGCAAATATGGGCCTGCGCATCAACGACGAAATTCCGAACCTGACCGTCGAAACGGATCAGGGCACGATCACACTGCATGACTGGATCGGCGACAGCTGGGCCATCCTGTTTTCGCACCCGAAAGACTTTACACCCGTCTGCACCACTGAGTTCGGAGCGGTCGCACAGCTGGCCGACGAATGGGAAAAACGCGGCACCAAGGTGATGGGTATTTCCGTCGATGGTGTCGAAGACCACAAGAAATGGAAGGGCGATATCGAGGCGACCTCTGGCGCGAAGGCAGGGTTCCCGATCATCGCGGACGAGGACCTGACGGTTGCCAAGGCGTTCGACATGCTGCCTGCGGAGTACGTGCTGCCGGATGGCCGCACCCCAGCGGACAGTGCGACAGTCCGCGTTGTGTTTATCGTCGGGCCTGACAAGAAGCTGAAGCTGTCGATGACCTATCCGATGACCGTGGGCCGGAACTTTGCGGAAGTGCTGCGGGCGCTGGACGCGCTGCAGACCTCGGCGCGGGAAAATGTGGCGATGCCTGCGAACTGGACCCTTGGGCAGGACGTGATTGTCCCGATGTCGGTCAGCGACGCAGATGCAATCGCCAAATACGGCAAGATCGAAACCGTGCTGCCTTATCTGCGCAAGGCCAAGCTGCCCGCATAAGCTGCTGCTCTTTTCAGAACGAAGACAGGCCGGGGGTACCTCCCTCGGCCTTTTTCATTGCACCGAGATCAGAACCGCTTCGACCCGGCGGTTTGCCTCTCGGCCAGCCTCGGTCAGGTTGGTGGTGCGAGGGGACAGAAAGCCGACGCCATCGGCAGCGACCTGCGACGCAGGCACACCGCGCGCGATGACATAGGAACGCGCGGCTTCGGCGCGGCGGCGCGAGAGGGCGACATTGGCCTCAAGCGATCCGGTTGCGTCGGTATGGCCGACAAAGGTGATCTGCCGGGTCGGATTGGCCGTCAGGTAGGCCACCACCGCATCCAGCGATTGCACCGATCCGTCGCCAAGCGATGCCGACCCACTGGCGAAGTCGAGATCCGCCAGCACCACATGGCCTGCACTTTCCAATTGCGCCACCACATCGCCCGCGTCTTCGGGGATCGCAACCGACCGAGCGGCCGAGACGGACAAGGCGGGCCTGCCGGGCGGGCCGACCTCGATCAGTTGCACAAAGACCGAGGCGCCATCGCGGCTGACCAGAAGGCTGAGCGCTTGGGTCGCATCCGCGGATTTGGCGGACAGGAAGCGATAGTCCGACAGATCGACATACATGTTCGGTGCGCGCAGCACGTCGATGCCAAACCGGAAATCGAAGCCGCCGCAACTGCGGGCCGTGCATTCGAAGAAGATATCGTAACGATCCGCCATGAGCTGTTCGCGGATCGGACCAAGGACTTGCCCCGTCGTGATGCCCGCGCCGGAAATGCGCCATGCCGTCCTTCGGACTTCACCTTCGAGCGCCGCGACAGGCACGCCATTTGCTTCGGTCCAGGCACCTATGGGCAGGTCATAGCTGCCGGAAGGCGTGATGCGCGACACGGTTTCGCGCGCGCCGATGGGCAAGGCGAGGTCCAGTGCAGACGCAGGCGGGCCAAAGAGGCTCGCCCCGAAACATAATCCCAAAACCTTAGCGCGACTGCGCGTGATACTCATCATTGGGCCGCATATCCGTGGCGCTGGCCACGCGGTTGGTCATGTTGAAAAACCCGGCGACATTGGCGATGTCCCAGATATCGCGGTCGCTGAACCCGGCATCGCGCAGCGCCTCGCGGTCGAACTCGGCGATCTCAGAGCTGGATTTGGTGATCTTCTCGGCAAAGGCCAGCATCGCGCGGTGGCGGTGCGGCAGGTCGGCGACGCGCCAGTTCATTACCAGCATCTCGCCCAGTTTCGGATCGCCAGACAACGCGCGGACCGCGGCGCCATGGGCGGTCAGGCAGTAGAAGCATTTGTTGATCGAGCTCACGACCACCGCGATCATCTCGCGTTCCAGCTTGCTCAACCCGCTGCCCGCCAGCATCAGATCATTATACATCGCGGTAAAGGCGTTCAGCTTGTCGATGTCGAAGGCATAGGCCTTGAGCACGTTCGGGATCATTCCCAGCTTGTCCTGACAGACGTCGAAGTATTTCTGCGTTTCAGGGGGCAATGGGTCGACCATCGGCAGGTTCAGTGCCGTGGGAAGGGTGTCTTTGGTCATTCTGTTTCGCTTGTGTTTGGCAGGATGCGGTAGTGGTACTGTCCCACAACCTGCATTCCGAGGGAAGCGTAGAGGCCGTTGGCCCCGGCATTGGCCTGCGTGCAGATCACGCTCATCCAGTCCGCGCCATTGGCCTTGGCCCAATGCGCCGCTTGCCGCATCATCCAAACGCCCATCCCTTTGCGGCGTTGGGATTTGGCAATTTCGAGAGCGTGAACCATCGCGATACCTTCGGAGATCGCGCAATAACCGGTGCCCGCGGGTTTGTCGTTGATCCGACCGAAGATACCCGTTTTGGGCAGTTCTGCACGTTCCATCACGGCGATGCGGGCCGGGCCGATGCCGCCCGCTTCCCAGATGTCGCGCATGATCGCCAAAGGCTCCCAGATGGCAAAGGCAGTAACGCGGGGCACGGCGACATCGGTCAACTTGTCGATTGGACAGGTCCAGAGGTTCACCGGGTCGATCACCTCGTACCCCCGGTCGGCAAGTGCCGCATCAAGCGCATCGTCGCCTTCACGGATCATGAAAAGCGCATCCTGACCCAAGAGGCGCATCGCGGCTTCGGCGGCAGGCAGGTCATCATCGCCCCAGTCGCCCTCTGCGGTGGCGGCGCTGACGCGCTTGCCGCCCCCGGCCCCGTTGCGCAGCATCCATGGGCCAGCAGGCGTGCGATCTGCGGGCGGCCATGTGGCCTCTGTCACCGCGTAAAGCGTCTGAACCGATGGCGTCGTCATGCGAAAAGCTCGGACAACCGCGCCATGGCGTGATCCACCCGCGCGCCATCGCTGCCGCGCACCACGATGTTCGACCCATACGCGCCGTTTTGCTGGAACGGGTAGGAGCCGATGGAAAGATCCGGGAAATCGGCTGCGATCTGGCCCAGTGGCCCCGCGATATCACCTTCGCCGCGATCCACGCGCAGGGTCTGTGACAGGATCGGCGCGCCCCCTGTCAGCGTTGGAATCACGCTGGCGACCATCGCCTGAAACACCGACGGCACGCCGGCCATCACATGCACATTGCCGATGGTGAAGCCGGGTGCGATGGACACCGGGTTTTCGATCAGCGTTGCCCCTTCCGGGATACGGGCCATGCGCTTGCGGGCGTCGTTGAATTCCATCCCGCGGCTGTCGTAATGCGCCTGCAACAGGGCCGCCGCATCGTCGCGCACGTCGATCTGCACGCCAAAGGCCGCCGCCACGCAATCGGCGGTGATGTCGTCATGGGTCGGCCCGATCCCACCCGAGGTGATCACCGTGTCATGCGCCGCGCGCAGGACGTTCAGGGCCCTGACAATCGCATCGCGGTCATCGCTGACGATCCGCACTTCGCGCAGGTTGATCCCCACCTTGGTCAGTTCCTGCGCCAGATGGTGCATGTTTGCGTCGCGTGTCCGGCCTGACAGGATCTCGTCGCCGATCACCAGCATGGCTGCGGTTGGATTGGGCATGCGCTGCCTCCTTGATCCGGGTTTTGCTCAGGTATAGGCGTGGCTTATGCGCTTTCAAACCCCTCTTGTTCCGGGCACCCTCATCCGGCGGTACAAACGCTTTCTGGCCGATGTCACACTTGCCGACGGGCAGGAGATCACGGCGCATTGCGCCAACCCGGGGTCGATGATGGGTCTGGCCGATCCGGGGATGCGCATCTGGCTTGAGCCGAACGACGACCCAAAAAAGAAACTCAAGTTCGGGTGGCGCTTGGTCGAGCACGGGAACGGGCATTTCACCGGGGTCGATACGGCGGTGCCAAACCGGATGCTCCGTTCTGCGCTTGAAGCACGCAAGGTGCCGGGGCTGGACAGGTTCGACCACCTGCGCGCCGAAGTGCCGTATGGCGAGAATAGCCGCATAGATTTCCTGCTGTCCCGTGATGACGGGCCCGACATCTATGTCGAAGTCAAATCCGTCACCCTGTCGCGCCAGCCCGGATTGGCCGAGTTCCCAGACAGCGTGACGGCGCGCGGCACCAAACACCTTGGCGAACTGACCGAGATGGTGGCGCAAGGCCATCGTGCGGTGATGCTCTATCTCGTGCAACGGACCGATTGCGATCGCATGACCCTGGCTGGGGATATTGACCCGACCTACGCGCAGGCTTGGCACGCCGCCACGGCCGCCGGAGTTGAAACCTTGGCTTTGGATTGCCACATCACGCCCGAGGGTGTTCAGCTTGGCAAACCAATCCAGATACTTGCGCCCTCTGAGCCGTAATGTCGCGCCACTGGCAAAACCGGGCGCGGGGGGCTAAAACCGACACAAGAGCTATTGGAGTTCCCTTGTGAACAATAACCACGATGGTCGCATGACGCGCGAAGGGATCCGCATCCACGAGGCAGCGGATTTCGCTGGCATGCGCAAAGCCGGCGAACTGGCGGCGCGGATATTGGATGATGTGGCCGCGCATGTGTTCGTCGGTCAGACCACTGCCGCGCTGGATGATTTCATTCGGACCGAGGTCGAAAAAGCGGGCGCTGTGTCGGCAACCATCGGCTACAAAGGCTATCAGCACGCCAGCTGTATCAGCGTGAACCACGTCGTGTGCCATGGCATTCCCGGCGAAAAGACCCTCAAGGATGGCGATATCCTGAACATCGACGTGACGGTGATCGTTGACGGATGGTTCGGCGACACCAGCCGAATGTATGTTGCAGGCAAAATGAGCCGCAAGGCTGAACGCCTGATCCAAGTCACCCATGATGCGCTGTTCAAGGGGATCGAAGCCGCAAAGCCGGGCAACACATTTGGTGACATCGGCCACGCCATCCAGACCTTTGTGGAGGCGAACCGCATGTCGGTCGTGCGCGACTTCTGTGGCCACGGATTGGGCCGGGTGTTTCACGCGCCGCCCAACGTGCTGCATTACGGGCGTCCCGGAACCGGACCGCGCCTTGAGGAAGGCATGTTCTTTACCATCGAACCGATGGTGAATCTGGGCCGCCCTGAAACCAAGGTTCTGGCCGATGACTGGACAGCCGTCACGCGGGACAAGTCCCTGTCGGCGCAGTTCGAGCATTCGATCGGGATCATATCCGATGGCTGCGAGATTTTCACCCCTTCGCCTGACGGTCGGTTCCATCCGACCTACGACACCTGACGTTTCAGCCTTCCATGGACGGTGCTCCGACCCGCGTGCTGACCATTGGGTGCAGTTGCATCAACCGCTTCCAGTTCGATTTCTTTCAGGCGCGAAATCCGGGTTCCGAGGCCCATTTCGTGCGGTCCCTGTTCGACTGGAATATCGTCTCGCTTGTCGGAACCGAATCCATTCTGCGACGCGCTGTCGATGGCAGTTTGGGTTCCGTGCTGCAGGACACGACCGCGTATGTGGTCGAATGGGAGGTGCTGCTGTTTCACCAAGACTTGCCCGGCGTGTGCTTTTTTCACGAACAGGACATCGCACGGACCTTCGATGATCCTGCCCAGAAAAACAGCCTCGTCAGCAAACTGACCCACCAGGCCGCGCCGTTCCTGTCTCCGGGTTACGCAGGCCGGACGCATCTGATCTGGTCGAACATCCAACCCAACCTGCCGGACACGGTGAACAACGTCACACCTTGGGATCATTTCCAACTGACCCGCGAACGCCACGCCAGCATCAAAGCCTTGGGGACCGCGTTGTTCGGGGACGATACGGGCTTCTCGTTCCTGAGCATCGCAGGCGATGTCGCACCCGACCTGATCGGCGCATCGGACGTTCATGTGATCGACCTTTCCCGTGGTCCCGAGCACGAAGGGCCGCCAGACCTCTACGACTCGCTCCTTGCGGGTATCGTTAAACGGCCACACACCTGATTCAGCAGCGCACTGGGATGGTTTGTCGCTTTCCCTTGCCGGTTCGCACCGCTAAACCGTCTGCCATAGCGGAGGCTCAGATGACGAAGATCACACCACAACCCGGGATCATGGATATTGCGCTTTATGTTGGCGGCAAATCGCATATCGACGGCGTATCAAACGTGGTGAAACTCAGCTCGAACGAAAACCCGTTCGGGCCAAGCCCCGCCGTTCAGGACGCGGTGCGCAGGTCCGTGCTGGAACTGCATCGCTATCCGTCGACGGATCATGCCGCTCTGCGCAGCGCGATTGCCGAGGTCTACGACCTAAACGCGGATCAGATCATCTGCGGTGTCGGGTCTGACGAGATCATCACCTTCCTGTGCCAGGCCTATGCAGGGCCGGGCGATGAGGTGATCCACACAGAGCATGGCTTTGCGCTCTACAAGATCTGCGCCCTTGCTGCCGGCGCAACCCCGGTCGAAGTGCCTGAACACGAGCGCGTGACGGATGTCGACGCGATCCTTGCGGCCTGCACCGACAAGACCAAGATCGTGTTCATCGCAAACCCGAACAACCCCACCGGCACGATGATCGGGCTGGCTGAAATCGAACGCCTTGCCGAAAACCTGCCACCGCAAACACTGCTGGTGCTGGACGGCGCCTATGCCGAATTCGTTGATGGCTACGACGGTGGCGCGGCGCTAGTTCATGCCCGCGACAATGTCGTCATGACGCGCACTTTCTCGAAAATCTATGGCCTGGGCGGACTGCGCATTGGTTGGGGCTATGGTCCGCAAGAGGTGATTGACGTTCTCAACCGCATCCGCGGTCCGTTCAACCTGTCCGGCACGGCGCTTGCCGCTGCCGAAGCGGCCGTTCGGGACACCGCCTACGTGGAAAAGTGCCGTCTTGAAAACACACGCCTTCGCGCCTGGCTGGCCGAGGCGCTGGCGGAACATGGTGTTCCCTGTGATACGTCCATGGCGAATTTCGTCCTCGCCCGGTTCACCGACGAGGCCGAGGCCGAGGCCTGCAACACCTACCTGCAGAAACAGGGGCTGATCGTCCGTCAGGTGGGATCCTACAACCTGCCCTTCGCGCTGCGCATCACCGTCGGGGACGAAGCCAGCTGTCGCCGCGTGGCGCATGCCGTTGGCCAGTTCAAGGCGGGCGCGCGATGACACAGATTTACAACCGGGTCGCGCTGATCGGGCTTGGCTTGATCGCCTCTTCGATGTTCTGGGCGATGAAGCGCGGCGGCCTTGCCGGGCATGTCACCGGATACGCCCGCAGCGCAGAAACCCGTGACACCGCGCGTCGGATCGGACTTTGCGACACGGTCTGCGAGACGCTGGCCGAGGCGGTCACCGACGCTGATCTTGTTGTTCTGGCCGTTCCCGTGGGTGTGATGGGCGACCTTGCCGCAGAGATCGCGCCGTACCTGAAGCAGGGCGCAACGGTCACCGATGTCGGATCGGTCAAAGGGCAGGTCATCACGGATGTGGCGCCTCATATTCCGGAAGGTGTGCATTTCGTCCCAGCCCACCCATTGGCCGGGACAGAGCATTCCGGCCCGGAATCGGGCTTTGCCACGCTGTTTGACAACCGCTGGTGCCTGATCGTCCCGTCCGAAGGCAGCGCGTGGGAGGCCGTCGACACTTTGTCGCGCTTTTGGCGCGGGCTTGGATCGAATGTCGATGTGATGGAGCCGGATCACCACGACCTCGTTTTGGCGGTCACCTCGCATTGCCCGCACCTGATCGCTTACACGATGGTCGGTGTGGCCGACGATCTCCGGCGCGTGACCGACAGCGAAGTGATCAAGTATTCCGCCGCAGGGTTCCGTGATTTCACCCGCATCGCTGCGTCGGACCCGACAATGTGGCGCGATGTGTTTCTGTCTAACAAGGACGCAACCCTGGAGATCCTCGGGCGTTTCACCGAAGAGCTTTTTGCGCTACAACGGGCCATCCGACAGGGCGACGGACCGCTGCTCCATGACTACTTTACCCGCACGCGCGCGATCCGCCGCGGGATCATCGAGGCGGGTCAGGATACCGCGGCCCCGAACTTTGGGCGATCTGGGTAAGGGTACGGATGCGTGTAACGAGTGTTCTGGTTTGGGTTTGGATCGTGATGGCAGGCGCCGCGCTGGCGGCACCCGACACATCCCTCAGACCTGTCGCGCGGGGTGACACCGCTGCCGCCGCGACAGCCCGAGCGCTTCAGGACATTCGACCAACCGCGCGCCCGGCCCTTCTTGAGGCAGCGCTTGTCCGCCAGTTGACCCGGCAAATCGAGAACGTAGCGGATCCCGGTTTCCGGCGCGCGCTTGACAGTCAGACCAGCCTTGCCACTCGCGCCTTTGCTGCCTTGTCTCCGCAGGCGACCGGGCTGTCGATCCGTCCGAACCTGCGACCGGACAGCATGGTGCAAAAGGCCATGGCGCAACGCCGGGCACGCACGAAGGGAGCTGTGTGCGGCGATCCGGATATTCAGGGCGAAACCGTAGGGTTTGTTCCGGGCCGACTGTCAGCCTGCGGCATTCAGGACGCGGTCAAAGTCCGCTCGGTTTCGGGCATCCCGTTCAGCCAGCAGGCGCTGATGGATTGTACGACGGCCAAAGCCGTCAAGACATGGGTCGAAAAGGGGATGAAGCCTGCGATCGGAACCACGGGCGGTGGCGTGTCCCAGATCAAGGTTGCGGCGCATTATGCCTGCCGGACGCGCAACAATCAGCCCGGAGCGCAAGTCAGCGAGCATGGCAAGGGTCGGGCAATCGACATTTCCGGGTTCCGCCTGCGTGACGGGTCAGAGATCACGCTCCTGCAGGATTGGAGCAGACGTGACACGGGTGCAAAGTTGCGCAAGATGCATCAGCGCGCGTGCGGCATCTTCGGAACGGTTCTCGGCCCGGATTCAGACCGGTTTCACAAGGATCACTTCCACTTCGATACGGCACGCCATCGCGGTGGGTCGTTCTGCCGCTGACCTCATTGGTACGACCTGACAAGGCTTTCGGCCACCAGCGCCCAACCGTTCGCAACGACAAAAAACGCCAGCTTGAACGGCAGCGATACAATTGCAGGCGGCACCATCATCATGCCCATCGACATCAGCACGGCCGCAACGACCAGGTCGATGATCAGGAATGGCAGGAAGATCAAAAACCCCACCTGAAACGCTCGGGACAGTTCCGACTGTTGGATGTCACTGAGAACTGACCCAGCATTGTCATCGAGATTTGACCCGCCTGTCAGTATGTCGGTCGGTTCATGACGGGGTCAACATTGGCGTCTCCTTCCTCTTTTTTTTCGCGGTCTCCGAGCTGGCCTTGAA
>NZ_JAEPMO010000271.1 GCF_017643905.1 Marivita sp.
ATGAACTGCTTGACCGGCAGGCGGTACTGCACCGCGGTGCTCATCTCCTGCATGTTCATCAGCCAAGACGCTTCACCCGCCACGTTGATCACCAGCGCATCGGGATGTGCCACCTGCACGCCGATGGAGGCGGGGGTGCCGTAGCCCATTGTGCCGAGACCGCCTGAGGTCATCCAACGGTTCGGATCCTCGAAGCCAAGATACTGCGCAGCCCACATCTGGTGCTGGCCGACCTCTGTGGTGATGTAGCGGTCGTAGCCTTTGGTCAGCTGTTCCAGCCGGTCAATCGCGTATTGCGGACGGATCGACTTTTCGGACGGCTTGTACTTGAGGCAGTCCACTGCGCGCCATTGCTCGATCTGGTTCCACCACTTCTGCAGGCCTTCCTTGTTGACCTTGCGACCGCGCGCTTTCCAGACTTTTAGGATGTCCTCAAGAACGTGACCCACATCGCCAATGATCGGCATTTCCACGCGGATCACCTTGTTGATCGAGCTGGGGTCGATGTCGATATGCGCCTTGCGCGATTTCGGGCTGAACGCATCCAGACGTCCGGTGATCCGGTCGTCAAACCGCGCGCCCACATTGATCATCAGATCGCAGCCGTGCATCGCAAGGTTGGCTTCATACAGGCCGTGCATCCCAAGCATGCCAAGCCAGTTCTTGCCGGACGCCGGGTAGCAGCCAAGACCCATCAGGGTCGACGTGATCGGGAAACCGGTTGCATCCACCAGTTCGCGCAGAAGCTGGCTGGCTGCTGGGCCCGAATTGATGACGCCGCCGCCGGTGTAGAAGATCGGACGCTCTGCAACTTCCAGGGCTTCCACCAACTGCGTGATGGTCTCCATATCGCCTTTGACCTGCGGTTGGTAATGGCTGACCTTGGCTTTGGCCTTTTCAGTATAGGTGCCAGTGGCGAACTGCACATCCTTGGGAATGTCCACAAGAACGGGGCCGGGGCGGCCGGTCGTCGCCACGTGGAACGCCTCATGCAGAATGCCGGACAGGTGGTCCGTGTCCTTCACCAGCCAGTTGTGCTTGGTGCAGGGGCGGGTGATGCCCACGGTGTCGGCTTCCTGAAAGGCGTCCGATCCGATCATGAAGGTCGGCACCTGCCCGGTGAGAACCACAATCGGGATGCTGTCCATCAATGCGTCGGTCAGACCAGTCACGGCGTTTGTGGCGCCGGGGCCAGAGGTCACAAGTACAACGCCCGGTTTGCCGGTCGCGCGGGCATAGCCTTCGGCGGCGTGAACGGCGCCCTGTTCATGGCGAACAAGGTAGTGGCGAATGCCGTTCTGTTGAAAAATCTCGTCGTAAATCGGTAGCACAGCGCCACCGGGATACCCGAATACTGTGTCCACACCCTGATCCTTCAGGGCTTGAACCACCATTTTCGCTCCGGTCATTTGACGTGTCATCGCTTTGCTCCGTTTACAGACACTTCTGTTCATTACGCGAAAAAAAACCCCCGATGTTCAGTCGGGGGCGCATGGGACTATAGTCAGGTTCCGTTACCGGCCCATGCGCGCTTTCTCTACAATGACTAGCACTCGTGCCATGATCGCTCCTTCTCGCGTGGGCGGACATTATGTTGACCCTCGGGGAGCGTCAACATCGAAAACCAAGAAAAAAGTACCCTGAGGCAAGAATATTTTGTCATTTATTGCTGAAAACAGGTTCTCGAGAGAAATTTTGCGAAATGCTCGCGATCTTTCGTGCGCTTTTCTGCCGAGTCGCCGGTTCGCAACACATCAAATGTGCGCAAAAGCGCGAAGTTGTGAGTTGCACGTGACGGGTGGGTCCCCATAAGCTGAACCGAGTAGTTCACATTCTGCAAGTGGAGACGCAGATGCTGGGAAAACGTAATCGACATGCGCGGGCGTTCTCGATCTGTCATGCAACAGTGCTTGCGGGTTTCATCGTGCTTGCACAGGTTCTGGGGATGGGCGCATCGGATCACGAACTGCGTCTGTCCGGGTCTGACACGGTCGGCCCCTTGGAACGGACAGGCATCCATCGCTGTAGCCCCGCGCTTGAAACGGGCCACACAATGGAGTCTTGCGCTTTTGTGATCAAAGCTGCGCAGGACGGTGTCGGAACAGTTGGCGTGATTATGTGGCGGTTTGGCGTTCGCCTGTAAGCCGCGCGAGCGCAGTGTTTTTATCGGGTAATGAACAATCCCCGACTGGCCAATACGTGTCATCTAGACCGTTTCATACACACTTCAAGGCATGCTAGCGCTAGCATGGGTGGTCGTGAAAAAGCGAAGAAAATCCGCAGTTTCTGCCTAAAATTTATACGTCTGTAAGCATCTTTAGGGCATCTCTAAAAATTGCCCCGACCTTGGCGCTGCTGTATGATTGAGGCGATGGACCGGCACAGGGGATGCAGCCATGGCGCAGATGAGTTTCTTTGATCTTTCTGACCGCTACGCGAGTCTGGACGCGAAGA
>NZ_JAEPMO010000134.1 GCF_017643905.1 Marivita sp.
CATGGCGGGATGTGGTGGGGCAAGAGGCCCGCACGCTGCGGGACAAAGCCGGGATCATCGACATCTCGAACTTCGCCAAGTACCGCGTGACCGGGCCGGGGGCGGAGGCGTGGCTGAACGCCGTCTTCGCCAACCGGATGCCGCAAGAGGTCGGGCGGTCCTGCCTGACGCCGCTGATCGGCAAACGCGGCGGCATCGCGGGCGATGCGATAGTCACAAAGCTGGCCGAAGATGAATTCTGGATCATCAGCTCCGGCATGGCAGAGCGTTACCAGAAACGCTTCTACGACGCGGTTCCACTGCCTGACGGTACCGTCTTCGAAAGCCTGACCAATGAGTGGTGTGGCTTCAACGTCGCCGGGCCAAAATCCCGCGATCTGATCCAACATCTGACGAACACGTCGCTCGACACGGCAGACTGGCCGTTCATGCGTTCTGGCTGGATCGAGATTGCAGGCGTGACGGTGATGGCCCTGCGCGTGTCCTTTACCGGCGATCTGGGCTGGGAGCTGCATTGCCGCGCTGAGGATCAGCAGACGCTCTACACGGCCCTTCTTGAAACTGGTGCCGAGTTCGGCGCAGCCCCGGTGGGCAGCCGTGCCTTGATGAGCCTGCGTATGGAAAAGGGCTACGGATCATGGGGCCGGGAATACAGCCCCGAATACTGGCCGCAGGAATGCGGGCTGGAACGCCTGTGCCGCAGCGACAAACCCTATCTGAACAGCGCCGCGGCATTGGCCAACATGGCAAAACCCGCGCGCGAAACCATGGTGCTTTTGGCGCTGAATGCCGAGGATACGGAAGCGTCCAACGCCGATGCAACTGGCGGCGAGCCGATCTTCAAGGATGGCGTCGGCATCGGGCGGGTCAGTTCAGGGGCCTACGGGTACCATGTCGGCCAGTCGCTGGCGCTTGCATTCGTCAAACACGGCAGACCCGGTGACGAGGTCGAGGTGATGGTTTTGGGCCGCCCACATCGGGCTGTGATCCTTGACCGACCACCTTTTGACCCCGAGGGCACAAGGCTGCGCGCCTGATCTTCTCTTGTTGCTAAATACTTTGGGGGAGGCCGCCGAAGGCGGGCGGGGGCGCCGTCCATTGGGCTTGAACCAATGGCGCATCAATGGACGACCCCCCAATGCGTTTCCGTCAACGGGAACGCCAAACGCGCCCGCGCGTTTGGCGCACCTTGGGTCACTCTGCCGCCAATGGCCTGATCTTGAGCGCCGTGATGCGGTTGTTCTCGCGTGCCACCACTTCAAAGCGGAAACCATGGAAGCTGAAGACCTGCCCGATGGTCGGGATCATCTGCGCCTCGTGGATCACAAGGCCTGCAACGGTGTTGGCCTCTTCGTCGGGCAGCGTCCAATCCAGCGCCCGGTTGAGGTCGCGGATCGTCGTCGAGCCGTCGATCCAGTAATTGCCATCGTCGCTGCGCTTGACGGCATGCGCGCCATCCGGGTCGAACTCGTCGGTGATCTCGCCCACGATTTCTTCGAGAATATCCTCAAGCGTGATCAGCCCCTGCAAGGCCCCGTACTCATCCACCACCAGCGCAAAATGCGTACGCCGGCGCAGAAACTGGCGCATCTGGTCGTCAAGCGATGTGCTGTCGGGGATGAAGTATGGCTTCATCGCCACGTCGGCGAATTTGAAACTGCTCATCGCCTCGGCGGGTTTGTCGCTTTCCTGCATGAAGCGGTACATGGCGCGGAACAGGTCCTTGGCATGCACCACCCCGATGATGTTCTCCGGGTCGCCCCGGAACACAGGCAGTCGGGTGTGGTTCGACTCCAGACATTGGCGCAGGATGTCTTGCGGATCATTGTCGGCGTCGATCATCTCGATGCCCGACCGGTGTAGCATGATTTCTTCCACGGTGCGTTCGCTGAGGTCCAGCGCACCCAGAATACGGTCCCGGTCTTCCTTTTCGACCACACCTTCGGAATGGCCCAGTTGCAGGGCTCCGGCGATTTCCTCGCGCACGGCAAGGATGTGGCTGTCAGGGTCGGTCTTGACACCGAAGATGCTCAACACGCCCCGCACCAGAACCCGGACCGCGCTGACGATGGGGGAAAAGACCGTGATGACCAGCTGGATCACCGGCGACACACGGCTCGCGGCGGTTTCGGGATTGGTGATGGCGTAGGTCTTTGGCAGCACCTCGGCAAAGACCAACACCAGCACCGTCATCACCAGCGTTGCCAGCGCCACACCGGATTCGCCGAAAAGCCGTGTAAAGAGCGCCGTCGCCAACGATGTGGCTAGGATGTTGACAAGGTTGTTGCCCAGAAGGACCGACCCGATCAGGCGTTCGTTGTCCTCGGTGATCCGGAGCGCGCGATCCGCGCCTTTGGACCCCTTGTCGGACATCGTTCGCAATTTGCCCCGTGACGCGGCGGTCAACGCGGTTTCCGAGCCACTGAAAAAGGCCGACAGGACCAGAAGACCAAGAATGGCGGCAGCG
Source organism: Marivita sp. (assembly GCF_017643905.1). Classification (GTDB taxonomy): domain Bacteria; phylum Pseudomonadota; class Alphaproteobacteria; order Rhodobacterales; family Rhodobacteraceae; genus Marivita. Next base: position 2,468 of record NZ_JAEPMO010000134.1, read on the forward strand.
GTGATCCAGAAGGCGGCATCTGCCGCGGGAAGTGCGGGTTCCATGAGATCCAACGTTATGAAAACTTGACAGGGTTATGGGGTCAGCGGCGCGCGCGTTCAAGGGCTGTGGGTCAGTCGCGGGCCATGGGGTGGTGATCCAGCACCAGCTCTTTCAGACGTTCTTCCAGAACATGGGTGTAAATCTCGGTGGTGGAGACATCTGCATGCCCCAGAAAGGTCTGGATCGCCCGCAGGTCGGCCCCGTTGGCCAGAAGATGTGTCGCAAACGCATGGCGGAGCGTGTGGGGCGTGACTTTGGCCGGAGAGACGCCCCCTTCGACGGCGAGATCCTTGATCAGGACATAAAAGGCGTGGCGCGTCAGGTGGCCGGACTTGCCACGCGATGGGAAAAGGAAGGTCGAGGCAGCTTTGCCATTCGCCCGTGCGTCCTCTTCCATCGTCTCGCGCGTTTTCAACCAGTCGCGCAGTGCTGCGCGGGCAGGGGGCGACAGCGGCACCATCCGTTCCTTTCCTCCTTTGCCACGGATCAGCAGCATCCTCGGGTCGCCCTTGGCAGATGACAGGGGCAGGGTGACCAGTTCGCTGACCCGCATCCCCGTCGCGTAGAGAAGTTGCATCAGGCAGGTGTTGCGTTCGCGTTCCAATGGGCTGCGGCCATGTGCGGCGGCGGCCTCGAGCAGCCGATCGACCTCTTCTGTGGACAGCGTTTTGGGCAGGCGTTTGTCGCGTCCCGGTCCGCTGATCTGGACAGCCGGGTTGTCGGCGCGAAACCCCTCTTCAAAACAAAAACGGTAGAGCTGCTTGATCGCCGACAGCCGTCTGGCGCGGGTGGATTTCGCCAGCCCCTGCGCGTCGCAATGCACCAGGTAATCTTCCACATCCACCTTCTGAGCGGCAGTCAGCGAAGATCCTCGGCCAGACAGCCAGTCGGTGAAATCCGCCAGATCCCGCGCATAGGCCAATTGCGTGTTCGTCGCAGCACCCCGTTCTGCGGCCTGCGCATCGAGAAAGGCTGCAATCCAGTGGCGGTCGCTCATCGCCGCGCGCCTTCCATGTCGAGGATGGCAAGTTGCAGGGCCGCGCGGCGGGCGGTGTCTTCAAGCCCGAAGGCCCGCAAGGCACGCAAAGCTTCGGTCAGCTCCGTGTCATTGCCACTGGCACCGGCATCAAAGTTTCGGATGGCGCTCAGTAGCGCTTCCCCGAGGCGGTTTTGCCCGGGCAGTCCGGCGAGTTCACCAGGCGCTTGTGCCGTGTCCGACCATGCCTCGGCCAGTGCCGCCGCGTGGGGCACGTCTGCGGGGATGCGTATGGGCTTCTGGCCCCGCGCGAGGGACGCCAGAAACGCGAGGTTCGAGTCCGGGCTGGCGGCAAGGTCTTGCGCGACCGACTCGTAGCCATCCGACAGCAGCCCGGCCGTCGCGGCGATCGTTTCAGCCCGCTCCGACAGGGACAGTCCTTGAAGCCGTGATGCAAAGAGGTTGGAGAACGGTACCAGAAGACCAGCAGCCCTCATTTGCGGCCAAACCTGTTCAAGCGCCGAGGACACAGCGTCGGGCGTGCCGCGGGTCAGCGCGGTTTCAAACCGTTGCAGCGCATCGACACGGTCCCAGATACCTCCCGACGCCGCAGGCTTTTGCGCCGTATAGACACCCAGAAGCTGGTTTCCATCAATCGCGCCCGCGCGGGCCAATCGTTCCGCTGCCTGCAATTGGGCGCGCCAGCCGGAATCGCCGGACAGTTCCACCACGGCAAAGGACAAGGGCAGGGGCGTGGTCGGCAGGGCTTCTCCGATTGCTTCGAACAGTCGGAATTGCAGAGGCGTCGGGCGCACGGGCGGCGGCATGGGCTCCGCATCTTCAGCGTATTCGGGATCGAGGAACCGCAGTAGCAATTCGGTGTCGAGATCGGACAACTGGCCCAATGCGACGCCCGTTTGATAAATGGTGATCGCATGCGAATAGTCGCCGCTGCGGGTGGCGCACCAGATCCGGGTCGGCAGGTCGGTGCTGAGATTGGGCGCGTCCGACAGAACGGCACACAGCGCTTCGTCCGTTCCCGTCAGGAGCGCCAGATCGAAGGCAAGGTCAAAAAGCTGCGGCGTGAGAACACCCACCCGCTCCATCAGCGCTTCGGCCGGGGGCACCAACCCGTGCCGATAGAGCAGGTTCACACGTGCGTTCAGAAACGCATCGCCCGTCGCACTGGATGGTGGTTCGGCTTCCGCCAGCATGAGAATGTGCAACAGCCCGGTCAGCGCGGGTACGCTTGGACGGCGAATCTGCAAAAGGTCCAGCGCCGCGATCAGGTCGGCTTCGGAGCTGCCTCGCCAAAGACTTGGCGGCAAACCCGTGACCGACCCCGGCAGAAGGCCGACCCCGCCGACCCCCGGTGCATCAAGCGACTGAACCCCGACTTCGGGAACGGTGGCGCTTTGGGCAACCGGGTTCGCTTCTGGGACCACGACGACCGGAGCCGCATTCTGTGGCACGGCCAGCCAGTCGATGGCAGACAAAGGCTGTTCTTGCGGCTGTTGCTGCGCGAAGGCGGGCCATGCGGAGCAGGCCAGGATCAGGAGGCTTGGCTTAATCTGCATCCAGCGTCACAGGTTGTCTGACTTCCGTTTGCGGCGGTGAGAAATCCGCGCCGAAATACGGCCCCACATAGGCATAAGCCACCAGCGCGACTGCGCCGATGATGATGAGATAGATCAGCCACTTTATGATACGTCCCATGACGACCCTTGCCCTGCCTCGATTATTTTTTCCAAGTTATAACTGGCCTTTTGCACAAGATCACGTCATTTAACGGCGGATGTCAAAAAATTGGCGGCACTTGGCCGAGTTACAAGGGGTCTGTCCGGGGCAATGCAGGCAAGACTGAAGAAAACTGTGGTTCTTGTCGGCATGATGGGCGCTGGTAAAACGGCCGTTGGCAAAGCTCTCGCCACCATGTTGCACGCCCCGTTTCTTGATTCGGATGCCGAAATCGAGAAAGCCGCGAACATGACCATCCCCGAGATTTTCGCCCGCGACGGAGAGCCGTTCTTTCGGGTGAAGGAAAGACAGGTCATTTCGCGACTGATTGAGCGGGAAAAGGGTGTTCTGTCGACCGGCGGTGGCGCTTACATGGCTGAGGAAAACCGCGAGATCATCTCGAAAAAGGGTGTCGCGGTCTGGCTCAATGCCGATCTGGACGTCTTGTGGCAGCGCGTGCGCCACAAGGACACAAGGCCGCTGTTGCGGGGGCCTGACCCGTTCGGAACGCTCAAGCGGATCTGCAACGAACGCGTTCCTGTCTATGCCTTGGCGGACCTGAGTGTGAAGTCCGAACAAGGCTTGTCGATTGACGATATGGCGTTGCGGGTGATCGACGCGCTGAAAACGCGCCCTGACGTGCTGGAGGTTCTGGAGTGATTGAAACGGTCCATGTCCCGCTTGAGGGTCGTGCCTATGATGTGCGGATCGGGGCGGATCTTTTGGACCGCGCGGGCGTCGAGATTGCACCGCTGCTCAAAAGGCCCCGTGTGGCGATTGTGACCGATGCGCATGTCGCGGACTTGCACCTCAAAGCACTCGAAGCGGCGCTGGCTGCCGAAGGGATCGCCTCGGTCAGCCTGACCTTGCCCGCAGGCGAAAGCACCAAGGGCTGGCCACAGTTCGAGCGCACGGTGGAATGGCTGCTGGAACAGAAGGTCGAACGCCGGGACGTTGTTGTGGCCCTGGGCGGCGGCGTGATCGGGGATCTGGTCGGGTTTGCGGCGGCCGTGCTTCGCCGGGGGGTACGGTTCGTGCAAATTCCGACCTCGCTTCTCGCGCAGGTCGACAGTTCCGTGGGTGGCAAGACCGGGATCAACGCGCCTCAGGGCAAGAACCTGATCGGTGCGTTTCACCAGCCCGCGCTGGTTCTGGCGGATATATCCGTGCTCAACACGCTGCCCAAGCGCGATTTCCTTGCAGGCTATGGCGAGGTGGTCAAATACGGTCTTCTGGGCGATGCCGCGTTTTTTGACTGGCAAGATCAAAACGCCGCCCGCATCGCGGCCCGTGATCCCGAAGCGCTGGCCTACGCCGTAAAGCGGTCGGTCGAAATGAAGGCCGAGATCGTGGTGCGCGACGAGACCGAACAGGGCGACCGCGCGCTTTTGAACCTTGGGCACACGTTCTGCCACGCGTTCGAAGCCGCCACCGGCTATTCCGACAGGTTGCTGCACGGGGAAGGCGTGGCAATCGGCTGTGCCCTCGCATTCGAGCTGTCCTCCCGCCTTGGCCTGTGTTCGCAGGAAGAGCCGAGCCGTGTGCGCGAAATGCTCAGCACGATGGGGATGAAGGTCACGCTTGCGGATATCGACGGGGACTTGCCCGATGCGCGGGCGTTGCTTGATCTCATGGGGCAGGACAAAAAGGTGATCGACGGCCAGTTGCGCTTTATCCTTGCGCGCGGGATCGGTCAGGCGTTTGTCACCTCGGAGGTGCCGGCTGACACGGTGCTGCACCTGTTGCAGGACGCGCTGTCCGAACGATGAAAAAAGCGCCCCTCGGGGCGCTTTTGGTCAGAACGGGATTTCGTCGTCGATGTCGCGGGCCGGTGCGCGGGCAGGGCCACCGCCACCACCGCTTGAGCCGCCGCCATAATCGCCCCCATAGCCACCGCCGTAGTCGCCGCCATAATCGCCGCCGCCGCTGCTGCTGCCACCACCGTAGCCGCCGCCACCGCCGCCATCGCGGCCGTCGAGCAGGGTGAGTTCACCGCGATAGGGGCGCAACACGACTTCCGTGGTGTAGCGGTCCTGACCGGACTGGTCCTGCCATTTGCGCGTTTCCAGTTGCCCCTCGATATACACCTTGAAGCCTTTCTTGAGATACTGCTCCGCAATGCGGGCCAGCGGTTCGGAGAAGATGGCGACGCTATGCCATTCGGTCCGTTCCTTGCGTTCCCCGGTGTTGCGGTCCTTCCAGGTCTCTGACGTGGCAATCCGCAGGTTGCAGACCTTGCCGCCGTTCTGGAACGTGCGCACTTCCGGATCGCGGCCGAGATTGCCGACGATGATGACCTTGTTGACTGAACCGGCCATGTTTCCCCCATCTTGAATTCGAATCTGTGGCGCTGCGCACCATTTGTGTGACCCTACACCAGCGCTTTGCCGGATTGCCATCCGCTATTGGCGAAAGCCGCCCAAGTCATTCCATCACCTTGTGGTTAACAAATGATGAGCAACCAAGGCTGGTGTGAAACGCAAATCCAGACTATACACCTGCAAAATCTCCACGTGGGGCGTGAGCATTTATGCGAACAACAAGACAGAGATTTGTTGCGGCGATCTGTGTGGCCGCAATGATGAGTGCGGGCGCAGCAAGCGCAGAAGTGTTGTCCACCAAAAGCCGTGTGGCGCTCTTTTCCAGCAAAACCAAGGTTTTGGACTCGCGCGCGGCACAGCAGTACAAAAGCTCGGTGCGGTTGCAACCGCCCAAGGTTGTAACGCCCTCGAAATGGGGGGATGCCGGAGAAGACGGTCCGGTTCCTCAGTATCGCGGACAGTATTCGGGCGTTTATGCCGGTATGGCGCGTGATGCCGCCAGACGGCACGGCATTCCCGAGGACCTGTTTCTGCGACTGGTGCAGCAGGAAAGCAATTTCAACCCCAATGTCCGCTCCCACAAAGGGGCGATCGGTCTCGCACAGCTGATGCCCGGCACCGCGCAATACCTGCGGGTCGACCCGAACGATCCGGCAGAGAACCTGGACGGGGGTGCGCGGTATCTCAAGGAACAGTACCGCAAGTTCGGCCAATGGCCCTTGGCGCTGGCGGCCTATAACGCGGGACCCGGTGCGGTGGAAAAGCACAATGGTATTCCGCCATTCCGCGAGACCCGCAACTATGTGAAAAAGATCTGGGGCCGGTAAGTCCAATCAATTCAGATATTTGCTGCTGTTTGTTTCCGTTGGTCGCGATTTAGGCTTGCGCGACCTGCCATTTGCCCGGAACTTTGGCGACCTGTGCCAAAACTGTTCTATTCCGGTCAAACTGCTGCCCCATTCCATCGCCAGAACAGCGTGAGAACATGTGGAACTGTACCCAAGACTGAAGTCGCTGCTAGCGGTCAAGGCATGGGAATATGGAGAGTGGTATGATTAAGTTCATCAATACCTTTCGTGCCGACGAGTCGGGCGCTGTCACCGTGGATTGGGTCGTTCTGACCGCTGCGGTCGTGGGTATGGCGATGCTGACCTATGTCGGATTGGCCGACAACACGCAGGCCGTGACCGACGCGACCGGTGCCGCCGTGTTGACGGCACAGGACTTCCTGACGAACTAAGTCTTTTGAACAGGCGTGGCAGCCCTCCGGGGCTGTCCTGCTGCGTTTCACGATACACCGATCCAGTTCTCTGGGCCGCGCCAAAAGCGGCTTCATCCTCTGGCTATTCAGCAGCGATCTGGATGACTGGTTCCATTACCGCCAATTGCGCATCGCTCAGATGGCATTTGACCTGATGCCCCTCTCCCAATTGACGCATCGGCGGCACCTCTTTCTCGCACAGAGCTCCCGGCACCTGCGACTTCCAGCGGCAGCGCGTTTGGAACGGACAGCCCGGCGGCGGGTTCATGGCCGAAGGAATGTCTCCCTCCAACACGATGTGCTTCTTTGTCACCCGTGTGTCCGCGATGGGAACGGCTGACAACAGCGCCTCTGTATAGGGGTGGTAAGGCGGCGCGAAGACCTGATCGGTAGTGCCCAGCTCCACCACATGGCCAAGATACATAACCATAACGCGATCAGATAGATAGCGCACGATGCTCAGGTCATGGCTGATGAAAAGCAGCGTGGTTTTTTGTTCGCGTTGGATCTCCATGAGCAGGTCCGTCACCGCCGCCTGAACCGACACATCCAGCGCCGACACCGGCTCGTCCGCCACCACGATCCGCGCGTTTCCGGCAAAAGCGCGGGCGATGCCGACACGTTGTTTCTGTCCTCCCGACAACTGCCGTGGCATCCGGTCTGCAAAGGCGCGCGGCAGCTTCACGAGGTCCAGAAGTTGCAACATCCGCTCGCGCCGCTCGGCGTCGCTGTTGCCGATCCCGAATACCTCAAGCGCGCGGATGATCTGCCGTCCCACGGTCATCGACGGGTTGAGCGTGTCGAACGGGTTCTGGAAGACCATCTGCACATCGGCGATCGTCTGCGTGTCGCGCTTTTCAATCGGGGTGGATTCGATGTTGCGGTTGTCGAGCAGGATCTGCCCGTCCGTCGCGGTCTCAAGCCCCATCAACACCTTGGCAAAAGTGGATTTCCCGCAACCGGATTCACCCACGATGGCCAATGTCTCGGATTCCCGCGCCTCGAAACTCAGGGTCTCGTTGGCCTTGACGACCTTTGTATCGCCGCGTTTTCCGAAAAGCGCGTTTGCCGCCACCTCGTAATATTTCTTGAGGTTGTCCATCTTGAGAACAACCCGACCCGGTTCCGATTTCTGCGTCGTATTGCCCGCCACCATTGGGGCCTGCCAGTCGATCTCCTGAAACCGCAAACAGCGCGTCGCGTGGCGCTCATTGCCCGGAACATCGAACATCCTGATGTCGCCCGCATCGCAGCGGCCGGCCTCGAAGTAATCACAACGCGGCCCGAAATTGCAGCCCTTGGGACGTTCATGTGGCAAGGGGAAATTGCCGGGGATGGCGCGCAGGGGTCGCGCGTTCTTGTCGGCACCGGGCAGGGGGATCGACCGGAACAGCGCCTGCGTGTAGGGGTGCTGCATCTCGTCGAACACATCCTTGATCGACCCGCGTTCCACCGCTTCGCCGGAATACATCACGCAGAGCCGGTCGCAGGTTTCCAGCACCAGACCAAGGTTGTGGCTGATAAACAGCATCGAGGTGCCGTATTTCTGGCCCAACTCCTTAACCAGTTCGACCACCGCCGCCTCTACCGTCACGTCAAGCGCGGTTGTCGGCTCATCGAGGATGAGCAGCGATGGCTCGGCCATCAGCGCCATGGCAATCACGATGCGCTGTTGCTGACCGCCGGACAACTGGTGCGGATAGGCATCGAGAATACGCGCGGGGTCAGGCAGTTTCACATCCGTGACCACCTGCAGCGCGCGGTCATAGGCCTCTTTCTCGGACGATCCACGATGGATCATCGGCACTTCCATCAGCTGCCTGCCGATCTTCATCGCCGGGTTCAGCGACGCCATCGGCTCTTGGTAGATCATCGCAATCTCGGAGCCGCGGATCTTGCGCAGCTCTTCCTGGCTCATCTCGTTCAGGTCGCGCCCCTTGAACTTGATCGACCCGCCGACGATGCGCCCGTTCTTGCCCAGATCCTGCATCACGCCCAGCGCCACGGTAGACTTCCCGCAGCCCGACTCGCCCACAAGCCCAACCGCCTCGCCGGGCATCACCCGGACCGAGAAATCCATCACCGCCGGAATTTCCCGCAGCCGGGTGAAGAACGAAATCGACAGGCTGTCGATCTCGAGAATGGGTCCGTCGTAGCTGTCTTTCATCTTGTCTCTCCCGGTTGGGATGGCAGGGCAGGTTCCCTGCTTCTCTGGTTCACAAATACTTCGGGGGTTTGGGGGCAGCGCCCCCAATCCTAACATCATCAATCGCGCAACGATTCCTCTCGCAGCCCATCGGCCAACAAGTTCAACCCAAGCACCATGCTCAAAAGCGCAAAGGCGGGGACCATCGCAGGGTGCAGGTAAATCTGCAGCAAACGTCGCCCGTCATTGATCGTCGTGCCCCAATCCGGGCTTTCCGGCGGCAGGCCCAGTCCGAAGAACCCCAAGGTGCCCAGAAGGATCGTTGTGTAGCCGATCCGCAGGCAGAAATCGACGATCAGCGGCCCGCGCGCGTTTGGCAGGATCTCCCACAGCATGATGTACCATGGCCGCTCCCCCCGGGTCTGTGCGGCAGCGACATAGTCCCGCGTCTTGATATCCATCGCCAACCCCCGGACGATGCGGAACACCGTGGGCGAGTTGACGAAGACCACCGAGACGAACACGACCAGAATGCCACCCTGCAGGTTGAAGAGATCCACCGCGTCGGGGAGCACCGTGATCGCCGTGCCGGGTTGCGAGATCAGCGACAGGTAGAGCCAGCCCATCACGCCAAGCACCCCGATCAAGAGCGGCGTGCGCACCGCCGGTTGCGTGCGGTATC
>NZ_JAEPMO010000202.1 GCF_017643905.1 Marivita sp.
AGCCCTCGCGTCACCGGCAACATCACGGGGATTTCGAGAAGGAAGCCCAAGTGCAGGTCTGGATTGAGATCAGTGCGCACCAAGTCCAGCACCACGCGTCCGGGTGAGAGCACTGCAGTTTGGGACGGTGTCAAAGACAGTTCCAATACCATGTCGGTGATGTGCTCTATCCCACCATCCGCGCTCGAGAGTTCTGCCAGCAGCGTCGGGTCACTGGGTTTGAGGCGCAGATGGCCAGCATAGCTTGCACCCTCGGCAAAGACCGGTGCTTCCGCTTCAATCTGCAGCCGCCAGGCGTAGCCAACCAAAATAGCAGGCCCTTCGCTGAGGGTTGCGACTGTCATGGCTGCCACCCACAGAGCCGCGCACCGACCTCGTTATGGGCAACGATCTGGGCCAAAGTGCCGTCGCTCAGCACATCACCACGAGAAGGATAAATGGGTTCGGCCCAATCGCAATCGTCCCGCAAACCCCGCGGGTCAATCGCGCATCCAGCGGTCAGCCCGGCGCTCAAGATCGGCACGATCAGCATTTTGAAGGTCATGGCGGATTTCCTTGGATGTTTGCAGTGCACGAACCCGGGCGTCGGCGCGGCGAATGGCGAGGTCGGCCTCTGCGGCGTGCTTGCCCTGCCGGATCAGGATCCAGATTGCGAAGCCCATGGCACCAACAATCGCGCCCCAATAGGCAAAGCGACGGCCAAGGCCGGAGAGCAGCGCGGTTAGAACGAGGCTCATGGCGTTTTCCCCGAACGGTGGTCGTCGATCCGGGCTGCTTTCGCGCGCAGCGCATAAACGACCACGCCAATGAACACCGCCGCACCAACCCATGGCAGGGCGTTCGCGAGCCAGCTTTCCAGCCCGATCAAGGTGAACACGCGCCCGGCCATATCGCGGGCCTGCTCGGCCTCCAAGAGTGCAGGTGCGATCTGGCTGCCGATCGATCCCGCCGCGCCAATGACACCGAGACCGATCTGCGCATTGGATGCTGTTACGATCCGGCTTTCTGCAGGCGTGCCAGATGCCCTCTCAGGTGCGATTTCCCGAGGTGACGCATTCTCCAGCGCCTCGGTCAGCGCCACATCGATGATGGGCACGAGGGCCAGGTCGTTGTCCTGCCGAAAGGCCAGGATGGCTCCGCGAGTCCGCGGTCCTATCCGGCCGTCCACCTCGCCAACCTCATGATAGCCAAGCGATCGGAGCCGCGCCTGCACGTCGCGCACGGACATGATGACGTTGCTGGTCACGCCGCCCGCGCGCCGCACCCCGAGGAGCTTCGAGACCGGGTAGCGCTTCATATTGACGGCGTCGTCTTGGTTGCCGCCCAAGCCCCAGAGCCATTGTCCCTCGATCCGGTCGATGAAGAAGACATGGCCCTGCCAGCTGGACGAGCCGCGGGGGATCACGCCGATGTCGCCCCGCTGGGCGTCGGCAACCTCCACCGGCACACCCCATTCGAGATAAGAGCGCGCGGTCAGCTTACGGGTCGAGCGGATCCCGGCCCTCTCGAGGCAGTGCCCGACGAATGCAGCGCACCAGGCCACAGAGTCATGTTCAACCCAGTCGTGACCGACCGAGGCGTACATCTCCATGATGATGGGATTGTCGGCGGGGCCCGGCCCCTCGGTTGTGCCGATGTAGCTGCGGGCGATATCGAACGGCGTCATGGTTGTCTCCCGTGCAAAAAAAACGCCGCCCCAAATGGGACGGCGCGCAGGATTTCTGTGTGTGTTGGGCGGGTTATTTCTTGCGGCAGAGCCAGGCGGCCAGCAGAGCTTCCGCCCCACGAGGGCCCAGGTATGCGAGCGTGGCCACAAACCCGGTCGAGACCGGTTGCGACAAGCCTATATAGCGTGCCGCTGCCTCCCCGATCAGCGCCATGCCGACGGCCACGGGGATTTCCCAGAGGAGTTCCTTTCCGAAGAAGCGGCGGTTGCCGAGTTTCACCTCGCCCGAATGCCACATCAGCCGCCCGGTAAAGGCCCCGATCAGCGTGGTCACTGCGCCTCCGAAGAACGAATTGATCATGTCGATGAACCCACCATCATTCATGGGCGTGCCTCCTCAAGCGCCGCCACGCGGGCGGCCAGTTCCTTGACGGCCTCGATCAGAAGGCCGGTGATATTGCCGTAAGCGACGGAGAGCTGGCCCACCTCATTGTCGCGGACCACCTCGGGCAGCACAGTCTCGACCTCCTGAGCAATGACCCCGATCTGGCGGCTGCCATCCATCGTGAAGCGGACGCCGCGCATGGCCGAGACCAAGGCCAGCGCATCCGCAATGGTCTCGACATCGGATTTCAGGCGGGCGTCGGAGGATGAGACGAAGTTTGGGGCCGTGACGACGCCGGTGAAGGTCGCTCCGGACAGTGCGGCTTTCGCAGCAATCGCCACGTCATAGTCAGCTGCGGATTTCGTCGCCATTGTCCCGAGGCCAAGGTTCGTGCGCGCGACGGCCGTGTTCGCGAGCCCCGCCAGATTGCCTGCCGCATCGAGCAGCGCATCCCAGCCCGTGTTCGTGGCGTTCCGGCGACGCAGCACCGGCGGCGAGACCGAGGTGTCGACCCAGAGCATACCTGCCGTCGTCGCCGTCGGCGCGGAGGCCCCTGCGCTCGTCGAATGCAGGGCCGCGATCACCTCATTGATGCGCGCCCGAACGGCGGCGCCTGCGTCGTTCGCGATCACGAAGTTGGATGTCTGCGCCATTAGGCCACCTCATCGGCGTAAAGCCGCAATTGGCTGACGATGGGCGTGTAGGACGCGTCCTTCGTCGTGAGAAACGCCCGCGCTTCCACCGCACGGGCCTCGATTTCGTGGTTGTCGAGACGGCCCCAGGGACCCCAGTTCGGTGATGCGGCAGGATCGTCATCGGTCTCGCGGATCTCAAAGAGCACATCGATTTCTGCACCGGCCGATCCGTCAAAGTCGGCCCATGTGTCCATCAAGGCAGTGCGCGCATCGATGCGGTCGTTGAGTGCCAGTGCCGCCACGCCGATTTCGGATCGGAGGCGGACACGTTTCACAGCACCGAGATCGAGCCCAGCGGCAAAGCCGTACTGCCCCTCCATCGTGCTTACCTGTGTCACGCCGTTCGCGGTTGCCGTTGCCAGCGTCAGGGTCGAACCCGTGACCTGCAGCCCAGATTTCGGGCCGAAGAAGCCGGGATCGGCCTGCAGGAAGTCCAAGGTCGAGAAGGCCAGCACCTGCGCGCCCTTGGTCGAGACCCGGGTGTCCGGGCCCGCGCGCCCACCGCTGTCTTCAGCTCGCACCAGATAGGTGCCGGGTTTGAGCGGCACCACGGCGATGGCTTCGCCGCCCGAGACCCGGTCCATCGAATAGCTGTCGGCCCAGGTTGCCGTCGCTTCCTTGGAATGGCGGATAACGATATTGCCGCCCACGCGGACGTCGGGATCGGCCGACCGCGACCACTTCAGGATCGCAAGCCCGCCCGCCGTTTGCAGTGTCACATTCTCGAGTTGGGCCGGAGGGGCGGTGAGCCCGAGGATTTCGGCTTGGGTTTCCTGCCAGGGCGAGGAGACACCCAGAACCGAGATCGCCTTCACGCGGAAGGCCCAATCCCCCGGCGCGATATCGCGGATTTCAAGGGCAGTCCCGTCGGTACGGCCATAGTCGATCCAGTCGGCAGCTTCCGTCAGTTTGCCTTGCAGCTGATAGGCCGCGACAAATCCCGAGGGTGCGGCTTCCCAAGCGACCTTGGCTAGAACCTTCAGCCCACCCCCATCCCGTGTGACATAGAGGTCCTCGGTGACCTGCGGTGCGCCGGGTGCCGGGATATCATAGGCATTCGGCAGAGCCGTGCGTGGTGCAGCGGCGTAGATTTGCTGCTCGGACGCTGACCAGTCATAAACCAAGGGCGAGGTCTCGCGCAGAACGAGTTCCGGCAGGAGGAGCGCCCCATCGCCCGAGGCCGTCAGATCTAGGCTCACCCCATGCACCTCGAAGGGTTTGCCGGCAAAGCCCCAGCGGGCGTAGGAGAGCGTCACCACATCCCCGACGGTGGCGGCCCAGGCGGAGAGCTTGCCCGAGAGCCGCACTGTCATCTGCCGACGCGCGCGCTCGAGCTCGATTTTCGCAAGCCGCTGCGCCATGGCAGCCGAGATCGTGAACGGCAGCGAGATATCGCGCCACTTTTGTTCGCCACCGTCCTCGGCCACATAGACAGCGCTTGAATAGGCCGGGAAGTCATCCGGCTGCCAATCATTTTCGGGGCTAACAAACTGCCCCCGCACGCCGTTGAAGTTCGAGGACATCGTCACGCGCGTCGCCAAGGTCAGCCCGCCCTCGCGGACATGGTCCGATGTGAGCACGACATCAGGCGCGCGCCATGCGCCCGCGTGGATGCGCCAGGACCCGCCCGAGAAGGCGCAGCGGCCTGCGAAACTCGAGAGCATTCCCTCGATGATCGTCTTCGGGACCTCTGAGAGGGTGATAACCCCATTGCAGGCATAGCGCGGCTCCGACCCACCGCCTGCAAGGGGAACTGCCTCGTCACAGATGTTCGCCGCCTCAACGAGGGACATCTCGTCGATCCCGTCGGGCTGGCCGATGCGCGCGCCGATGCCCCAGGTCGGGTTGGCCATATAGTCGGCCAGGCAAAGAGCGGGGTTTTCCGAATAGCCTGCGGTTTGGGTCCGCGGATCCCAGATGTCGTCTTTGCCCTCGAGATCGACCGTGATGTTCGGGATCCCGCCGGGGAAGGCATCGTGGTCATAGGTGAGGCGCAGCCGGATCGCGGCACAGCCCCGAAGCCGATGGTTCTCGGTCCATTTGTCGGGCAGCGCGGATTTCAGGCCCGCGAAGGCGGTCTGGTTTGCGGCGCCCAGTTTCTTCTCGACGAGGACCTTTCCGGCCCAGCGGCCTTGGGCGGTGCCATCAGCGTCGAGGGCCATTTCACCCTCAAAGTAAATCGCTCCAATGGATTTCACCTGATGCGTGGCCAGCACGATCACCAGGTCGAGGAACTTGTTGTCCGATCCCGAGGAGTGCAGGAAGACGATGACCCCGCCCTTGCGGGTGCGGCCGTAGACGAGATCGCGCGGCACGACGGGCTCGCGGATCGTCACCGTCCTCGGCTGCATTGTGGTTTGCGGCTTTGGCATCAGGGCCTGCGCCGCGTAGGACAAAAGCAGCGTACCGCCGATCCGAAGAAGTGCCGCACCGATTCCGCCCGCAGCCAATACGCCGCTGATCGCCCCCGCAATCGCGGTGACGGCTGTTACGATAAAAGGCATGGATTGGGTCCGAGTTCAGATGGGCCAGGCAAGCCGGCAAGAGGTCAGCGGCACGGTGACGAGGCCTTCGGGCGCCATCCCAACCGCCGAGGCCCCGGTGCAAATGCCGAAGCCGAGGCCAGTGTCGGCCAGAACGATGTCGCCACGTTGGGCAAGAAGGACAGACGGGCGTGGTTCGCCCAAGAGCGCGCGTCCCATGTCCTCAATCGAGGCCCAGCCCAAGCGGCGCATCACACGCGCGCCGCCAAGCGCGGTTGTGTAGCGACCGCGCCAGAGGGCCGCGATGTCTTCGCCATCGGTCAGGATCATGCGCGTCTCAAAAGCGAAGGTCGGGCAATCGTGGACGCCCCAAACGAAAGGACGCGCGCGGGCGGTATCGATCGCTGCTGCAAGCAGGCGTTCCCAGTGGTCAACGCGGGTCATGTCTATCCGCGCCCCCAGGTGATTTCGCGATCCTGGATCGCGGTGACATATTCGAAGCCAAGGTCGCCCGGGAACAAGACTTGCTGGCTTTCATGGGTGTAGCGCCAGGTCCGCGCCACGGTCAGGTCAATGAGACGGCTCTCGTAGCTGATGGTGATCGTGCAGGTATCCGCATCATCCTTGATTTCCGGAACATCGAGCCGGCCTGAGAAAGCCTGAACCGGATCGGCGATGATGCTGCCATTCTCGGCCAGAAGCCCCAACCAGATCCTACCTGGCAGGCCCTGACGCGCTTCATCGATTGCCATCTGCACGAGGTCCAGCGGTACGCC
>NZ_JAEPMO010000036.1 GCF_017643905.1 Marivita sp.
AACCCGCTCTATGTCCCGCCGACACCCCAACAGGCCGCCTGGCAGCATGTCACCGGGACGTTCCGGGCCTTCGCTGAATGGGCGACGGACGACGCTCTCGCCTTGGCCCGCGAGGGCATGAATGAGGCGCAGGGCAGCCAGTTTCATCATCTCGACGTCGCGGCCATCGCGGCGGGGTCGAAAGCTTTCACCAACATCAAGGAGTGGTTCGATGCTTGACAGCCAGTCAGCAGCCTTTGCCGAACGCGTCTGGGAGGTGGCCTCCCAGCTTGGCAACAATGCCCCGAAAATTGCCGACGACATCATGGGCGCGGCATTCCCTTTGACCTGTTCGCAGGCACGCGCGGAAGGCGCGATGCGTATGCTGCGGACCGGGATCATTTCTAAAGTGAAGCGGATCCTGCGTAACCGTCACGACGTGATGACCCAGACGGATTTCGCCGACCGGTGTGATGCCTTCGCACCGATGGTCCGCGACCTGCGCTCGAAATCCTACTTCGTCGAAAGCGCCGAGGAATACGTCGCGGTCCCGGACCTGATCGAAGACCCGGATCTGCTCAATGACGCGCGGCACTTCATGCGGCGCAAGGGCCGCGAATGCCTCCCCGAGGCCGACCGGCTCGACGCGCTTTACACCGCTGTAACCGGCAACGCCTGTGCCGCCGAAATGACCGGTGAGGTGCTGTCATGACCGGCGCGCTTCCCATCATCACCGCTGATCAGCGCCTGGCTGAGTCCCGCGGCATCAAGGGCGTGATCTTCGGCCGCTCCGGGATTGGCAAGACCAGCCTGCTCTGGACGCTGAACGCCTCAACCACGCTGTTTTTTGATCTCGAAGCTGGCGATCTGGCCATCGAAGGGCTGGCGATCGACGCCGTCCGGCCGCGGACCTGGACGGAATGTCGTGATTTTGCGGTGTTCATCGGTGGGCCAAACCCGGCACTGCGCGATGATCAAGCCTATAGCCCCGCGCATTATGCGGCCGTCTGCAAGAAGTTTGGTGATCCTGAGGCCCTCGCCAAATACGACACGGTCTTCATCGACTCGATCACCGTGGCCGGGCGGCTGTGCTTTCAGTGGTGCAAGGGCCAGCCCGAGGCGCACTCGGAAAAGACCGGCAAGCCCGATGTGCGCGGCGCCTACGGGCTGCACGGGCGCGAGATGATCGCCTGGCTGACCCATCTGCAGCATACGCGCGGCAAGAATGTCTGGTTCGTGGGCATCCTCGACGAGAAGCTCGATGACTTCAATCGTAAGGTCTTCGTGCCCCAGATCGATGGATCAAAGACCGGTCTCGAGCTGCCGGGCATCGTCGATCAGGTCATCACCATGGCCGAGATCAAGGGCGAGGATGGCCAGCTTAAGCGCGGCTTTGTCTGCCAGACGCTGAACGCCTGGGGCTACCCGGCCAAGGACCGTTCTGGCCGCCTGGAGCTTCTCGAGGCCCCGCATCTGGGCCAGCTGATGGACAAGATCCGCGGCCCCCTCGTGCCCGCTGAACGGCGCCTGACCTACCAGCCGCCACAGCTGCCCGCGCCATCTCCGGCGCAGACCACCCCTTCCGACACCCCATCCAGCTGAAAGGAGCCCAGCCATGTCTGGACATTGGAACGATTTCAACGACGCGCAGTCGAACATCAACCTGATCCCCAAGGGCACGCTCGCCAAGGTGCGCCTGACCATCCGCCCGGGCGGGTTTGACGATCCAGCCCAAGGCTGGACCGGCGGCTATGCCAAGCGCGGCGGCACGGGTTCTGTCTATCTCGATGCCGAATTCACGGTGCTCGAAGGGCCCTACGCCAAGCGCAAGATCTGGTCGATGATCGGGCTCTACAGCCCCAATGGCCCGAACTGGGCCAATATGGGGCGCAGCCTGATCCGGGGCATCCTCAACTCGTCTCGCGGGATTTCCGACAAGGACAACTCGCCCGAGGCCCAAGCGCGGCGCCGGATTGCCGGCTTCCATGAACTTGATGGTCTGGAATTTGTCGCCCGCATCGATGTCGGCACCGACACCAATGGTGAGGAAAAGAACGAAATCAAAAGCGCACTGGCGCCGAACCATCGCGATTACGCGTCCGTGATGGGCCTCGGTGCATCCGCTATGCCTGGTGCGCAGGCCAGGCCTTACAATGCCCCGGCCAGCACGCCGCCACAGGCAGCGCCGACGGGGCACGGCTATGGCACCGCGCCTCAAGCCCCTCAACAGCCTGCCCAAACCCCGTCGCAGCCCCAGGCCAGCCCCGGTTTCGCCGGCCGGCCCAGCTGGGCTGAGTGAGGGGATCGGCCATGCGACTGCGTCCCCGCCAGAAACTCTTCGTCGAGCGCAGCCTTGCTGCGCTCGCTACCCGAGCCAACACGCTTGGCATCGCTCCGACCGGGGCAGGCAAAACGATCATGCTTTCGGCGGTCACTGGCGAAAGCATCGGCGACACCACTGCAAAGGCCTGCGTGCTGGCCCA
Source organism: Marivita sp. (assembly GCF_017643905.1). GTDB lineage: Bacteria > Pseudomonadota > Alphaproteobacteria > Rhodobacterales > Rhodobacteraceae > Marivita. Next base: position 2,463 of record NZ_JAEPMO010000036.1, read on the forward strand.
TCGCGACGAGTTGACGGAGCAGAACCGGGAGAAGTTCGGGCGGGTCAATCCGGCCATCATCACCTCCGTGGTGGATGCCACGACCAAGTCCTGGGGCGGTCAGGTGACCTTCGCCATGGTCCCGACGCTGACGCGCGAACGCAACCTGGCGTCGATGCCGAAACTGGACCTGCTCGTCATCGATGAGGCCCATCATGCGGTCGCCGACAGCTACCGTCGCATCATTGACCATGTGCGCGATGCCAATCCCGACGCCCGCATCTTCGGTGTGACGGCCACGCCGAACCGGGGCGACAAGAAGGGCCTGCGCTCGGTCTTCGACAATGTCGCGGATCAGGTCCGGCTTGGGGAATTGATCGCCTCAGGGCATCTGGTGCTGCCCCGCACATTTGTCATCGATGTTGGCGTGCAAGACAAACTGCGGGCTGTGCGCAAGACCGTGTCGGATTTCGACATGGGCGAAGTGGCCGAGATCATGGACCGCGCGCCGATCACCGAGGAGGTGATCCACCACTGGCAGGAAAAGGCGGCAGGCCGCCCGACAGTCGTCTTCTGCTCCACCGTTGCCCATGCAGCCCATGTGGCCGAGGCGTTCAACGCGGCCGGCATCCCAACTGGCCTGATCCATGGCGATCTGTCCGGTGAGGAACGGCGCAACATCCTTGCCGCCTTCGCCGCCGGCAAAATCCGCGTTATCACAAATGTGGCCGTGCTCACGGAAGGCTGGGATCACCCGCCCACGTCGTGCGTCGTGCTGCTTCGGCCCAGTTCCTACAAATCGACCATGATCCAGATGGTGGGCCGGGGCTTGCGAATCGTCGATCCGGCCGAGTTCCCGGGCGTGGTCAAAACCGACTGCATTGTCCTCGACTTCGGCACCTCGAGCCTGACCCATGGCACGCTGGAACAGGATGTCGACCTCGACGGCAGCACTGGAAATGGTGAGGCCCCGACCAAGACCTGCCCGGGGTGCCAAGCCGAAATCCCACTTGGATGCCGGGAATGCCCGATCTGCGGGGAAGTGCTGGTCGACGAAGAAGATGAAGCTGAAACCCGCGAGCGCGCGCTCGGTGGGGCGTTGTCCGGGTTTGTCATGACGGAAATCGATCTCCTGAAGCGTTCAAGCTTCGAATGGGTCGATCTCTTCGGGTCCGAGGATGCGCTGATGGCCACGGGCTTCACGGCTTGGGGCGGCATCTTCTGGTTTGAGGGCCAATGGTACGCGGTCGGCGGCCGCAAAGGGGCACAGACCCGACTTCTGGGCATCGGCGAGCGGTCGGTATGCCTCGCTCAAGCCGATGACTGGCTCAACGCGCATGAAACCGACGAGAGCGCCTTCAAGACCCGCGGCTGGCTGAGCCAGCCCGCCACCGACAAGCAGCTGCAATATCTCACGCCGGCTGCGCGCAGCGATTACGGCCTGACCCGCTACGAGGCCTCCGCGCTGATGACCTTCACCTTCAACAAGCGCGAGATTCGCGGCTTGATCATGGCTGCGGCACCAACCGCGCGGGCGGCTGCATGAGCCATGTCGCGCAAATGCAATCCCCGCCCGCAAAGGCTGCGGATCGCCCGGGCTTTGATCGCCTCTGGCATCCGCGCGGCACGCTCTGCGCCGTCTGCACGTCTCGCACGCGCGGCTTTGGTTGGTTCGATCCGAACAAGCCCCGCGGCAAACGCAGATCCCGCTGGTTCTGCTCGATGCAGTGCCAGTCGGCATTCAACCGAAAAGCGAAAAGAGGACTGAGCATGGTTGATTTCACCGAAGAGGAAACTCAGGCGCTGCCCGCCGTGATGCGCGCGCTTGCGCCCGAGATGGAGCACATCGGCTGGGACCGGACACTGAGCCAGCTGACCCGGGGCGACATGCATCGGCTGATCGTGGTCACCATCGAGGCCTTCCGCGCCGAGATGGTCGAGATCGCCAGCCAGTCGGAGGTGCCCTTCTGATGCTGGATTATAACCGAACTCCCAGTTTAGACGAGCGGATCAATGAGACCATCGACGCGGCGATCGCGGCTGAGAACGCCACCCGCACGCCCCGTGACTATCTCGGCGGTTCCCGCCTTGGGCATGCCTGCGAACGCGCTCTTCAGTTCGAGTTCACGGCGACGCCGAAGGACGACGGCAAGGATTTCTCTGGCCAGTCTTTGCGGATTTTCGCCATTGGCCATGCGCTTGAGGATCTGGCCGTCGCCTGGCTGCGCGCTGCGGGTTTTGACCTCTACACGCGGAAGGGTAACCGCCCTGATGGCGGTCAGTTCGGCTTCTCTGTCGCGGACGGGCGCATCCGCGGTCATGCCGATGGCATCATTGCAGCCGGGCCCGAGGGCTTCGGTCTCGCCGTTCCCGCGCTGTGGGAATGCAAGACGATGAACGCGAAGAACTGGCGCGCCTGCGTCAAGGACGGCGTGGCAAAATCAAAGCCTGTCTACGCCGCCCAGATCGCCGTCTATCAGGCCTATATGGAAGCGCAGGTGCCGGGGATTTCCGCCAACCCGGCGCTCTTCACCGCGATCAACAAGGACACGGCTGAGCTTTACCACGAGCAGGTGCCGTTCGACGCCGAGCTGGCGCAGCGCATGTCCGATCGCGGTGTGCGCATCTTGCGCGCCACCGACGCGGGCGAGTTGCTGCCCCGCTTCGCCGCCAATCAGGACTTCTTCGAATGCCGTTTCTGCTCCTGGGCCGAACGCTGCTGGAGCCTGCCGACATGAGCGATGCCCCGAAGGACCCGCCCGAAAACGACGACACAGGGAAGGATGCCACAATGGCTCACGATCATGATGACCGTGCAGAAACGACGGAGCCACCGAAGGAAAACCTGATCCATTTCAATCCGTGGCGCGATTTCAACGATGCTGGGCCCATGGCCGATGTCTTCGGCGATGAGCCAGACCCTGAACAGATCGCCCAGTTCATGGAGGTGGTCTTCGGCTATTGCGACGGGCTAATCCCGGTCCGGAGCTTCATCGACAAAGGTCAAGGGATCGATGGGCGCCCGCACAACATCTGGATCGAAGCCTGCGACAACACCACCGACAAGATGGCGACCTTCGCCAATTGGGCGTCGCGCGAGGGTGCGGCCGTCTATGTGATCCCCGGCACGGTCGCTGCCGCAGGGCAAGCCAAGGCCGCTGAGGTGCTGCAGATGCAGGCCGTGGTGGTCGACATCGACAATGGAGACATTGCCGCCAAGCGCGCTCATCTTGAACGCCATCTCGGCCCGCCCACCATGGTTGTGGAAAGCGGTGGCATCACGGCTGAGGGACAGCGCAAGGCCCATGTCTGGTGGAAACTCACCGAACCTGCCGAGGGCAGCGACCTTGCGCGCGTGACGCGCCTGCGGGGCGATATTGCCGCCAAGGTCGGTGGCGATATGCATTTCCGCTCCGCCCACCAGCCGATCCGGGTCGCGGGCTCGGTCTATTACAAGAACAACCTCAAGACCCAGGTCCAGATCGTCGAATTGAACGCCGAGCGCGAACGCGATCTCGGCGAGTTCATCGAGGCGGTGGCTGACATGCCGCCTGCACCGGGCGTGAACCTCGCACCGGATTTCACCACGCCTGACAAGCCGCGTGTGGATGAGGTGCTGGTCACGCCGGTGCGCGAAGGCGGTCAGGACGACTGGTCGCGCTTCGAGGGCGCCTCGGCTGCGATCGGCTATTTCATCCGCATGGTGCACGACGGCCGCCTTTCGAAGGATGATGGGTGGGAGGCGATCTGCGGCTACAACGCGGCGATGCTGCGCCCCCAGTGGCCTGTGGAACGGCTCAAGCGCGAGTCCGAACGCCTCTGGGCCATCCATGTCGAAAAGCATGGACCGCCGCTCATCCGGCTCGACAGCGCCGCGCCTGTGCCAGACGAGATGCCCACCTTCACGCTCGGCGCGCTCCTTGATGACACGACGCCGATGCCGGCCGATATCATCGCACCGCGCGTGCTGACGCCGGGCGGGCTCTTGGTTCTGGGCGGCGCGCCAAAGGTGGGCAAGAGCGATCTTCTGATCTCCTGGCTCGTGCACATGGCCGCCGGGCAGCCCTTCCTTGGCTTCACTCCGCCGCGCCCGCTGCGCATTTTCTATCTGCAGGCCGAGATCCAATATCACTACCTGCGCGAGCGCATGCAGCAGATCAGCCTGCCGCCGCGTCTCCTGACGGCCGCACGCGACAACCTGGTTGCCACGCCGAAGCTAAAGATGCTTCTCGACACCGAGGGGAGTGTGCGTGTGGCCGGGGCCATCCGGCGCGCCTTTCCGGCCGAACCCATCGACATCATCTGCATCGACCCGATCCGGAACCTTTTTGACGGCGGCCCAGAGGGCGGCGGCGAAAACGACAATGGTGCGATGATGTTCTTCCTAAAGGATCGGGTTGAGGTTCTGCGCGACCATATCAATCCCGATTGCGGGGTGATCCTCGTTCACCACACCAAGAAGCTGAGCAAGCAGCAGGTGAAGGACGATCCGTTCCTCGCGCTCTCCGGCGCCAGCGCGTTGCGCGGGTTCTACACCTCGGGGCTGATCCTCCACCGGCCCGAGGAAGACAACTCGCAGCGCAAGCTGGAGATCGAACTGCGAAATGGGCCTGCGCTGGCGTCGAAGATCATCGACAAGGTCAAGGGCGAGTGGGTCGAGATCAACCCAATGAACGAGCGGCTCGTCAGGGCCGAAGTCGGCGCGAAATTCGATGCCGAGCGAGTCCGAAAGCATGATGTGATCCTGGGGCTTCTACTCGACGAGGCGGCAGAGGGACGGCTCTACACGATCACGCAGTTTGCCGAAAATTTCGAAAACACCGGCGGTCTTGGGGGCAAAGATGCCATCCGAAGCCGGATTGGGGTGCTCGCAACTCAAGGGTTTATCAAATTCGTACAAGACGCCGCTGCGTATGGTTTGGGGCCATCACGCTCGCGGTTCGGCTTTATGTGCGTCGAGGGCATGGCCATCCCGATGGAGGGGGAGGAGGTCGATCCTGACACCGGTGAAGTGTCTCCGATCAGAACACCCGTGCTGCCCACGCATTACAAATCCGCCCAGACCGGTGCCGTTCTTGAGGTCGAGAACCCTCAAATCTGGGTCTATCCCGAGGGGGAGCGGACATGATTTCGCTGACCAGCCCTGTTGCGCAGATGTGCGCGGAAACCAGTTTCGACCAGTTTCGGGCTCAAACCGAAACTACCCCGTCAAGGCACCGCAGGATTACGCAGGTTCAAGCTGTGATCAGTTTGGGGGTGTTTCCGAAACTACCCCTGCAGATTTACGCAGGGACCGCAGCAGATACGCCTCAATCAGATTGGGCTGAGGTGCAGGTTTCGGGTGTCCGAAACTGCAAAGTTCTCATCTACAACAATCACTTGGAGGCGCATCCTACACTAGGTGTTGTAAACCCACCCCCTTCGGGGGTGGGGGAGAACGCCGCAAGGCGTGTTCTCCCACTCCCACCCCCAGGGGGGTCTGCACGCGCGCCGCCTTGGCGCCCAGAAGATCTGCATCCGACGACGGCGGCCGGTACCGCCAAGCATCAACCGCCGTCGTCTTCCGCCCCAAGCAGCCAACCAGAAAAGGAGACCACCCATGGCTGACCTGACTCTCGCCAGCGCCGATGTCGGCGCAACCCCGAAAATGCTACCGCCTGAGCGCGGCCGAACAGTCCTTGCCCTCGACCTCGGTACAACCACCGGCTGGGCGATCCGCGGCCATGAAGGTCTGATCACCACCGGCACCGTCAGCTTTAAGCCTGGCCGCTACGATGGCGGCGGCATGCGCTACCTACGCTTCACCAACTGGCTCACGGAGATTGACCGTCTGTCTGGCCCGATCGAAGCCATCTATTTCGAAGAAGTGCGTCGGCACGCAGGTACTGACGCAGCCCATGTTTATGGCGGCCTTATGGCTACGCTGGAAACCTGGGCGGAGCTTCGGGGCGTACCTTACCAGGGCGTACCAGTTGGCACGATCAAGAAATTTCTGACCGGCCAGGGCAATGCCAACAAGCAGGCTATGATCGATGCCGCCCGCAAGCGCGGCTTTAGTCCCACTGATGACAACGAGGCGGATGCCGTCGCCATCCTGCTCTGGGCGATTGAGACGCAAGGAGGGCTGGCCTGATGGGTATGCCCTTCACTCCCAAAGGTTACGGCGGCAAACGCCGTGACCCCGATCAGATCAAGCGCGATGGTTGGCACGAGCAGGGCGTGTTGGCAGTCAGCGTCGATGATCACCGGCTCACCTGGCCGGAACGCGAGCTGGTTCGCCAGCTGGGGGAAAAGCTCTACGGAGCGGTGCCCTCGGCTAGGGAGGTGCGTAATGGCTGAACGCAACTGGACCGCCGAGGATGTTGCCGATCATCTCGAGGAAGCGTTCCGCACTCTGCGCAAGCTGCCGCCGGTGAAGGTGCAGGGCTACTTCAACGCCTGGCCGCAGATCGTGCGGTCGGAAAAGGAGATCCTCGAGATGGAGCCCGAGCCCATGCGGGTCTGGCCATCGGCCTCTGCCATCACGCGGCTGGAGCAGACCTTTGACTGGGTGCTGTGGATCGACGAGGACGAACGTCGATTGATCTGGTGGCGCGCTGCCCGGCGTCCTTGGAAGGAGATCACTTACGAATTGGGCGTAGATCGCAGCACCGCTTGGCGGCAGCACAAGCTTGCGCTGACCAAGATCGCGACCCGGCTCAATGCTGCAGCTGCATAAAGTGTTGCAACACTTTTCCTTTCGACAAATGCAACAATTTCATGCTATGTGAAGCATATGATGGGGAGAGTACGTCGCGGAGACGTCTCTCCCCGTTTTGGTTCCATGCAACGCTGTATTGGCTTGCAGCGATATGCCGATGTCCGTCGGTCTTGACCCAAAATTATATAGAGCTTGACCGCATCAGGAGAACCTCGCCACTCTGGTCGCATCACTGGAGGAGGTTGAAAAAACAATGGCACTGCAGAAAGTTCTGGATGAGGCTGTCTCGGCCGAAGATGCACCCTTTCTCGTCGGCATGACGGGCAATGCACAGGGCATCACGTGGTCTGGTGCATCGGGAGATGCAGCACCCGGCCGCCCCGCAGCCACGGACACTGTTTTTCGAATTTTCTCGATGACGAAGGCAGTCGGATCCACAGCCGCAATGATCCTGATCGATCGGGGTGAGTTGGACTTCGACACGCCTGTGGAAGAGGTTCTACCCGAATTCGCGGATATCCAGGTGCTGGAAAGCTGGGACGGCGATACGCCGGTGCTGCGCGCGCCAAAGTCCAAGGCTACAGCGAGGCAGCTCGCCACGCACACCTCCGGGCTCGAATATGAGTTTTGGAACGCTGGTCCTGGGCAATTCATGGAAAAGACCGGAACGGTTTCGATCCTGTCTGGCCTGAAGGCCTCGATGTTTTATCCGATGATGACCGACCCCGGGACGCGTTGGGGATACGGGCCTTCGATCGACTGGCTGGGATTGATGGTTGAGAAGATTAGCGGCAAGCGGATCGACGCTTTCCTCAAGGAAAATCTCTTCGGGCCACTTGGAATGTCGGACACGGACGTTGAGGTAAGAGATCACATGGCCCCCCGCTTGGCTGGGATAAAGGCGCGGGGAGAGGACGGACAATTCGGTGACTTTGATCTGGCACCCCCGTCTGATCCTGAAGTCTACGGTATGGGGCACGCGCTGTATTCGACCCCTGAAGATTACATGAAGTTCCTGCGGATGTTCCTGAACCGAGGCGCACTCAATGGTCATCGGGTTCTGAGCGAACAGGGCGTCACCCGGATGTTGGAGAACCACATGGGACCGTTGACCTTTGAGAAGATGGTCACGGTCGCCCCACCGGTCACCGCCGACTTCGATCCGTTCCCGGGCACGACCAAAACCCACAGCTTCGGGTTCATGCGGAACGAGGCAGACATTCCGGGCATGAGGCGCGCAGGATCACAGAGCTGGGCAGGGGTTCTGAATAGCCATTATTGGTTCGATCCCACCTCGGATCTAGCTGCAGTGATCATGACCCAGTCGCTGCCATTCGTTGAGCCGCGTTGGATGAAGACCTACCAGGCGTTCGAGCGGGCCGCATACGCAGCTTGACGATCTCTTGCTGTGTCCGGTCAGACGCTTAGCGCCGGACTGGACACAGCTTTCTGTGTTCTCATGCGTGAGATGTTTTTCGGTGGCAAACGGTCACCGATTTTCCCGAAAAAAACTGTCTCTGCTCAAAATGTTGCGCCTCTTAACCCATTGAAATTGAACGGGTCCCTCCTGTTCGTGACTGTATTCGGGGGGGCGAGGCCCGGAACTTCGCTAGCGTCAGGGCGATTTTTTTGGGAGTCCACCCCGCTCGTAATCCACCCCGGATCGCCTGAAAGAATAGCAAAATCAAACGTCTGACTGGACTCCGCAGGTGGATACCTGGTGGTCTCCGGAGTCCAGTTGGAAGCCACCTCCGGAGTCCACCCGCGGAGTCCAGCTGGACCCCGCTCTTGGAATCCACAGCACCGCCCGTCGATGGCCGCGCGCCACTCTATCGTACAGGATCACACCCATGACCCTCGCCTTCGCCCCCGAGCGGATCGAGCACTGGCCGCTTGCGCGCCTGCAGCCCTACGCGAAGAACGCCAAGATGCATGGGAACGACCAGGTCGCGAAGATCGCCGCAAGCATGGCCGAGTTTGGCTGGACCGTGCCGTGCCTTGTCGGCGAGGACGGTGAGCTGATCGCGGGGCACGGGCGTGTCCTAGCTGCGACGCAGCTCGGGCTCGTCGAAGCACCCGTCATCGTGCTGGGTCATCTGACCGAGGCGCAGCGCCGGGCCTATCGCATCGCGGACAACAAGCTGACGGAACTCGGGACCTGGGACGAGGCGCTGCTGTCGGCGGAACTGCAGGACCTGTTGGCCGAGGATTACGACCTGTCGCTGATCGGCTTCGACGATGGCGATCTTCAGGCGTTGCTCGCCTGCGATGGTGAGACAGAGGGGGGCGCACATGAAGCTGAAGACGGCGTTCCCGAGCCGCCCGAGGATCCGGTCAGCCGTCCGGGCGATCTATGGGTTCTCGGCAAGCATCGACTGCTCTGTGGCGACAGTACGGTCGCCACAGATGTTGAGCGGGTTCTAAATGGGGTGAAACCCCAATTGCTCATAAGCGATCCACCCTACGGAGTTGATTACGATCCGAGTTGGCGCAACCAAGCCGGTGCTGCCAACACCAAGCGCACTGGCAAGGTGCTGAACGATGACCGTGCCGATTGGCGAGAGGCCTGGTCGCTCTTTCCCGGCGATGTTGCGTATGTTTGGCACGGCGCGCTGCACGCGGCGACTGTTGCAGAAAGCCTTGAGGCTTGCGGCTTCAACATCCGGTCCCAGATCATCTGGGCCAAGGAGCGTCTGGTGCTGAGCCGCGGCGATTATCACTGGCAACATGAGCCCTGCTGGTATGCGGTACGCGCGAAGGGCAAGGGCCACTGGGCCGGTGACCGCAAACAGACCACGCTCTGGCAGATTGCCAGCAAGGACCAGGATGCGACCACCGTGCACGGTACGCAGAAGCCGGTCGAGTGCATGCGCCGGCCGATACTCAATAATTCGAGCTCAGGTCAGACTGTCTACGAGCCGTTCATGGGATCAGGCACCACGCTGATTGCGGCCGAGACGACAGGACGGGTCTGTTACGGCATCGAACTGAACCCGGCTTATGTCGATGTAGCTGTTGAGCGCTGGCAGAACTTCACCGGCAATGAGGCGATTGTAGAGGGCAGCGAGATGACCTTTAGTGCGTTGAGAGCGGAGCGCGAGGCCGCGTGAATCAGTCCCGCCTTATGTCACTGATCGAGTCCATCGCCAACGTGATCGTCGGTTACGGCGTTGCGGTCATGACGCAGATTCTGATCTTCCCGATCTTCGGGCTGTACACGACGCTGGCGCAAAATCTTCAGATGGGTTTGGTATTCACGGTGGTGAGCATCGCCCGGTCCTACGTCTTGCGGCGGGTGTTTGAGGGCTGCAGGCCGCGACGCCCGGACTTCACAGGATGCAAGACGCCGAGTTCAACGACCCGTTGACCTGCTTGTGCATGCCCCGTCGGCTGCCCATATCTTGTTCCGTATCGCAGGAGGATACGGAAATGGCAGGTTACATACGAACCACCATGCTGATGGCGGTCATGACAGCGCTTTTCATGGGCGTGGGCTGGATGTTGGGCGGTGGTTCAGGGGCTATTCTTGCTTTGCTGTTCGCGGCGGGCATGAATCTTTTTACCTGGTGGAACTCAGACAGGATGGTTCTGTCGATGCATGGCGCGCGCCCTGCAACAGGTCCCGATGCGCGCGCGCTGCAAGAGATGTTGATCGAGTTGTCGCGTAAGGCCGATATGCCCATCCCAGCGCTCTACATCATCGATACCGATCAGCCGAACGCGTTTGCTACGGGACGTAGCCCCAATCGCGCAGCCGTGGCCGTAACGACTGGCCTGTTGCGAAACCTGAGTCATGAAGAGATCGCAGGCGTGGTTGCGCATGAACTGGCTCATATCCGTAATCATGACACGCTGATCATGACCGTGACCGCGACATTTGCTGGTGCGATCTCGATGCTTGCAAACTTCGCCATGTTCTTCGGTGGTCGGCGGGACGGGCCGATGGGCATCCTTGGCGTAATTGCCATGATGATTGTGGCGCCGCTGGCCGCGATGCTGGTTCAGATGGCGATCAGCCGGGGCCGCGAGTACGAGGCCGACCGGATCGGCGCCGAGATTTGCGGCAGCCCGCTGTGGCTTGCCTCTGCGTTGACCCGCATCTCGGGATTGGCTGCTCGGCTCGACAACCACATGGCTGAACGGAACCCCGGAACGGCGCATATGTTCATCATCAACCCACTTCATGCACATGGGTATGACAACCTCTTCGCGACGCACCCTAGCACGCAGAACCGGGTGGCAGCGCTGAAGGCCATGGCGCAAGACCGGCGAACCCCAAAGCGAAGTGGGCACGCGACGCGAAGGTCTGCACGCAGCGGGCCGTGGGGATGAGCAGCGAAGTGATTCAGCCCAACCGATAGACCCTTCCACGCCCTTCGACCTTCTTGGAGGTAACGGTCAGACCCAGTTTTTTCTTGAGCGCGCCGGAGAGGAAGCCCCTGGCCGTATGTCCGGCCCATTGCGTGGCGGCCGTGATCTCCTCGATCGTCGCCCCACCCTCGGCGCAGAGCATGGCGATCACCGCCTCTTGCTTGGTGCCGCTGCGCCGCCGCGTGGGCTCTGGCGTGGCAATGTTCTGCTCAGGGCCGCCTGACTGCTCCTCCGGATTGTCGGCGATCCCGAGGATGCTGTAGGCCAGCGATGTGGCGCGCAGTGTGATCGGGCCACGCTCCTCGTCATGCCGATAGACGGTGTTGAGGTCGGTTGCCGGGGTTTCCTCGATCAAGCCCTGCTTCAGAAGACTTTTGCAGACATTGCCGACGGCGCCGCCCTTGATGCTGGCGGTGACGGGAAACACCATTGCGTCCGCGCGCGCGCAAGCGGCGGAAAGAATGATGGCTTGGGTGTCGGACAGCTGGATCTGGGTCATGGGTCGTCTCCGGTTTTGGCCCGCGCGACATGCGGGGGGCTTCTACCGGGTAAAGCCCGCCTGCGCGGGCTGTCAGAACCGGGCTGTGCGGGATCAATCGCTTTGGGCCATGCTCGCGGCGACACCGAAGTGCTGAACCCAGCCGGTCAGGTAGGGCAGCCCCGCGGGGATGCCGTGCTCGCGCTCGGTCTTGCGATCGGTGCGCCAGCCCTGCCAGCGGCGGATTGCGGCGGCGATGGCGGGCTCGAGCCCGATGTTGCAGCCGGTCATGTTGCCGACCACATCATCGGCGAAATGCCGTCCTATCCGGCTGTCCAGAAAATCGCGGATGCCGATCGTCTCATCTTCGCTGTCGGCGCGGATGGCTTCGGCGATCAGGCGCGACGCGAGCGTCCAGACCTCCGCGCTGCGGCGGTCACGCTGGGGGCAGACGGTCAGGGTGCGGAAGAAACCGTAATCCTCGTTGCGGCTGGGAAGGCAGGGGTACGTGGTCATTGGCCCGCCCTCCATTCGACCCAGCCGCTTTTTGTGAACATGTAGGTGTGGGAGAAATCGCAACGTGGCTCAGGATAGACAATTGGCGCGCGCGGCGGGTCGAAGCAGTCCAGCGCCTCAGCGGTGACCTGCCGCATTTCCTTCGCTGCGAGAATGTCCTCGGGCGTCCATGCAGCCAGTGCGGGCAGCATGTGGCTGGGGTAGCCGTCAAAGTGCACATAAGTGTGGGCCCATTCCTCGGGGCCAATCTGAATGGCGATCTGTGCGCGCGTGCTCATAGCGGGATCCTCACTTCTGTTCCGCGGTCAACGCCAGAAGAACGGCGGCCATACCGCCGAGGTATTCGCTCCGGCGGAACACGATCTCGTCGATGTGACCGGCGTTATCGATGCTGGGGTCGAGGGCTAGGCTGTCGGCATGCTGGGGCATCAAGCGTTGTGCTTCGGCGTTGTAGCGTTCTGCGAGGGTCATGAGCGCGTCTCCGATCGAGTTTTGGACTGATGAGACGGTCGCTCTGCAGGGGCGGTTAATCAACTTAATTCGCAGCAATTACATTGCTTTAGTTTCTCTCTCTGGTGCTAATGTGAACATTGCAAGTTGTAGGTTTCAACGCCCTTCGACCTCATAGCAAGGCTCTTGGCAAAATTTGGCAAGACGGGTAAGATCGGACGCATGACAACGATGAACATCTCCCTGCCCGATGCGCTGAAGACCTATGTTGATGAACAGGTCACCGGACGCGGCTATGGTACGTCCAGCGAATATGTCCGCGAGCTGATCCGCAAGGATCAGGATCGTCAGAGGCTGCGCGGTTTGCTGCTTGAGGGCGCAGCGTCGCCAGCGGGTGAGCCCATCGATCAGGATTATTTCGCGAGCTTGCGCGCCCGTGTTTCGAGCTCGGGCAAGGCGTGAGCGGCAAGCCTGTCGTGCCAAGAGCGCGCGCCCGTCAGGATGTTGATGACGCTCTCACGTACTATTTGCAGGAAGCGGGTGAGGATGTCGCGCTGCGGTTTATTGAGGCATTGGAGGCGGCCTATTGGCATCTGTCAACGCATCCTGCGAGCGGATCGCTTCGCTACGCCTATGAGTTGGATTTGCCGGGCTTGAGGGCGTGGCCTTTGCGAGGCTTTCCCTGGCTTGTTTTCTACGCCGAGGCCTACCAACACGTTGATGTCTGGCGTGTCCTTCACGGCAGCCGAGATATCCCGAAATGGATGGGTGAGGGGCTCGGCAACGAATAATTGGGAGAGAGCCGCATGCAAGGCATGAGCGAGCGCCAATACGCCGCCCATGTCGGGTTGTCGCGCGGCGCGATTCAGAAGGCCAAGGATACCGGCCGGCTGGTCCTCTTTGCTGATGGCAGCATTGACGCCGTAGCCAGTGATGAACGTCGCGCGACGATGACCGATCCGTCGAAATCCCGCGCCACGCCAAGCGCCCCTAAAGCCACCGCCCCCAAGATGAAACCTGTCCCAGAGGCTGCCGTGGCTGCGGTCGGGGAAACGCTGCGCGACGAAGGTCTGCCCGCCCCGGTCGCGGGCGGCGGCACGACGTTCCTGCAGGCCAAGACCGCCAACGAGGTGCTAAAGGCACAGGAACGCCGGATCCGGCTGCAAAAGCTGAAAGGCGAGTTGGTCGACAAAGCAAGGGCCGAAACGCTGATGTTTCGGTTGGCGCGAGAGGAACGCGATGCTTGGGTGACCTGGCCCGCGCGGGTCGCTGCGCTGATGGCGTCAGAACTGGCGGCGGCCCTGGATGAAGAGGTGACGGTGGAGGCGGCGCTGATGCAGAAAGTTCTGGAAGCTCATGTCCGCGCCCAACTCGACAGCCTCGCCGAAATCAGAACTGGTCTTGGGTGACGATGTCGCCGGGTTTGATGGTGCCAGGGATCTGCTGCGCGCCTGGTCGCGCGGAATCCGGCCTGATCCCGACCTGACGGTCTCGGAATGGGCCGACAAGCATCGCTGGCTGTCCTCGCGCGCGTCGGCGGAACCGGGGCGGTATCGGACGGCGCGCACGCCCTTTATGCGCGAGATCATGGATGCGCTCTCACCCGCAAGCCCGGTGCAGCGGGTTGTGTTCATGAAGGCGGCGCAGGTGGGCGCGACCGAAGCGGGCAACTGCTTCATTGGCTTTGTCATGCACCACGCGCCGGGTCCGATGCTGGCGGTGCAGCCGACCGTGGAACTGGCCAAGCGCAATTCGCGCCAGCGGATTGACCCGTTGATCGAGGAAAGCCCGGAGCTGCGCGAACGGATCAAGCCCGCGCGCTCGCGGGATGCCGGCAACACGATGCTGTCGAAGGAATTCGCGGGCGGCATTCTGATCATGACCGGGGCGAACTCCGCGGTGGGTCTGCGATCGACGCCTGCACGCTATCTGTTTCTGGATGAGGTCGACGCCTATCCGGCCTCGGCTGATGAAGAAGGCGATCCGGTCAGCCTGGCCGAAGCCCGCTCGCTGACGTTTGCGCATCGGCGCAAGGCACTGCTGATCTCGACGCCCACGATCCGGGGGCTGAGCCGCATCGAGCGCGAGTTCGAGGCGAGCGATCAGCGGCGGTATTACGTGCCCTGTCCGCATTGTGGCCAGGAACAATGGCTTCGGTTTGAACGCCTGCGCTGGAACAAGGGCCAGCCTGAGACCGCCGAATACCACTGCGAGGGTTGCGAGGCGTCCATCGCCGAGCACCACAAGACGGCGATGCTCGCCGCCGGGGAATGGCGGGCAACAGCGCAGTCGTCCGATCCAAATACGGTCGGCTATCACCTTTCGGCGCTTTACTCGCCGATCGGCTGGCTCTCTTGGGCGCGGATTGCCCGCGCCTGGGAATCGGCACAGGGCAATGAAGAGGCGATGCGGGCATTTCGCAATACCATTCTGGGCGAGACCTGGTTCGAGACCGGCGAGGCGCCAGATTGGCAGCGGCTGGCAGAGCGGCGGGAGGAGTGGAAACCGAGCACGGTGCCTGCGGGTGGGATGTTCCTGACGGCCGGGGCCGATGTTCAGAAGGATCGGATCGAAGTTGATGTCTGGGCATGGGGGCGAGGCCTCGAAAGCTGGCTCATTGATCACATCGTCATCGAGGGCGGCCCGGGCGATCCGGCGTGCTGGCATAAACTCTCCGATCTGCTTGGGCGGACCTGGCAGCATGCCAGCGGCACCGCCATGACGATTGCGCGGCTCGCTATCGATACTGGCTACGAGACCAGCGCCGTCTACGGCTGGGCACGTCAGGTCGGATTTGCACAGGTCGCCCCGGTCAAGGGACTTGAGGGGTTCAACCGGTCCAGCCCAGTGACGGGGCCGACCTATGTCGATGCCACGATCGGCGGCAAGCGCCTGCGCCGCGGCGCGCGGCTCTGGTCCGTGGCGACCTCGACCTTTAAGGCCGAGACCTATCGCTTCCTGCGTCAGGACCGCCCGACGGCGGAAGAGATCGCCGCCGGTGCTTCGTTCCCGGCGGGAACGGTGCATCTTCCGGGCTGGGTCGACGCTGAATGGCTGAAGCAGCTCACGGCCGAGCAGCTGGTCACGGTCAAGAACAAGCGTGGCTTCGCGAAACTCGAATGGCAAAAGCTGAGGGAACGCAACGAGGCACTCGACTGCCGTGTCTATGCCCGGGCAGCCGCTTGGATCCTCGGAGCCGATCGCTGGTCAGTCGCGAGGTGGGAAGAACTCGCGGCGCGGTTTGAGGTCGCTGATGGCAGGGGTATGGCCTCTGCCACAGGTCCGCAATCTGTACGCAAGGCACAGGTACGCCGCGTTGCGCGGTCAACATACATGGGATGAGTTTGGGCATGGTGGATTTAGCGACACTGAAACTCCGCCGGGAGGCCCTGACATCACAGCGCGCCTCCGGCGTGGCCCGCGTCAGCTACGATGGAAAGACTGTCGACTATCGCAGCGTCGCCGAGATCGATCGGGCGATTGAGGCCCTAAACCGTGAGATCGCGGCGGCCGAGGGGAGGCGGATCGTGCGTCAGGTCCGCGTCACTACGACCAAGGGCCTCTAACTAACATGGCATTGTTCGACCTCTTCCGCCGCCCCAAGCCGGGCGGCCCTGAAGCCATGCGCGCGCGGCTTGAGGGGGCGATGGCCAAGCGCCGTTTGCGCGGTTGGAACCCGCCTTTAGAAAACATCAACGCGCTGGTTGCCTCTGGCGGCCCGCGATTATTAGCTCGGTCCCGTGAGTTGGTGGTGACCAACGGCTACGCAGCGAACGCATGCGAGGCTTTTGCCGCGAACCTCGTTGGCGACGGGATCAAACCGTCCTCGCTCATTACGAACGCGGCGCTGCGTGATCAGGTGCAGAGACTCTGGCTCGCTTGGACGGATGAGGCGGATGCCGATGGTCTGACCGATTTCTATGGCCTGCAGGCCATGGTCGCGCGCGAGATGTTCGTCGCAGGCGAGTGTTTTGTGCGGATGCGCCCGCGTCGCGCTGAGGACGGGCTACTGGTGCCGCTGCAATTGCAGCTTCTGCAATCTGAGATGCTGCCCTTCGAGAAAACCGAGACGGAGCCGAACGGGAACCGCATTCGCTGCGGGATCGAATTCGACCTGATTGGGCGGCGGGTGGCCTATCACTTCCGTCGCCGCCATCCGGGCGACAGCACGGATCAGCGGGTGGCGCTGCCAGAGACGGTGCGGGTGCCGGCTGAGGAGGTGCTGCACATCTACCGGCCGATTGATGCAGGCCAGATAAGGGGCCTGCCGCATGTGGCGCCTGCCATGGTGCGGCTCTTTCTCTTGGACCAATACGACGACGCAGAACTCGACCGCAAAAAGACAGCTGCGATGTTTGCAGGGTTCATCACCAAGACGGCGCCCGAAGACCCGATGATGGGCGAAGGTAAAGCCGATCTCGATGGAGCAGCGATCGCCAGCCTCGAGCCGGGCACCATGCAGGTGCTGCTGCCGGGTGAGGATGTGAAATTCTCCAGCCCCGCTGATGTCGGGGGTGGCTATGAGGCGTTCCAATACCGCACGCTCTTAGCGGTCTCGGCCTCGCTGGGGCTGCCCTATCATCTCGTCACCGGCGATGTCCGGCAGGCGAACTATTCCAGCCTGCGGGCCGAACTGGTCGAGTTCCGCCGCCGCATTGGCCAGTTGCAGCACGGGGTCATCGCCCACCAGCTTTGTCGCCCGATTTGGCGGCGCTGGCTGGAAACGGCCGTGCTCTCGGGCGCCTTGGATGCAGATCCGGTTGCGGCCCGATCCGTCCAATGGATCCCGCCCCGCTGGGACTGGGTCGACCCGTTGAAAGACATCCAGGCACAGGTGCTGGCGATGGGAGCGGGCATCACCTCGCGGCGCAAGGTGGTCGAGGCCACAGGCTATGACATTGAAGAAGTGGACCGAGAAAACGCGGCTGATGCAGTTCGCATGAAAGAGTTGGGTCTCACGTATACAAGCAGCCCTGGCGAAACGCAGGGCGCACGGGTCACACCGACGAGCATCCTAGACCCGAATTCCCCCAAAGAGGATGGCAAGGCGCCGTCCACGACATCTGAGCAGGAGTAATCCCATGAAATCCTGGTACACGATCCGCGCCCGGGCCTCCGGAGCGCAAGGATCTCGCACGGAAGTGCTGATCTATGACGAAATCGGCGCCTATGGCGTCACGGCGAAAGGCTTTCTGGCCGAACTCGGGGCGCTGCCCGACGATGCCGCCATCGATCTGCGCCTCAACAGCCCCGGCGGCTCGGTCTTTGACGCGGTGGCAATCTACAACGCGCTGAAGCGCCATGCGGGCGAGATCACCGTCTGGATCGATGGCATCGCGGCCTCAGCGGCGAGCTATATCGCCATGGCGGGCGATACGATCGTCATGCCGGAAAACGCCTTCCTGATGATCCATGACCCCTCGGGGTTGGTCATAGGCACGGCCGAGGATATGCGGTCCACGGCCGAGGCCCTCGACAAGGTCAAAGGCAGCCTCATTCAGGGCTATGCCGCGAAGTCAGGCAAGTCTGACGACGAGATCGCCACCCTGATGGCGGCAGAGACCTGGCTTGATGCACAGGATGCGCTGGATTTGGGCTTTATCGACCGCATCGCCGAGCCCGTGAAACTCGCGGCCTCCTTTGATGTGGCGCGGTTCCGTAATGCGCCGCCGGAAGTGGTTGAGGCGAGCGAAACCATCGAGGCATCCAACGGTTCTGACACGGACGGCGGATCGGAGGCAGACGCGGCTGGAGCCCACGATCTCGAAGGGGATGTTGGACAGGACAACATCCCTCCGAACGAAATCACGCCGCCGCAGAACAGGGACGCGGGTGTTTCTGATGTGAACACCAGCTCCTCCGTCCCGTCCGAGAGCAGTGTCGCAGTCGACAACACGGCGCCAGAGGCTAGTGCCATCCGCACCGAGGCCATCGCGCATGCGCGCGCCGTGATCGATCTCTGCCGCCTCGCGGGTCAGCCGCAAATGGCGGGTCGGTTCCTTGAGGAGGACGTGGGCCTCGACGAGGTCCGCAACCGCCTTCTCGCGGCAAAGGCCGAAGCCACCCCTGACATCACCGCGGCCCATGCCCAGCCCGGGCGCGCGGCCACCACCCAATCCTGGGGCGATGTGATCGCCCGCACCTTCAAGACGAAAGGCTAACGCATTATGACGACGCTATCCGAGACCAAACACGCGGGCGGCTTCCTCGTCTGGGAAGTCCTCCGCGATTACACTCGAGAAACCATCACCGTGGCCTCTGGCGCAGGAAAGCTCGAGCCTGGCACAGTGCTCGGCAAGATCACCACGGGCGGCAAATACACCGAGCTCGCGCCGGCGGCCACGAACGGCAGCCAGAATGCTGCCGGTATTCTCTGGGACGGCCTTGATGCCACAAGTGCGGACGGACAGGCCGTGGCGCTCGTGCGAGGCCCCGCCATTTTGAACAAGAGTGAAGTGACGTTCCCGGCGGGGGCGACAGACGCTCAGATGACTGCAGCCATCACGGCGCTTGCTGCAGTTGGGATCATCTTGCGCTGATATCGCGTTCTCAAAACATCAATAGCTGCACGGAGGTTGGCGCATGGCCACCATGGATATTTTTGAAGGCGACGCCTTCTCTGTTATTGAGCTCACCCGAGCTTTGGAAAACATCCCCTTCAAGCCAGCCACTCTTTCTGGCTCGGGGCTTTTTGGCGAGCGTGGCGTCAGAACGCGCACAGTTGTCATTGAAAGCCGGGACGGGACCTTATCTCTGATCCCGTTCTCTGAGCGGGGCTCTGGCTATGATCAGCAGCGACCTGAAAGCCGGCAAGTCCGCGCTTTTGTCTGCCGTCAGTTCAAGAAACAGGACGTGCTCTGGGCCTCAGAAATCCAAGGCATCCGTGAGTTTGGCTCGGAAAGCGTTACGCAACAGGCGCAAGTCGAAGTAGCCCGCAGGATGCGGCGGCTCCGGGCGGATGCAGAGGCCACCTTTGAGTACCATCTCCTCAATGCGCTCCAAGGTGTTGTGAAAGATCCTCGTGATGGGGCTGTTGTGATCAACTTCGCAGATGAGTTTGGCATTACACCGGCGGCAGAGATCGACTTTGATCTCGACAATGCCACGCCAGGATCGGGGGTCTTGCGCAAGAAATGTCAGGCGCTGATCGAAAGTGTTGAGGAGAGCTTGGGCGGCCTTGTGATGGGGCCAGTGAACCTCCGCGCAGAATGTGGATCGGCCTTCTTTGCCGATCTTGTGGCTCACAAAGAGATCCGTGAAACTTATCTCAATACTGCCGCAGCCAGTGAGTTGCGGGGCAGGGTGGTGGATGAGGTAAACTTCGGCGGCATCACCTTCCGCCGATATGGGGGCAACTCTAATATCGGGGTGCCCACGGATAAGGCCTTTTTCTATCCCCAAGGTATCGAGGGTCTCTTCGAGATCTACTTCGCCCCGGCCGACACTTTCGAGACGGTCAATACTTTAGGCCTTCCGCTTTATGCGCGGATGATCCCAGATCGTGAGCGGGATGAGTGGGTGCGCCTTGAGATTGAGAGCAATCCGCTGCCGATCTGTACGCGTCCGCAAGTCCTACGAACGGCAAAGCGGACGTGATGAGCGCCTTCACTGACGCTCTCGGGGTGCTGTTCCTCGATGCCAATCTCTCGGTCGAGATCTGGCATCGAGACAGCGAAGGGCAGTTTACGCGCGCCCGGGGCATCTTGCGCCGCCCCGATGAGATCACCGAGTTCGGATCGGCGCGGCTTATGTCAGACACCACTCGGATCGATGTTCGGGTGGTGGATATTCCAGACCCTCGACCTCAGGAGCAGATCCTGGTCGGGGACGAAACCTTCCTGATCCAGGGTGAGCCGCGCCGTGACCGCGAGCGGCTCATTTGGACCATTGAACTGACCCCCGCATGAAATTGGGCCTGGACATCACACCCCACCTCGTCGCCGTGATGGCCGCCGAGATCAAGGCCGGCGAAAAGGCTGTCAGCGCTGCGATGCGCGAAACCGGAACCGACCTGAAATCCGCCTGGCGCGGGCAGATCACCCAAGCGGGCCTTGGCCGGAGGCTTGCGAATTCGATCCGGAGCCAGACCTATCCCAAGGCCGGTGAAAGCTTGAAAGCCTCTGCGCTGGTTTGGTCGAAGGCTCCGGTCATCGTGGGCGCGCACGACACGGGACCACTGATCCGCTCGAAAGATGGGTTCTGGCTAGCCATACCGACCGCGGCGGCCGGCAAAGGCCTGAAAGGTGGGCGCATCACGCCTGGGGAATGGGAACGGCGGCGGGGGCTACGGTTGCGGTTCGTCTATCGTCGACGCGGCCCGAGCCTCTTGGTGGCCGACGGGCGGTTGAACAGCCGCGGGTTGGGCGTTGCGTCGCGATCCAAGACGGGTCGTGGCAAGGCAACGGTGCCCATCTTTCTTTTGGTGCCGCAGGTGAAGCTGTCGAAACGGCTGGATCTGGCGCGGGATGCAGAGCGCGCGCAGGCGGCCGTGCCGGGGATGATTGTGGCGAATTGGGTGGAGGGACGCGTCTCCATGCCAAGTTGAAGTCAAACAAGTGGCTAATGCTTGCTTTGCGTCATTATCGCGCCTTTGCCAGAGGATCAGGGGATAGTTCTGTCCAATCCGCGCGGGATGCGTTTTTCTGCGTCGTAGAATGGCAGATCCACAATGGTGCACGGCATTGTGGCCCCTTTGTCCGCACGCACGACCAACTCGCGCCCGACCCAGTCGCCTGCGCTGTCCATTCTCGCATAACCAATTCCTCTTCCGAGGAACGGAGACTTTGCTCCAACCGTCACGTGGCCCACGCTCTCCGTCCCGTCGAAGATGAGGTAACCGTCCAGGGGAGCCTCCGGACAGGTCAAGCCGAAGAGCCTGCGCCCACGGGGTGCCGCCAGAAGCGCCTTGCGACCGATGAATTCTTGGGCATCCAACTCGACGAAGGCGCCAAGACCGGCTTCCCACGGGTTTGTCGTCAGGTCGAAGTCGGTGCCACTGTCAAGAATGCCGGCCTCGATACGCCGAATACCCATGGATGCGACCGAACCGAACTTCATGCCATTCGGTGCTCCGACGGCCATGACCCGCGTCCAGAGGGCTTGGTGGTCGGTCTGGGCCTGCGTGTAGATTTCGTAACCAATCTCTCCCGTCCAACCGGTGCGCGACACGTAAACCTCTTGTCCCGCAATGACGAAGAAGCCGGAGTGGAAGTACCCCATCTTCTCGGTGATGGCTCCGTCTGTCAGGCCTTGCAGGATGGCAAAGGACTTCGGGCCCTGAACCTGAAGGACACGGGATCTCGGGTCGCTGACGGTGATGTTGAAGCCTTCGGAATTAGCCAGTAGCCAAGTCTCCAGAGCGCCATCGGGCTGGACATACCAGAAACGGTTCTCCTCCAGGCGAAAGAGAACGCCGTCGATGAAGAGGCCCCCGTGATGCGCACAGGCAATGGCATAGCGGCCTCTACCGAGTTTCAGGTCGCCGATCCGCCGCGTGAAGATGCGCTCAAGGAACGGCACAACGTCCGGTCCGCTGATCTCGACGGGGCGTTCGGGCACGTCATATAGCATCGCCTTGCGCCGCAGGTTCCAGTAGCAGGCGTCGACATCCTCACCGATGTGCTTGGCGTAGAAGCGCCCCGCATAGACACCCATGAGTGTTTCGGGGGTCTCCCAAAGATGCCGGAACGGAGATTGCTCGAACCGGCGGGCACCGACACGAACCGTGTCACTTGGGTCGAAATGGATGGAATCGCTCACTCTGCAAGTCCTTCGGGCAAGAGGTTGGGTTTGCTGAAGGATCGCCGACGGAGCGACGGTCCGCAAACTATTTGATCCACCGCAAGAGGTTAGATAATCTAACCACATGTCCGACTGGCTGCCCTCCCTGAACACGCTGCGTGCCTTTGAGGCAACGGCACGCCACCTCAGCTTTGTCAAAGCGGCGGCGGAACTGCATGTCACCCCTGCGGCGGTCAAACAGCTGGTTCGCAAACTGGAGGAGACATTGGGGTGTTCGCTGATCGAACGCGCCGGGCGCGGGCTGCAGCTGACAGTGGCTGGACGCGCCGGTCTGTCCGAGATGACACTCGGCTTTGACCATCTTTTGGAGGCCGTTCGCCGGATGCGTGCCGTCAGCGGGCGCCGACGCCTTGTCGTGTCGGTAGAGCCTTCCTTTGCCACAGCCTGGCTCGTTCCGCGGCTCGAGCGGTTCCGGCGTCGCATGCCCGATGTCGACGTGCTGATCGACTCCTCCGCGCATCTCGTTGATCTTGTCCGGGGTGACGCGGATATCGCGATCCGCTTTGGCGCGCCAGCTGACAACCGATTGGTCGCGAAGCGGCTCTTCGACGAGGAGCTTTGCGCCTTCTGCAGCCCGGCAATCGCCGCTGGACTGCGCGCCCCCTCGGATCTGGCACGCTGCCAGTTCATTCACTGGGAGACATCGTCGCTTGGATGGGCGAGCAGCACACGGGCGCTGATGGACTGGACGGTATGGCTCGATCGGATCGGAGCGGCTGGGGTCGTGTCTGAAGGCGGCCTTCGCTTCAGCGACTACAACCTTGCTGTGCAGGCAGCGATTGCGGGTCAGGGCGTGGTCCTAGGAAGTCGACCGGTGCTGGCCGACCTGGTCACGGCTGGATTGCTTGTCTTCGCCGTTCCGCAACGTCTGCGCACGCATGTCGGCTACGACGCGGTGACAACCGGCACGGTTCTCATGAGACCAGAGGTCACGGCCTTCGTTGACTGGATCTTGTTCGAAGCTTCTGGCCGGGCCGATTTCTGAATAGACGGTCGTAGTTCAGGCGCGCGGCAGTTTGCTTTCCTACTTACTTGAGTCTGGTCATGCCCACCCCCCGCGAAACCATCCTCGCCGCGCTGCTAGCGCGGCTCTCGGCGCTGGCCGCCACCGCACTGCGCGGTGAGGTGCTGCCCGAGCGCGTGCCGGCAGACGGCCTGTTGATCCTGCGCGACGGCGAGCCGGGGGAGCCGGAGGTGACGCTTTCGCCGCTGGCCTACCATTACCAACATCGAGCCGAGATCGAGGCAGTCTTTCAGGGTGCAGACCGTGACGCCGCCTTCGACACGCTCTGCGCCAACATCGGCACGGCGCTCGCTGCCGACCGCACGCTGGGTGGCCTCTGCGACTGGGTGGAGGCCGAAGCGCCACGGCACGTCGATCTGCCCGTAGAGGGCGCGGCGAGCCTGAAGGCCGCGGTCATTCCGGTCGTCCTGCACTATTCAACGGCCGACCCTCTCGGCTGATCCCGACAATCCGAGGAGAACAACATGGCACGAGCCCAAGGGGCGCGGGCGCAGATGGCGCTTGCGTTTGAAACAACCTATGGCACGCCGCCAGTGAGCGGTTACACCAAGATGCCCTTTGCCAGCACGACGCTGGGGGCCGAGCAACCACTGCAAACATCGGAATTGCTGGGCTATGGCCGCGATCCGCAGGCCCCGATCAAGGATGCGGTAACGGCAGACGGCGACGTGGTTATTCCGATCGATGCTGAAGCCTTCGGCTTTTGGCTGAAGGCCGCTTTTGGCACGCCGACAACCACCGGCGCCGGGCCCTACACCCACGAGTTCCGCTCTGGAAATTGGGCCCTGCCGTCATTCTCGGTCGAGACCGGGATGCCCGAGGTGCCGCGCTATGCGATGTATTCCGGCTGCATGGTGGACAGCCTGAACTGGCAGATGGCGCGGTCTGGGTTGCTGACGGCGACGGCCAGCATCGTAGCCCAAGGCGAAGCGATCGCCACAAGCACCGCAGCGGGCACGCCGACCAATATCGCGCTGAAGCGTTTCGGTCATTTCAACGGGGCCATCACGCGGAACGGGGCTGACATTGGTAACGTTGTCTCTGCCGACATTACTTATGCCAACAATCTCGATCGCATCGAGACGATCCGGGCCGACGGGAAGATCGATGGCGCGGACCCGTCGATTGCTGCCCTGACCGGCAATGTCGTCGTGCGCTTTGCTGACCAGACGCTGGTGACCCAAGCGATCAACGGGGAGGCCTGTGAGTTGGTGTTCTCCTATTCCTTGCCAACAAGCGAAAGCCTGACCCTGACAGCCCATGCCGTTTATCTTCCGCGCCCCCGGATCGAGATATCGGGGCCACAAGGCGTGCAGGCCACCTTCGACTGGCAGGCTGCCAGTGATCCGGTGCTGGGCCGGATGTGCACCGTGACCCTTATCAATGACCGAGAGGTTTACTGATGGCGCACCGTTGCGTTGGGCTGAGGGGTATAGATCGGCTTCTCAAGCCGCAAGATACTCCGGCCTTCGACAAGAACTTCGGTGAGGGTTGATCTGACCGCGTGGGATGTGGCCTGCAGGCTCAACTTGGAAAGCATGAGTGTTGTTTCATGCAAGCGTTCCTCAGCACGTTCGGCACGAAGCGTTGCGGCGTGGAGCTGGGCGGCAAGCAATTCGATCTGGTCTTTCAGGCTATCTCGCTGAAACTTCGTGATCTCCAAGGCCATTGCGGTCTCCATGTAGGCCTTGTCTTCTTTACTACTCTTCTTCGCCATGGTCCTCACCTCCTCCCATTGCGATTGCCATTCAAACATTGAACGAACATGCCAATTTTGACAAGACAGCACGCCTATCAAGATGAATCAGGAGAATACAAAATGCTATGCCTGAACCTCTCCATAGAACCACGCTGGCTCGATCTCGGCCACGGTGTCCGCCTGCTGGTAGAGCCGCTGACCACCGCCGTCATGCTCGCTGCGCGGAGCGATCCGACGATTGTCGCAGCGGCGGCGGTTGAGGGCGATGCGGCCCATTCCAACGACGATCTCGCGCGCATTGTGGCTAAGGCCGTGGCGCGCATAGTGGTGAAGGACTGGGACGGCGTCGGTGATGATGACGGTAAACCACTGCCTCTGACGCCCGAGGGCATCGAAGCCCTTTTGGAGATTTGGCCGATCTTCGAGGCGTTCCAGACCAAATACATCGCGGGCGCGCTGATCCTGGACGCGGAAAAAAACGCCTGACCGCTCTCGCCGACTGGGAATTCGGCGGGGGCGGTGACTATTGCGCGGTGTGCCCCTCTATTTGCGCGGAATGCCCACGGACCCAGCACAAACCTCTCACCCTGGAAGGTTGGCAGATCTGGGATCTGGTGCAGCGCCTCGGTGGACAGGTGCGGGTCGCCGGCGGTATGAGCGGCGGTGCTGTTCTCGGCTGGGACATGACCGCCGCTCTGCAACTCGGCGCGGCCCTCGGGCTCTCCCCTCTCATCATTGCAGAACTCCTGCCGCCCATTGAGGCGGTGATGGTGCGCAAGATCAATGAACACCTTCAGGCCGGATCAGGCCTGAACTGACCTCGTTTCCATTGGGAACGAGGTGTGACCCACCAAGGAAATGTTCCGATGGCAGAAAAGCGCGTTTCCGTCCGGCTCTCCGCGACGGGCGGCCGACAAGTGCGCGCCGAGCTGGAAGGCGTTGGTGAGGCCGGGTCGCGGGGCTTCGGCCGTCTCAGCCGTGAGATGGAGCTTGCGAACACCCGCATGGCCGCTTTCGCGCGGCGGGCCCGGATCGCGGCGACGGCTGCTGCCACAGCACTCGCAGGTGCCGTTGTCGCGATGACCCGCTCAACTGTGGCCGCGGCTAATGAGATCGGACAGTTCTCCCAAGTGGCCAATGCCAATCCAGAGGTCTTCCAGCGCTGGTCAGCGGCCTCGGCCACCGTCGGCATCGAACAAGAAAAGCTCGCCGATATCCTGAAAGACGTGAACGACCGCGTGGGCGACTTCCTGCAGACAGGTGGCGGCCCTATGGCGGACTTTTTTGAGAATATCGCGCCGCGCGTTGGCGTGACGGCCGATCAGTTCGCCCGGCTCTCAGGACCGGAAGCCCTGCAACTCTATGTCGACAGCCTCGAGCGGGCGGGCGTCAGTCAACAGGAGATGACTTTTTATCTTGAGGCCATGGCCTCGGATGCCACGCGGCTGATCCCGCTCTTGCAAAACGGCGGTGCGGAGATGACCCGGCTTGGCGCTCAGGCGCAGGCATTGGGTGCCGTTTTGGATGCGGACGCGATTGCCGCGATGCGCCGGTCCGAACTGGCGCTGGTCAGTATCGGCCAGGTCTTCGCCGGGGTGCGCAATCGGATCGCCGTGGCGCTGGCACCCACGCTAGAGGCCGCGGCCAATGCCTTTGTCGCGCTGGCCTCTTCCACCAGCCCGATCAGCCGAGCCTTCGACGCGGTGCTCGCCAATCTCGACCGGCTCGCGATCTACGCTGCGACCTTCGCCACCTTCCTCGCCGGACGCTGGGTGGCCGCGATGGCGGCGGCCGCCCTTTCGGTGCGGGGTTTGGCTACGACGCTCGTGGTTCTGAAAGGCGCACTGATCAGGACTGGCATCGGTGCCCTCATCGTCGGTGCCGGAGAACTGGTCTATTGGTTTACGCGGCTTGCCTCTGGCGCAGGCGGCTTCGGTGAAGCCATGCGGCTCTTGAAAGATGTCGCTGTCGAGGTCTGGGAACGGATCAAAATGGGGGCCAACGCGGCCGGGTCGCGTGCCACAGCCATGTTTTATGATCTCAAAGCCGATGCGGCGACCGGCATGGCTGGTGCCATTGAGAGTGTCGTGGCCTTTGGCAACGCCACCGCCAACACCTTCGAGGGCGCGCTTTTGGCCGTGCGCGAGATCTGGTCGCGTCTGCCGGATGTGATCGGCGATCTCGTGTTCACGGCGGCCAACCGCATGCTCGACGGGATCGAGGCCATGCTGAACGGCGCAATCCGCCGAATTGACGCCTTCACAGGGCGCATTCGGGATGCGCTGGCGGCGGTCGGCATCGAGACCACCTTCGGTCATATCGGAGAAATCAGCCTTAGCGACATCCCGAACCCCTTTGCCGGAACCTCCGCAGATGCAGGAACGGCTGCAGCAGAGGCCTTTCGCCGAGCCTTCGAGGATAACCCACTTACTGCCCCCGATCTTGGCCTTGATGGTATTGCAGCGGATGCACTGGAAACTGCCAATATTTACCGGCGTGCTGCCACAGACCTTGCTAATGGAGCGACAGCCCCCCTCACCTCCTGGGGCGCACTTCGCGATGCCGTTGCCGGCACGGGTGAAGAAGGAGCGGCGGCGCTGGATGAGGCCACGGCCTCTGCAGATCGTCTGTCTGATGCCATGGGTCGTGCCGGTGGTGCCGCGGGCAGCGCTGGCGAACGGATCGCTACCGGTTGGCGCGCCGTGTCGGAGTCTCTTCAAGCCTATGCCACCGACGCGCTGAACTGGGGAAAAGGCCTCGGTGAAACTCTGACAGGGGCCTTCAGCGGCGCGGAAAGCGCGTTCCGAAGCTTCGTCGAGACCGGCAAGTTCGACTTCAAGAGCCTCGTGCGCTCGATCCTGGCGGACCTTGCAGTTCTGTCCTTCAAGCGTGCGGTGCTGGGGCCCATCGCCTCGGCGCTCTCCGGCATCTTTGGCGGCGGGTCTGTTGCAGCGGCGGTCTCGCATGCGGGTGGCATTGTTGGCCTGTCGGGCCACACGCGGCAGGTACCCGCGGTCGCGTTCACTAGTGCTACTCGTATGCATTCCGGCGGTTGGGCGGGGCTCCGCCCTGACGAAGTTCCGACGATACTGCAGCGAGGGGAACGGGTGCTGAACCGACGCGAGGCGGCTGGGTACGGACGTGGTGCCGGCGCTGGCACCGGCGTGACCGTGAACATCGACGCGCGCGGGGCGCAGATGGGCGTGGCCGAGCAGATTGATGCGCACCTTCGGGCTGCCATCCCCGAGATCGCCCGCATTGCCAAGGAAAGCGTGGCCGATGGCCGACGCCGGGGTCAGGTGATCTGAGATGGCCATTCCTGTTTTGCCGCTGGCGCTCGTGTCTTCTCTCGAGCGGCGGCTGGTAACGTCGGTCGCCGAGGCCCGTTCGCCATTCACCGGCACGTCCCAGATCCAGGACTGGGGCGCGTCGTGGTGGGAATACCAGATCGAGATGGCGGTGACCCAAGGGGCCAATGCTCGGCGGCTTTCGGCCTTCTTCACCGCGCTGGGTGGATTGCGGGGCCGGTTCCTCTTCCCCGATCCCTCGATTGAAGTGTCGGTGGCGGCGGGCAATCCTTACGTGACCGAGGCGCAAGTCGCAGGGGCAACCATCCTGCGCACGGCGGGTTGGGGGCTTGGGCTTCGCGCAGGGGATTTCTTCCAGTTGGGCGGAGATGCCACCACAAGGCTTTATCAGCTAACGGCGGATGTGGCGCCTTTGGGCAGTGAGGCCACGCTCGCCTTCGTGCCGCCGCTTCGTGCTTCCGTGCCGGTCGGCACGCTTCTCGGCCTCGATGCCCCGTCGGTTCTGTTGCGGCTGACGGCCCCGGTCCCCTCGGTCATCGGCCGGGCGGATCAGCACCGCTTCACGATCTCCGCCCGTGAAGCCCTTTAACTAGAGAGGCCCTATAATGAGCCGTGATCTCACCGTCGCCTTTGCAACCGCACTGGCGGATCAAAGCCTCCGGCCTGTCATCTTCTTCGAGGGCCAGTTCGCGACAGGCTGGGTTCGGATCTGGTCTGGCCTTGGGGCTGTGACTTGGAATGGACACACTTGGGCCGGGGCTGGGTCTCTTCTCGGGCTCGGCTCCCTCGACGAAACCGGGGAGGTCGTGGCAGGCGGTACCGCCGTGTCGCTATCCGGCGTACCACTTGATCTGGTGCAGATGGCGATCGATGAAGCGCGTCAGGGCCTGCCGGGCAGGATCTGGCTGGGGCTTCTGGCCGAGAATGGCAACATCATTGCCGATCCGGTGTAGGCCTTCTCAGGTCGGCTCGATGTCCCTGAAATCAAGGACGACGCGGATACCTGCACGATCACCATCAGCTATGAAAGCCGCTTGATCGATCTCACCGTGGCGCGGACCTGGCGCTACACCCATGAAAGCCAGCAGGTCT
>NZ_JAEPMO010000254.1 GCF_017643905.1 Marivita sp.
CTTGTGACCTTGCTGCGCGAATACCCCGAGCGGTTCGATGGCGCGGTCGGCACCTATGATGTGCGCGACAGTGGGCTTGGCTATCTTTTTGCGACGCAGGAGGCCCGGTCAACCGATGCCTATTGGCGCTTGTCCGAGGTAATGGGCCGACTAAACCCGCAGCTGTATTGCTGTTCCGGCCAGATGATCGACGATGTGGCCGAGGGTCGGCTTGCGCTCGCCTACAATGTGCTTGGGAGCTATGCCGCCGAACGCCTCGCACGGGATTCAGAACGCAGCGGGTTCGGTTTTTTCAGCCGCCGCAAGACAAAACCTGCAGAAAGCGGTGCTGCAGTGGGTAAGCCCGAGCCCGCTCTGACTGCGGGGGCGTCTGCACCTACATCCCCTGTAACGGCACCACGGCACGATCCGGAACCGGCGCGCGAAGCGGTGGCGCGGATCGCCGCGATGCGTGCGGCACGTACGACCGCCCCGTCCGTCGACGCCCCGGTTCAGGACGAGCGCGCCCGCATGACCGTATTCGGCGCACGCGCAGAGCCGCAGATCGGCGGAAAGCCAAGGTTCCTTGGCCTCATACTGACCAGTGCGCTTTTGATCTTCCTTTTGGCGGTTGCAGCGTGGGCAAGCGTCTTCCTTGACGAGGGGATTTCGCGTTTCTTCGACCGCGACTCCGACACGCCTTCGATTGCCCGTCTCCCGGATGTCGAACTTTTGCCGCTTGATGGGTCGATCACCGCACCGCAGGAAGATGAGCCCGTCGTACAGATCGCAGCTCTTGATACGATTGACATGCCGCCAGAAGCGGCCGACGGCCTGTCCGACGTGTTACCGCCCCCGGCTGCCCTCACGCCAGAGGAAGCCGACGCCCGCTATGCTGCGACCGGGATTTGGCAGCGTTCACCCGAAGCGCCTTCGACACCGACGCTGACCACCCTCGACGACCTCTACGTCGCGTCGATCGACCGTCGGGTGCAGCAATTCGATGCGGTCGCCCTGCCCGGCTCTGACCTGTTGCGGAATGACCAGACCTACCTGTCGCAGCCAAACCCTGCAGCGCCCGGAACTTTGTTCACGCTCGATGATCGCGGATTGGTCGTCGCAACACCCGAAGGGGCCGTTAACCCAGACGGGGTTCGTATTTTTGCGGGTCTGCCGCCCGTGGTGCCCCCCACCCGCCCGGCGACGACCGTGGCAAACCCGGCCCCGAGCGTCGACACGGAGAACGTTTCAGTCGCACCCGAATTGGAACGCTTCCGTCCGCGTTTGCGCCCGAGCGGCCTGATCGAAGGCAACGAACGGGCACAGCTGGGCGGACGCACGCTGGCCGAACTGGCCGCGCTGCGTCCCAATGCGCGCCCCGAAACGCTCAAGGCTGAAGAGGAACTCTCCCAACCCGAGGCCACACAATTCGCGGTGGCCCAGTCAATTGCACCCGTCACGCGCCCCCGCAATTTTTCACAAATCGTGGAACGGTCACGCGCCACCCAGCAGACCGCCACCCCCGAGGCGGCCGAAGTGACGCAGGTGGCAGCCGTTGCACCACGAACGGTGCAGCCCAGCATTCCTTCCACAGCCAATGTGGCGCGTCAGGCCACGGTGACAAACGCCATCAATCTGCGGCGGATCAACCTCATCGGCGTTTATGGCAAACCTTCGAACCGCCGTGCGCTCGTACGCCTGTCGAACGGGCGCTATCAAAAGGTCAAGGTTGGCGACAGTCTTGACGGTGGCCGCGTCGCCGCCATCGGTGACAGCGAATTGCGCTACTCCAAGAATGGCCGGAACGTCGTTCTGGATATGCCGGACGGGTAAGCCTTCGGACGTGCGCCGACAATTTGGGCGCAGTATCGAAAGATGCCGCAAAAACTGGCAGTTTTTTCGACCTTCAATTGCCAATTCAATGCAAAAAACGGCATGCTTGCGGCAGCTTGAAAGGCAAAATCAGAATGGGTGAGTTTCTTTTCCTCGCATCGGTCTTCCTGCTTGCCGCAGTGATCGCCGTACCGATTGCCGCGCGTCTGGGGCTGGGATCGGTGCTTGGATACCTGCTGGCAGGGGTCGCAATCGGACCGGGGCTTGGCCTTGTGGCGGACACAACCGACCTGCAGCATTTTGCTGAATTCGGTGTGGTGATGATGCTGTTCCTGATCGGTCTGGAACTGGAGCCCCGCGCCTTGTGGGACATGCGGCATCGGCTGATCGGGCTGGGCGGCTTGCAGGTGATCATCACCATGCTCGCGGTTATGACGGCTGCGCTTTATCTTGGCTTTGTCTGGCAGACGGCCTTGGCCATCGGAATGATATTTTCCCTGTCCTCCACAGCCATCGTTCTGCAGACCCTGAGCGAAAAAGGCCTGATGCAGACCGGCGGTGGACGTTCGACCTTTTCGGTGCTTCTGACACAGGACATTGCGGTGATCCCAATGCTGATCATCCTGCCGTTGCTGGCGGTGCCTGTCGGTCCATCGCTGAACCCGGATGGTTCGATCTCGCGCGGGACATTGGCGACAGCCGATGACGCGCACGGCCACACCATGTCCCTGATCGAAGGCCTGCCCGGCTGGGGCGTCACGCTTGTCACGCTCGGTGCCGTCGCGCTGATCATCATCGGCGGTGTCTATGGCGCCCGCCCCCTGTTCCGCTTCATCCACGCAGCCCACTTGCGCGAGATGTATACGGCATTGGCGCTGCTGATTGTCATCGGGATCGCCTTCCTGATGACGGCCGTCGGCCTTTCACCGGCACTCGGCACCTTCCTTGCAGGTGTGGTTCTGGCCAACAGCGAGTTCCGCCATGAACTTGAATCCGACATCGAACCCTTCAAGGGGCTCTTGCTGGGCCTGTTCTTCATCACCGTCGGTGCCGGTATCGACTTCGGCCTCTTCTTTTCAGAACCCATCAGCATTCTGGGTCTCGCCCTTGGGATCATGTTGCTCAAGGGGATCATCCTGTACGGACTGGGTCGCAGCTTCAAATTGCGGGGACGCGATCAGTGGCTGTTCACCCTTGGCTTGGCACAGGCTGGGGAATTCGGCTTTGTCCTGATTTCCTTTTCCCTGCAGCAATCCATCCTGCCCGGGTACATCGCTGATCGCTTGTTGCTCATCGTCGCGCTGTCGATGCTGATCACACCCTTGGCCTTCATTCTATATGAGTACCTGTCGAAGCGGATAAAAGACACGGATGGATCCGTCGAACATGATGAGATCGACCAGCAAGGAACCGTGATCATTGCGGGCATTGGTCGGTTTGGTCAGATCGTGAACCGTCTGGTGCAGTCGGTCGGGGCCAAGACGGTCGTGATCGACAACAACCTCCAGACCATTCAACTGATGCGGCAGTTCGGGTATCAGGGCTTCTTCGGTGACCCCCTGCGCCCCGATCTGTTGCATGCGGCCGGGATCGACAAGGCGCAGGTTCTGATGGTTGCACTGGACGACCCGGTGGCAGCAGAACAGCTTGTCACCTATGCACGACGCCTGCGTCCGGACATCCACATCGTGGCGTGGTCCCGCGACCGGACGCATACGTAC
>NZ_JAEPMO010000042.1 GCF_017643905.1 Marivita sp.
AGCCGCTTTGCCGGGTTCAACGATAGCGCACGGAAGAGCGTCGGCAGATCAAGATCGCCCGAATGATAGAGGCGCATCAGCACCGGCAGCATGGTTTCCAGACCCACAGCCCCGCTTGCCGCTTCCTCGAAGGGCAGGCGCTTGCTTTCTTCGTCCTGCGGTGTGTGGAACGATCCGATCACGTCGATCAGGCCGGACTTCACTGCCTCGACGACCGCCTGTCGGTCATCCTCGGACCGCAATGGCGGCTTGACCTTGAAGAAGGTGCGGTAGTCGGCGACGTCGTATTCATTCAGCGTCAGGTGGTGCATCGACACGCCAGCGGTCACGTCGAACCCGTTGCGTTTTGCCCGTTCCAGCGCGGGCAGGGCGCGGGTCGTGGTGATCTGGTCGGCGTGGTAGCGCACACCAGTCATCTCGACGAGGGCGATATCGCGGTCGATCCCCATGCGTTCCGCCATCGGCGTGACACTGGGCAGACCGCGCAGCGATGCGAATTTACCGGATGTGGTCGCGGCACCTGCGGACAGGTTAGGCTCCTGCGGGTGACCGACGACCAACGCACCCAAGGCGCGGGCATAGGTCATCGCGCGGCTGAGCACCTTGGTGTCCCGCACCACGCGATCGCAATCCGTAAAGGCGACGGCCCCGGCATCCATCAAGAAACCGATCTCGGTCATCTCGCGCCCGTCGCGGCCTTTGGTCAAAGCGGCCATCGGCAGGACGTGCACGGGTGCCGCCTCGTTGGCCCGGCGGCGGACGAATTCCAGCGTTTCGGGCGTGTCGATGGCCGGGTTTGTGTCAGGGCGCGTCACGATGGTGGTCACGCCACCTGCTGCCGCCGCAAGCCCGGCTGAGCCATAGCTTTCCTTGTGCCGTTCGCCGGGTTCACAGATCTTGACCCCGATATCGACGATGCCGGGAGCCAGGTATTTACCGCCTGCATCGCGCCGTGCCTCGGTGGGCACAGCGTCCGTGCTGATCTCGGGCATCGGTGTGGCGAACACCTCGGCAATCACGCCATTGCGGATCAGAACTGCTCCAGGGGTGGTGGTTGCTGCCTCCGGGTCGATCAGCCGCGCGTTCGAGATGAGGATCGTCATGTCACCCTGCCTGTTTCTGACGCGCCGCGTTGATCTGCTCGATCACCGCCTGTGGATCTGGCTGATACTTGATCAGGTGCTTGTCGCCGGAGCGGGTGATGACCTGCACCGAACCGGCAATCGTGCGCAGCTTGACGATGTCCTCAAGCCGCGCCTTGCGTTCGTAGGGGCCGGTCAGACTGGAGCTGGTCATCGTCCAGACCTCGTCCATGATTTCATCCGCCATATACCACCCCCGCAGCGCAACCGCGGCCAACCCGCCGACGGCCCCGGTCCAGATATGCGGATTGTCGAGCACCCAGAGGATAAGCATCCCTGCCGCCATCGCAAACGCCGTCATCACGGCATGGGCGCGGATATAGGTCGCCATATCAGGTTTGAATTCGATCATAAGGGCTTTCGACGGTCTTCAGTTAAGCATGAAACGGGCAACGATGATCGCAAGCGGGATCAGGACAAACAGCCCGACAACGACCCACAGCCCGGTGTTCGATTTGGGGCTGGAGCCCCCGGGAACAGTGCCGACAACGCCTTTGGCCGACTTCGTGTGGATCGGCGTGGCAATTGTCGCAACTTTCGGTTCGTTGAACGTCCCGATCCAGCGCAGCGGGTTCGAGATCGTGAGGTCTTGTTCGGTGTGGTCAAACGCCTGCGATGGCAGCACAAGCGCAAACCCGGTCAGCGCGTCAATCCGCGACCTCATCGCCTGAAACTCGGGGCCGGTCACGTCATGCGCATTGATCAGGTATTGCGACAGGGACATGTCGCCCAGATCGCGGATGTTGATGACCTCGACAAAGGCCGACCGCAGAGTCTTCGCCCCAAGCGCATATTGCAGGGGCCATTCGCCCGTGCCGGCCTGCGTTGTGAACCGTTCGATGGCTTCGCGTGGCAGGTCGATGTGAAACACCCGGATCACGCCGCGTTCGCTGCTTTTGATATGCATGGTCGTGCTCATACCATCACGCCCTCGGTCTGCGCCTCGCGTCTTTCGCGGAGCGACCGCGCCAGAAGGTCCATCGCGGCCATGCGCACGGCCACGCCCATCTCCACCTGTTCCTGAATGACCGACCGGTTGATGTCGTCGGCCAGTGTGCCGTCGATCTCGACCCCGCGGTTCATTGGGCCGGGGTGCATGACGATGGCGTCTTCCTTGGCATGGCCGAGCTTTTCCGCATCAAGGCCGTAGCGGTGGTAATATTCCCGTTCGGACGGGATGAACCCGCCATCCATGCGTTCCTTTTGCAGGCGAAGCATCATGACGACATCAACGTCCTTGAGCCCTTGGCGCATGTCCTCGAACACCTCGACCCCAAATTCGCCGATCCCCGTGGGCATCAGCGTTGGCGGGCCGACAAGGCGCACACGGTTTTCCATCTTGCCCAGCAGCAGGATGTTCGACCGGGCGACACGGCTGTGGGCGATGTCGCCACAGATGGCGATCGACAGACG
Organism: Marivita sp.; assembly: GCF_017643905.1. GTDB lineage: Bacteria > Pseudomonadota > Alphaproteobacteria > Rhodobacterales > Rhodobacteraceae > Marivita. Next base: position 2,556 of record NZ_JAEPMO010000042.1, read on the forward strand.
GTGCAACCGCCCCTTGGCGCGACGGATCGTCAGTGCATCAAGAAGCGCCTGCGTGGGATGTTCATGCTTGCCGTCACCCGCGTTCAGTACCGCGCAATTCACCTTTTGCGACAAGAGATCCACAGCCCCGGAATGCGGGTGCCGCACGACCAACAGATCGGGATGCATCGCGTTCAGCGTCAGCGCCGTGTCGATCAGGGTTTCGCCCTTCTTCACCGACGAGGCCTGCATCGCCATGTTCATCACATCCGCGCCCAGACGCTTGCCCGCAAGCTCAAAACTGGCCTGTGTCCGGGTGGAGTTTTCGAAGAACATGTTGATCTGCGTCATCCCCGCCAGAACGTCCGTGCTTGGTGTCCGTTTGCGGTTGCGGTCGGCATATTGGTCCGACAGGTCAAGCAGTGTGGTGATTTCGTCAGGGCGGAGGGGTTCGATCCCAAGCAGGTGTCGTTGATCGAAACGCATCATCTGGCCTTTTCGGAGTGGTCGGCTGCTTATAGAAACTGCACTGTCTCGCGGCAAGACCGTGTTCCCTTTTGCGCGACAGAATGCCGGGATAGAGTGTCTTATGGATTCGCAAATCGACTGGCATGCGGCACGCGCTGCCCTTGAATGGCAGCTTGAGATGGGTGTGACCGAGGCGATCTCGGAAACGCCCATCAACCGTTTCGAGCAGGTGGCCCCACCGCCGAAAGCGGGTGTTGGCCCGGGTGTCGCTGCGCCAATCGTTCCCGTGCAGGCCGCGCCCGAGGTCGATCCTGTCGCCGAAGCCGAAGCAGCCGCCCGCGCTGCACCCGACCTCATAGCGTTGCAGGCGGCGATGGCGGCCTACCGGCATTGCGAGCTTCAGAAAGGCGCGCGCAACCTTGTATTCTGCGATGGTGTGGCGGGCGCACGCGTGATGATCGTGGGCGAAGCGCCGGGGCGCGACGAGGACCGGATCGGCAAACCCTTTGTCGGACGCGCCGGGCAACTGCTGGACAGGATGCTTGCGGCCATTGATCTGGGGCGCGATCGTGAGGGCGCACAGGCGGTCTACATCACCAATGTGCTGCCATGGCGCCCGCCGCAGAACCGCGATCCGAAACCCGATGAAATCGCGATGATGCTGCCCTTCCTCAAGCGCCACATCGCTTTGGCTAAACCCGAAGTGCTGGTGGTCATGGGCAATATCTCGTGCCAGGCCCTGCTTGGCAAACGCGGAATCACACGGCTGCGCGGCCAGTGGGCCGAGGCCGAGGGCCTGCTGGTGATCCCGATGTTCCATCCCGCCTACCTGTTGCGCAACCCATCTGCCAAGCGCGAGGCATGGGCTGATCTTCTCGACCTGCAAGCGCGTCTGACCAAGAAAGCCTGACCCATGAGCCGTATCGACGAAAGCAAAGACTTCCTGCCCATCCGCATCGCCGTTCTGACGGTCAGTGATACGCGCTCCATGGCCGAAGACCGGTCCGGCGACACGCTGGTGGGTCGTATCGAAGGCGCTGGGCATATCGTGGCAGATCGCAAGATCGTTCAGGACGAACGCGACCAGATCGCGGCGCAGCTGCGCGCGTGGTGCGATCAGCCCGACATCGACGTTGTGATCTCGACCGGTGGCACAGGTTTGACCGGGCGTGATGTGACCGTTGAGGCGCATCGCGATGTCTACGAAAAAGAGATCGACGCCTTTGGCACCGTTTTCACCATGGTGTCCTTCCAGAAGATCGGCACGAGCGCCATTCAAAGCCGTGCGACGGGTGGTGTGCGCAACGGAACGTACCTTTTTGCGCTGCCCGGCAGCCCCGGTGCCTGTAAGGATGCGTGGGACGAAATTCTGAGCCTGCAGCTCGATTATCGGCATCGGCCTTGTAACTTTGTCGAGATTTTACCGCGATTGGACGAACACCTGCGACGGAAATAGCATTTCACTTCGTGAAACGAAGAGATGTGTTATTGGAAAACATGCAGCTCTGGCTACTTGATAGGCAGAACTGTTGATGAGGATTGTCGCACATGCGGTTTTTGCGCCGTAGCCTGACAGGGCTTTTTCTACTTTCGCTGACGCTTGGACTTCTGGCTTATGCTGGGGTGCAGGTGCGCGATGCCGTGCAGGAGCGGATGGCGCAGGAACCGCGCAGCTTCCCGCAGAGGGAACGTGTGTTCGCCGTCCACGTCGTTGCAGCAGAGTTTGAGACCGTCACCCCGATCCTCACCGCGTTTGGCCAGATCGAAAGCGTCCGCACGCTGGAATTGCGGGCAGCGGTCGGCGGGCGTGTTCTGGAAATCGCGCCCGAGTTTGTCGAAGGCGGCACCGTGACCGAAGGGCAGATGCTTGTGCGGATCGACCCGACAGATGCCGAGGCGGTTCTGCAGCGGGTTCAAAGCGATATCCTTGATGCCGAAGCCGAACAGCGCGAGGCGGAGCGCGCCATCATTCTTGCCCGCGACGAACTGGTCGCCGCAGAAGAACAAGCCACGCTGCGCGAACGCGCGTACCAGCGGCAGGTCGATTTGCAGGATCGTGGCGTCGGCACGGCTGCGGCAGTCGAAGTGGCGGAACTTGCCGCAGCACAGGCACGGCAGGCGGTTCTGTCCCGCAGGCAGGCGGTGGCACAGGCCGAGGCCCGGATTGATCAGGCGACCACTCGCTTGTCCCGTGCAGTGATTGCCGAGGCCGAAGCCCAGCGTCGTCTGGATGACACGCTCATCACAGCCGATTTCTCGGGCACTTTGGCGGATGTGTCCGTGGTGCAGGGGCGGCTGGTGTCGTCCAACGAACAACTTGCCCGCCTGATCGACGCCGATGCGCTTGAAGTGGCGTTCCGGGTCTCGACGCAGCAATTCGCGCGGTTGCTGGATGAAACAGGACAGCTCTCCAAATCGGATGTCACCGTTGTGCTGGACGTGTTCGGCACCAACCTGACCGCGACCGGTACGCTCAGCCGCGCTGGCGCCGCAGTCGGCGATGGCCAAACCGGGCGGCAATTGTTTGCCACGCTGGACAGCGCGCCGGGGTTCCGTCCGGGCGATTTCGTCACCGTGCAGATCGCGGAACCGCCACTTGAAAACGTCGCGCGTCTCCCGGCATCGGCACTGAATGCTGCAAACGAAGTGCTTGTGATCGCGGATGAAGACCGTCTTGAAGTGGTTGAAGTCAACCTGCTGCGCCGACAGGGCGATGACGTTCTGGTCCGCGCGCGGGGCTTGCAGGGGCGCGAGGTCGTGGCCGAACGCACGCCGCTGCTGGGCGCAGGCATCAAGGTGCGACCATTGCGTGACGCCGGACAGGCCGCACCCGAAGAACCTGAAATGGTCGAACTCACCGAAGAGCGCCGCGCCCGTCTGACGGCCTTTGTGCAGTCCAACACCCGGATGCCCGAAGAGACACGGCAGCGCATTCTGCAACAGCTGTCGCAGGGCACCGTGCCCGCGCAGGTCGTTGAACGCATCGAATCCCGGATGGGGGGCTAAGCCATGGTGCGCACTCTGTCGGGCAAGGCCGGGGGCATCCTCAGCTATTTCGTGCGCCACCGGACCGTGGCGAACCTGCTGCTGATCCTCTTGCTTGCTGCGGGGGCGTTTTCGATCCCCAACATGCGGGCGCAGTTCTTTCCCGATGTGGTCGTCGATGATGTCGATGTCTCGGTCGTCTGGGACGGGGCCGGGGCGGAAGACGTGGATCGTGGCATTGTGCAGGTGCTTGAACCCGCGATCCTGTCGGTCGAAGGGGTGGAAAGCTCTGAGGCGACATCCCGCGAAGGGCGTGCCAGCATCCGGCTCGAATTCGAACCGGGCTGGGACATGTCCCGCGCCGCCGATGACGTGCAAAAGGCTGTTGATGCGGTCTCGACATTACCTGCCGATGCAGAAGACCCGGTGGTTCAGCGCGGTACGTGGCGCGACCGGGTGACCGATATCGTCATCACCGGCCCTGTCGGTGTGGATCAACTCGCGCGGTTTTCCGATGAACTCAGCGCCCGGCTTTTTGCCGAAGGGGTCACGCGCACCACCATCCGGGGGCTATCGGCCCCCCGCACCGTGATCGAGGTGCCCTCGGCCAATCTCATCGCCTTCGACATCTCCATGCGCGAGATCGCGGATGCCATCGCGCAAGAGGTCGATGCCGACCCGGCCGGTGACATCGGCAACGCCAACACCCGTGTCCGCACCGGCGTCGAAAAGCGCAGCGCGGAACAGATCGCCAATATCGCACTGCGCTCCAACCCCGATGGATCGAACCTGACGGTGGGCGATGTCGGCACGATCATCATCGAAGGGATCGACCGGGAACGCAGCTATTTCGTGGGCGAGAACCCCGCGATTTCCATCCGCGTCGACCGCAGCGATCAGGGCGATGCCATCGCCATTCAGCGCAAAGTGGAAGAGGTCGCAGCCGAATTCGAAGCCTCGCTTCCCGATGGCGTGACCGTCGACCTGATCCGCACGCGGGCCGAGGCGATCACAGGGCGTCTGGACATCCTGCTCGACAATGGCCTGACGGGTCTCTTGCTGGTGGTTCTTCTGCTCTTCCTGTTCCTAAACGCGCGAACGGCGTTCTGGGTGGCGGCTGGTATTCCCGCATCGATGATGGCGGCGATTGCGCTGATGTATGTGTCCGGGATCACGATCAACATGATCTCGCTCTTTGCGCTGATCATCACCTTGGGCATCGTCGTGGATGATGCCATCGTGGTGGGCGAACATGCCGACCATCTCGCCCGCTCTGGCCTTCCCCCGGTCGAGGCGGCGGAACGCGCAGCGCACCGTATGGCGCTTCCGGTCTTTGCCGCGACCCTGACCACGATCATCGCGTTCTTTGGCCTTGTCGCCATCGGAGGCCGGTTCGGTGACCTGATCGCCGACATCCCCTTCACCGTAATCGCGGTTCTGGCGGCATCGCTTGCGGAATGCTTCCTGATCCTGCCGAACCACATGGCCCATGCCATCGCCCACAGCGCCAAGGAACATTGGTACGATATTCCGTCGCGGGTGGTGAACCGTGGCTTCCGCTGGATGCGCGAAACCCTGTTCCGCCCGTTCATGGCGCTGGTTATCAAGGCGCGGTATGCGGTGCTGGCGGGTGCTGTTGTTTTGCTGGCGTCACAGGCTGCGCTGTTCATCCGGGGCGACGTGCAATGGCGCTTCTTCAACTCGCCAGAGCAAAGCTCGGTCACCGGCAATTTCGCCATGGCTCCCGGTGCCACCCGCGAAGACACGTTCGAGATGATGCGCATCTTCCAGCAATCGGTCGAGAATGTCGCGAAAAGCTTTGAGGACCGCCACGGCGTCAACCCCATTGATTATGTGATCGCCGAGGTGGGCGGAAATGCCGGGCGCGGGATCGCCGGGGCCGACACCAAGGATGCCGACCAGCTGGGCGGGATCTCCATCGAACTGATCGACCCCGATCTGCGTCCGTTCTCGAGTCAGGCTTTTGTTAGCGAATTGCAGGACAGCGTACCGCGTCATCCGATGGTCGAAACCATCAGCTTTCGCAGCTGGGGCAGCGGCCCGGAAAGCGATGCGCTCGATGTGCAATTCTACGGGGCGACCGCAGAAACGCTGAAAGCCGCGTCCGAAGACCTGAAGAACGCGCTGCTGCAATATCCCGAGGTCTCGGCTGTCGAAGACAATCTGGCCTATGACAAGGAAGAACTGATCCTCGAACTGACGCCACAAGGGCAGGCGCTGGGCTTTACCATCGACGGTCTGGGCAGCGTCTTGCGCGCCCGTCTTGGCGGGATCGAAGCCGCGACCTATCCCGACGGCCCCCGCAGCGCCGAGATCCGTGTCGAACTGCCTGCGGGTGAACTGACGGCAGATTTCCTTGAACGCACGCAGATGCGCACGCCCGAAGGGGCCTATGTGCAGCTTGCCGATATCGTCAGCGTCGAACGTCGCACCGGGTTCTCAACGGTTCGTCGCGAAAACGGTATTCGTCTGATCTCCGTCACCGGCGACATCTCAGAAGACGACCCAGCCCGCGCCAATGACATCATGCTGGCACTGGAAACCGAGATCCTGCCCACAATCGCCAGCGAACGTCAGGTGGAATACCGCCTGTCGGGCCTCAGCGAACAGGAGGGCGAGTTCCTGAACGACGCCCGCACCGGTTTGATCCTGTCTCTTCTCGCCATCTACCTTGTCCTGTCCTGGGTGTTCGCAAGCTGGACGCGGCCGCTTGTGGTGATGTCGGTGATCCCCTTCGGACTGGTCGGCACGATCTACGGCCATGCGGTCTGGGACGTGCCGCTCAGCATGTTCACGGTGGTCGGTCTATTGGGAATGACCGGGATCATCATCAACGACTCGATCGTTCTGGTGACCACCATCGACGAAAAGGCGCAGGACCGGGGGCTGTTCCCGTCGATCATCGACGGCGCGGCTGACCGCCTGCGCCCGGTGTTCCTGACCACGGCGACCACGGTTCTCGGTCTTGTGCCGCTGCTCTACGAACAATCCAGTCAGGCGCAATTCCTGAAACCGACGGTGATTACGCTGGTCTACGGGCTTGGTTTCGGCATGTTCCTCGTGCTGCTGATCGTCCCGTCGCTGATTGCGATTCAGAGCGATCTTGGACGCCTGACCCAGACAGCGCGTCGCGGGTTGCGGTTCCGGCGTGGGGGGATTCGTGCCGCCCTGTCGCTGGCCTCGGCGATGATCGTTGCTTGGCTTGCGGCGACCATGGGGGCATTTGCGGTCACAGGCACCTTGCCTCAGGCCCTTCAGAACGCTTTGGCCGACACTCCGCTTGCGGGGGATATCACGCTGATGACCAGCCTCGGGCTGTTTGTGGCCGGAGCTGCGGTGATCTGCCTTGCGCTTTATCTCGTCTCGGGACTGGCGCTGGCGATGTTCCGGCTGCGGCGTCTGGCCTGACGGTCAGGACGAACAGCCCAGAATATCGACAGCGCGGGACTCGCCGATCACGGTGAAGCGAAGTTCCGACCGCTCCAACGCAAAGCTGCGGCCTTCGACATGCACCAGCCGGGTGCTGGCATGAAGGATCGCACCGTCGCGGCGACTGTCCGGTTCGGCGACCCAGACATGGGGATTGCCTGCTTCGACCACCACATATTCCGTTCCGCCTGCCGAAGGCATGTCGATCCGGGCATGCAGGATCAGGGCACCATCGGCCCCGGCTTCGATGGCACAGGTCACACCGCGCACCCCGGCCTCACGCGCAGAATAGGGACGGTCGGTCAGTGCAGCAGCGATCATCGGGTCCGGGCGGGTGACATCGGGCGGCAGGGTCGCGTTGAACGACAGGTTCGCCGGGATGCAGATATCCTTGCAGATGCCGATCTGCATCTCGCCGGACAAGTGCATGTCCGCGCCGCCGGTCTGCGCTGTCAGATGCAGCGGGATCACCAGTTCGGTCATGTAGCCGACCGAGCGCATGCCCTGTTCAAAAAACACATCCGGTGTCGGCCAGTTGGTCGAGACTGCCTGAATGTTGCGCGATCCCGTCCAGTCGAATTGCGGAGGGATGCCGACATCGCCGGGCGCGCGCCAATAGGTCTTCCACCCCGGTTCCAGAACGATGTGCAAGGCCGCCATATGGGTGCCATCGGCCATCCGCCAGCCGGGGCGCAGTTCGACCTGCGACAGCCCGGTGGTGTCGGACGCGGATGCACCCGTCGGCGCGGCGGTCGCGAGCGCCAGAGACAGTGCAGAGATCAGGGTTCGGAGATAGGTCATTCCTTAGCAGATGGAGGTTTTCCGCCGCGATGAAAAGTCACAAAGGGGCGATCCGTCGTGTGCGCTGCGTGTCTGTGCTCTTGCAACCCCATGCGCCGCTCTCCATGTTCTGAATTGTGAGCCAGAAAACACCGATAACAGACCTGACAGGACAGATGCTGATCGCGATGCCGGGCATGCCCGATCCGCGTTTCTCGCACAGTCTGATTTACCTCTGCGCGCATTCTTCGGATGGCGCCATGGGGCTGATCGTGAACAAGCCTTCCGTCGAGATGAGCTTCGAGACACTGATCGACCAGCTGCCGATCGAGAATACGGGGAACCTGTCGGGCATTCGGGTGCATTTCGGTGGCCCGGTCGAGGTGGGCCGGGGGTTTGTGCTGCATTCGCCCGATTTCCAATCCGACATGACAACCCTGCAGGTCGATGATGCCTTCGCCATGACTGCGATCCTTGATGTGCTGGAAAGCATTGCGCAGGGCACGGGACCGGAAAAAAGTTTGATCGTCCTGGGTTATTCCGGCTGGGGGCCGGGACAGCTTGAACGGGAAATCGCAGAGAATGGCTGGCTTGTCTGCGAGGCCCGCAGCGATCTGGTCTTTGACACACCTGACAGCGACAAATGGGAAGCGGCTTTGGGCAGTCTTGGCATTTCGCCCTTGGCGCTGTCGTCCGAGGGGGGACGCGCCTGAGAGGCGCGCTGCCCCTTGCCCCAAGGTATTTCGAAACCGAAGAAGATCAGGACCGGGCTTGAAACACCCATGCGCCCGCGTCATTCAGATGGCGGGTGGCCCGCCCTTCGTGCCAAAGGTGCTGGCAATGGGCCATCGCCTCGACCAGCGCCAATCCGTACTCACCCTCGCCAATCGTCCGTTTGAAAAGCGGTGCAAAACAGTCGCCAGCGGATTTCGGTGTGTCCAGATGCGCCTCAAGCCGCCGCAACGCACCGTGGTGGTTTTCGATCAGCTGGTGCAGGCGCAGGGGCAGACCCGTGAAGGGAAGCTTGTGTCCCCCAAGAACCAGATGATCCTCGCGTGCGATGGTGGACAGGCGTTCACAGGATTCGAGCCAGTCTGCGACCGGGTCCGCCTCGGGTTCGGTGGCGTAGACGCCGATATTCGAACTGATCGACGGCAGGATCTGATCGCCAGCAAGGATCAGAGTATCATCGCGCGACCAGAAGGTCGCGTGTTCCGGCGCGTGCCCATTGCCGATATGGATGTCCCAAGTCCGACCACCAGCGGTGATCGTGTCGCCCTGCTGGATGCGGGTGTAGCCCAACGGCAAAGGAGCAACGCAATCGGCGAAATTGAACGGGCGTTCGGTCCGGCGCTTTTCAAGGATCTCCGCCGTCATCCCGCAGCGCTGCCAGAAGGTCAGGGTTTCCGGGCTGGGCACAGCCTGTTCGTCCAGCGTCAGCATCCGCGCTGTCAGCCAAGCGGTGCGCGTGGTCACAAGGCCGGCGCCGTGTTCGGACTTCAGCCACCCGGCCATGCCCACATGATCGGGGTGGTGATGCGTGACGATCACACGGGTGATCGGCTTGCCCTTGAGCGGCCCGTCCATCAGCTGCGCCCAAAGCGCCTTGCCCCGTTTCGAGGCAAAGCCTGTGTCCACAATCGTCCAGCCGTCGCCATCGTCCAACGCGTAGACATTGACGTGGTCCAGCTTCATCGGGAGCGGCAGGCGGATCCACAGGACACCCTCAGCGACTTCGATGGCGTCGCCTTCGTCCGGCGGAGTGTCCCATGGGTAGCGAAGTCCGCCGGTGCTCCGATCCTTCATGCGGCCAGATCGTCCATGCTCAGCGCGTAAAGCTCGTCCGCACCCTGACGCGCGTGGGTCAGGAGGCCGACATGCTCGGGCAAGAGGCGGTGAATGTAGAACGCCGCCAGACGTTCGTGTTTGCCGCCCCGATCCGCGCGTGCGGCCTTGAGGTGAAAATGCGCACCCAGCACACGGGCAAAGCCGCGCAGATAGGGAACCGATCCGGCAAAGCGATCCCGTGCGCCATGGGCAACCATCCATTCGGTGGTTTCCCGCAGGGTCTCGCAGGCTTGCCACACCGCTTCTGCCAGTTCCGGCAGATCGGCGCGGGCGGCCTCGGCATCGGCCTCCATCTCGTCCAGCAGGCGGTACGCGGCCTCACCGCCATCCATCAGCTTGCGACCAACAAGGTCCATCGACTGGATGCCGTTGGTGCCCTCATAGATCGCGGTCACCCGCACATCGCGCGAATACTGAGCCGCGCCGGTTTCTTCGATGAATCCCATACCGCCATGCACCTGCACGCCCAGTTCGGCCACGTCAATCCCCGTATCGGTGCCAAAGGCTTTTGTGATCGGTGTCAAAAGGGCCGCGCGCGTCGCCCAATCCGCATGCCCGGTCGCTGTTTCCATGTCGATCGCCACCGCATTGGCCAGCGCAATCGCCCGCGCGGCAAAGGTGTCGGCCTTCATCGTGGCCAGCATCCGGCGCACATCGGCATGGTCGGTGATGGTGTTGTTCTCGGTCCGGCCCTGCTTGCGCCCTTCGGCATAGGCCAGCGCATGCTGGTACGCGCCGTCGGCCACGCCGATCCCTTGCACACCCACGCCCAACCGTGCGTTGTTCATCATGGTGAACATGGCGCGCATGCCGTCGTGTTCTTCGCCCACAAGCCAGCCTGTTGCGCCATCATACTGCATCACCGCGGTCGGGCTGCCATGCAGACCCATCTTGTGCTCAAGGCTGACCACCTTGAGGCTGTTGGCCACGCCGGGGACACCATTTTCGTCAGGAATGCGCTTGGGCACGAGGAACAGACTGATTCCCTTGGTGCCAGGCACCGCGTCGGGCAGGCGCGCCAGAACCAGATGGCAGACGTTCTCCGTGATGTCGTTGTCCCCCCACGAGATGTAGATCTTCTGCCCGGTGATCGCATAGCTGCCGTCGCCGTTCGGTTCCGCCTTGGTGGTCAACGCGCCCACGTCGCTGCCCGCCTGCGGTTCGGTCAGGTTCATGGTGCCGGTCCATTGGCCGGAAATCAGCTTGGGCAGGTAAAGCGCCTTGAGCTCGTCGCTGGCATGGTTTTCCAATGCCTCGATCTGGCCTTGTGTCATCAGCGGTGACAGCTGCAGCGAAAGACACGCCGCGCTCATCATGTCGTTTACCGCCGTGGTCATCGCCATCGGCAGGCCCATACCGCCATATTCCGGATCGGCGGCAATCGCGATCCACCCGCCGTCGGCAATCGCCCGCAACCCATCGCTGAATCCCGGTGAGGTGCGCACGATCCCGTTCTCCAGCCGCGCAGGGTGCAGATCACCCGCCCGCTGCAGCGGTGCCAGAACTTCTTCACACAGCTTTCCCGCCTCGGTCAGCACCGCCTCGACCGTTTCCGGTGTGGCTTCGGCAAACCGCTCGGTCGCGGAGACCTGATCAAACCCGACAACGTGGTCGAACAGAAAACGAAATTCGGAAACAGGGGCGCGGTAGGACATGTACGGCTTTCCTTGAACGTCAGGACATTTGAGCTGCGGCTTGGCAATTGCAGGCCGGAACGGTAAGCAACCGTCAGCTTTTGATGCGACCCTGACGAATGCGGCCCACCCGATCAACAAAAACGCGGCGTCATAACCGATGAACACCTCCTCTCCTGACCTTTTGCCCGATACCAACGCGGGTCACGCGACTGCAGCGGGTATTTTGCGGTCCGGAAGGTTGGTCGCCTTCCCGACCGAAACAGTCTATGGGCTGGGTGCGGATGCGTGCGATGATCGCGCCGTGGCACGAATCTTCGAGGCAAAGGGGCGGCCAAGCTTCAATCCGCTGATCGTGCATTTTGCAAACCTCGACACCCTGAAGCAGCATGTTCACTGGACACCCGAGGCAGAGCTTCTGGCGCAGACCTATTGGCCCGGTCCTCTGACGCTGGTTCTGCGCAAACAGGCGGACAGCCCGATCTCGGAGCTTGTGTCAGCCGGGCTCGACACGATTGCGGTGCGGCTTCCGGCCCACGACTCGGCGCGAGCCATCCTTCGGTCGTTCGGGGGCGGCGTGGCGGCTCCCTCGGCCAACAGGTCGGGTCAGATCAGCCCCACATCGGCGCAGCATGTGGTCGCCAGCCTTGGGGCGCGGGTCGATGCCATCCTCGATGGTGGTCCCTGCAAGGTTGGCGTCGAATCGACCATCGTCGGCCTGACAGACAAACCGATTCTCTTGCGCCCCGGTGGTATCACCGAACAGGAACTCGCCGAGACCCTTGGCCGCCATCTTGCCGTGCGCCACAAGGCCGAAGCGATCTCGGCCCCCGGTCAGTTGATGTCGCATTATGCACCCAAGGCGCTGGTGCGCCTCAACGCCACCGAATGGGAGCCGGGCGAAATCCGCCTTGGGTTCGGAGAGGTGGACTGTGACCTCAACCTGTCCAGGACCGAGGATCTGGTCGAGGCTGCGGCGCATCTGTTCGACTACCTGCACCGCCTCGACGCAATGGGCGGCGGCACGATTGCGGTTTCACCGATCCCGCATGAAGGGCTGGGTATCGCGATAAACGACCGCCTCAGCCGCGCCGCGGCACCGCGCGAAGGATAACCCGAATGACAGAGCAGACAGACCAAAGCCGATCGCCCATCGGCCCGATTGCGCTTTTGTCCGCGTGCAACTTTGTCATTGGAATGGGGGCCTTTGTCGTCATTGGCATGGTGCCTTTGCTGGTCGCCGATCTGGGCATCAGCACCGCAGCGGCCGGTGGCGCGTTGACGGTTTACGCGCTGTCCTATGCCGTGCTTTCCCCGGTGTTGGTCTCTTTGACCGGGCGTGTCGGGCGCAGACGGGTGATCGCGGCGGGGATGGTCGTGTTCGCGGGGGGCGCGCTCCTGTCCGCCCTCGCGCCAAATCTGACGATGCTTTATGTCGCCCGCGCGCTGTCTGCGGTGGGGGCCGGTCTGGTCACGCCAGTCGGGGCTGCTGTCGTGGCCGCGCTTGCACCTCAAAGCACCCAAGGCAAGGCCATCGCGGCCTTCTATTTCGGGCTGACCCTGTCTCAGGCGCTGGGTGTCCCCATTGGCGGCTGGATCGCCTATACATTCGGGTGGCGTGCTGCGTTCTGGATCGTGATGGTGATGGCGCTTCTGTTCAGTGCGCTGATCTGGTGGCGCGTCCCGGCGGGATTGCGGTTCACGCCCGTATCGCTGTCCGATTTGGGCTGCACGTTGAAAAACGGGCTGGTGATGGGGGCTGTGCTTTTCACATCCAGTTACCTTTGCGCGTTCTACGTGCTGTTCACCTATCTTGCGCCCCTTCTCGACCAGACCATGGGATATGGCCGGGACGGCATCACGCTGGTGCTGTTGCTGTTCGGGGCAGGTGCGGTTGTCGGAAATCTGATGGGCGGGGTGCTCAGCGACAGGCTCGGATCGGTGCAATCCCTTGTCCTTTTGTGCCTGTGTCAGATCGTTCTGATGCCGCTGTTTTCGGGACTGCCGATTGAGCACGTCTTTGTGTTGGTGCTCGCCTTTGTCTGGTCAGCCGTGGGCTGGTCCTTCGTCGCGCCCCAGCAGGTTCGCCTTTTGAAACTGGCCCCGGACATGGCGGGTGTCGTCCTCGCCCTGAATGCGGCGGCGATCTATGTCGGCTCCGCGTCCGGGTCAGCTCTGGGTGGGCTGATCCAGACGGTCGGTGACCTGACCTGGCTGGGAGCCGCAGGTGGCATTGGGATGTTGGGCGCGCTGGGCCATCTGTTGTGGTCCCACCGCGCCGCCAATCTCCGCGCTGCGCGTCAGTCGAATTTCCAAAGCGCCGGAACAAAGCTGTAGGCATCGCCGTCGCGCATCACGTGCCCGACACCGGGGAAGGGGAAGTGATAGCCCAGAACCGCCATCCGATCCGTCGCCGCCATATCCAGCAAACGTTTGCGCGTCGCCACGGTCTGATCGCCATCCGCATCGAAATTGTTGTACCACTCGGGATGCGCAAAATTGGTGTAGGCGTGGCTCATCGAATCGCCTAACGCGATCAATTGCTGCCCGCCGCTTTCCACGACCACAGCCATATGGCCGGGCGTGTGACCGGGCGTATCGATCACCCGCACACCGGGCACCACTTCGAACCCGTCGGACATCAGCTCCCACTCGGCACCATCGACATTGATCGAGTTCTGCGCACCAACCACGAATTGCTGCATCTCGGCGGGCACCTGTGACGCCAGCCCGTCCTGCATCCAATAGGTATGCTCGGCCTCGCCAAGGTAATAGGCCGCGTCCGGAATGATCGCTTCGTCGAAATCGTCGCGGATGCCCCAGATGTGATCGGGATGCGCATGGGTGATGACCACATGGGTGATCCCCGCCGCATCGATCCCCGCCGCATCCAGATTGGCCCACAGCCGCCCGGCGGTATCAAGGAAGCGGTTGCCCGATCCCACATCGACCAGAACCGTATTGCCCCCGATCTCCACGATCAGGTGGTTGGTGTGCGATGTGTTGGTCTCGGTCGACAGGTAATGCGCCGCCAGAAAGGCCTGCACCTCAGCCGGGTCGGCATTCGCGCCCAACCCATTGGTCGGCAGGCTCAGATAGCCGTCCGACACGATGGTGATCTTGGCCTCGCCCAGGGTGAAGCGGAAATGGCCGGGATTGCCACCCTCCGGTCCCCCGAGTTCGGCCAGCGCCTGTGCGCCCGGAAGCGCAAAGGCGGGCATTGCGGCGGCGGTTTTCAGGAATGACCGACGTGTGGGGCGCAATAACATGGTGTCTCCTCCCAGAGATAAATTCAATTTTGTGAATAACATTACTGTCCGCCACGCTGCAATTCTGATTTTCAGCTATACCGCTATGGGGGAAGAATTAATTTCAATTCCCCCATATTGGGAATTTGGCCAATCACGCCAAAGACTTGATGGTCAATCCGAGGACGCACCACGTTGCGAGTGATTTGCAACTGCCGCGGGGGCAGCATAGATACGCCCTGCGCTGCAGTGCAGCAGCGCTTGGACATAGCTTCATACAGGAGGCGCGGACATGACCTTTCTCAAGACAGCCGCTCTCGCCGCCATGCTTGGCATCACCGCAACCACCGGAATCGCGCAGGAGGTCACCCTCCGCTTCCAGCATTTCGTCTCTCCCAATTCGGCGAACCCGAAATATTTCCTCGATCCGTGGGTCGAAAAGGTTGAGGCCGAGTCGAACGGCCGGATCAAGATCGAGATCTATCCTTTCATGCAGCTCGGCGGCAAAGCCACCGCGCAATATGACCTGATCCGCGATGGCGTGATCGACGGCGGTTGGGTGATCCCCGGTTACACGCCGGGCCGTTTCCCCGAGGCCGAGGCGCTGGAACTGCCCTTCATGGTCACCAAAAGCGCCGAGGAAGCCTCGCGCGCGGCGTGGGAATTCACGCAAAAGCACCTGATGGACGATTTCGCCGATGTGCACCTGATCGCGGCCCACATGCACGGGCCGGGTATCGTCCACAAGAAAGGTGCGGCCATCGAAGACCTGAGCGATTTCGCGGGTCTCAAACTGCGCGGCCCGTCGCGCCCGGCGACCCTCTTGCTCGGCAAGCTGGGGGCCGAACCCATCGGCCTGCCGGTGCCGCAATTCCCCGAGGCGCTCTCCAAAGGCGTGGTCGATGGCGGTGTGATCACATGGGAAATGTCGCCCTCGCTCAAGCTGGATGAGCTGACCGACAGCCACACCGATGTGGCGGGCGACAAGTCGCTCTACAACCTCTACTTCATCTGGGCGATGAACAAGGACAGCTACAATGCGCTGCCCGACGACCTCAAAGCGGTGATCGACGCCAATTCGGGTCTGGAAACGTCTGCGATGGCGGGTCGGGCCCATGATACCGGCGACCGCGACGGATTTGTCGTGATGGAAGACGCCGGGAACGAGATCGCGACGCTCAGCGAAGACGTGACCGCGCAGATCGTGGCGCTGGGCGATGAGGTCACGCAGGACTGGATCGCCGAGATGACCGAGCGTGGCCTTGATGGCGCGCAACTGGTCGAAGATGCCCGCGCGGCGGTCGAAGCGACCCGTGGCACCGCCAGCGGTACGGACGGGTAAAGCGCCTACAGTGCCAAGAGCGACGCGGCATCCATGCCGCGTCGTTTTGCGTCGACGCAAAACTCTCCGCTTGGGATCAGTCCTCCCGGTCCCAGCGCTTCCAAAGCAGCGACAAGAGTGTTTCTCCGGCCAGCGGTGTGGTGCAATCGGCCATCAACACCGGCCCGTCGCGCCGGGGTGAGGACGTGTCGGCCTGCGCGCGCATCTCCAGCACACGCAACTCTTCAAGGGTCGGGCTGTAGATATCCATGAGCAGACCCTATCACAGGTCAGCCATTTCCCCAAATCGCAACACCGTCACATGCGTATCGCCATAGCGCCGCGTCTCAAGCCGGGTAAACCCTTCGGGCGCCATCTGCGGCGTGTTCTCTTCCCAGACGATCAGCGCATCCTCTGCCAGCCACCCGCCTTTCACGGCCGTTAGCAGCGCCTTGTCCCCCAACCCCTTGCCATAGGGCGGATCGAGAAACACCAGCGTGGCGGGCTCCGTGTCACACGGCGGAAGCCGCGTCGCATCCCGCGCGATCACCCGCCCCGTTTCGCAGCGCAACAGCTTGAGGTTCTCCTTGATCAGCGACAGCGCCTTGCGCCCGTCATCGACAAACACAGCCGACGCTGCCCCGCGCGACAGCGCCTCCAACCCCAGCGCCCCGGTGCCTGCAAAGAGATCGAGCACATGCGCGCCGTCGAACGGGTTCCCAAACCGCCCGCCCGCCAACATGTTGAACAGGCTCTCCCGAACCCGGTCCGTCGTGGGCCTCAGATGCGCACCGGGATCGCCTTTGCCCACATTGGCAAGCGCCCGCCCGCGCCATGTGCCCGCGATGATCCTCACGCCTTGAGCAGCGCCTTGAGGTCGGTGGCCGGATCGCTCACCGCTTCGGGGTCAGGGGACTTGCCGCTTTCAATCAGCCGCTTGCCCACCATATAGGCGCGCGGGTCGTTCATCGCGTCGATGGCCAGCAGCCGGTCGCCTGCGTAGTACCAGAAAGACACCACACCATCCTCGCCCTGCCGCGTGACGATCCGGTCATATCCGGCGCTCAGCCCTGCGATCTGAAGCTTCACGTCGTATTGATCCGACCAGAACCACGGTTTCGCCTCGTAAGCCCGACCTTCGCCCAGAATGTTGTCCGCGACACATTCCGCCTGATCGATGGCATTGCCGACGCTTTCCAGCCGCATCTGCTGACCGTTCATCGGGAAGGACGCGCAATCCCCTGCCGCCCAGATATGCGGGTCCGACGTGCGCCCAAGCGAGTCAGTGGCGATGCCGTTCTCGATCCGAACGCCTGCCGCCTCGGCAAGCTGCGTATTGGGAACAATCCCCACACCCACCAGCACGAAATCCACCTCCAGCGTGCTGCCATCGCTCAGAACAGCACCCGTCACACGACCCTCAGTGCCGGTCAGGTGATCCAGCCCGACGCCTTCGCGGATGTCGACGCCATGCCCACGATGCACATCCCGGAAATAGGCCGATGTCTCGGGCGCTGCGACCCGTTGCAAAATGCGGTCGGCCATCTCGACCAGCGTCACGGTCAGCCCCAGCTTGGCCGCCACGGCTGCGGCCTCCAGCCCGATATACCCGCCGCCGACGATCAGCACCCGCGCACCGTTGGTAAAGCGGTGGGCCATCGCGTCCACATCGTGCAAGCCCCGCACGACCATCACACCGTCCAGATCGCCGCCAATGCTGGCAGGCAAACGGCGCGGGGTGGACCCTGTGGTCAGCACAAGATCGTCGTAGTGCAGCACCTCGTCCCCGACAGTCAGTGTCTGCGCCGCAGGATCAATCGCCGTCACAGGGGCACCAAGTTTCAAAGCGATATGCTGCTCCGCATAGAAACTCTCGGGTCGCAGATAAAGCCGATCCCGCTCCATCTCTCCCAGAAGATAGGCCTTGGACAAAGGCGGGCGTTGGTACGGGGGAAACGGCTCTTCCCCGATCAGGGTGATCTGTCCGTCAAAGCCTTTGGCGCGCAGACGCGCCACGCAGGACGACCCGGCCTGTCCCGCCCCCACAACAATTACCTGTCTCATTGATAAACCTTTTTTCGCCGTACCATTGGTCTGGTTGCGGGTGACCCTATATGGCAGAGCATCCAGAATGCAATTCATCAACGAGGGACTGACGATGACAATCGCACCGGGTGATACCCTGCCAGAAGCAACACTTGTGAAAATGGGGGCGGAGGGCCCTGAAGCGGTCTCATTGGCCGATCATGCCAAAGGCAAGAAAGTCGTGATCTTCGCCGTACCCGGCGCGTTTACGCCAACCTGCCATTCGGCCCATGTGCCCAGCTTCATCCGTACGAAAGATCAGTTTGCCGCGAAAGGCGTTGACGATATCATCTGCGTGTCGGTCAACGACCCCTTCGTGATGAAAGCCTGGGGCGAAGCCACAGGCGCGACCGAAGCCGGCATCACCATGCTGGGCGACGCGCAAAGCGCCTTCACCAAGGCCATCGGCATGGATTTTGACGCGCCGCCCGCCGGGCTGATCGCGCGATCCAAGCGTTATGCGATGGTCGTCGAGGACGGCAAGGTCACCAAGCTGCAGGTCGAGGAAAGCCCCGGCGTCTGCGAAGTCTCTGGTGGTGAGGCCTTGCTCGCCGCGCTCTGAACGGTGCGGGCAATCCTTCGAAGGATTGCCGAAAACTCTTCGAAGAGTTTTTTGGCCCGGTGTCGGATTACAGTCCGTGCCGGGCCTTGTTGTATGCGGACCAGTCGTCGATCTCGGGGTAGTACCTTTCCCGCCATGCGGTGACCCGAGGATTCATCATCGCCCGCCATTTGCGCGGGAACAGGGCGAAA
This sequence comes from Marivita sp., assembly GCF_017643905.1. GTDB lineage: Bacteria > Pseudomonadota > Alphaproteobacteria > Rhodobacterales > Rhodobacteraceae > Marivita. Next base: position 21,107 of record NZ_JAEPMO010000042.1, read on the forward strand.
AAGGTCATCACCGGATAGCCATAGGGCAGTTGCGGGGCCTCGTCCTCACCATAGGTCTGCAGCAGCGGAAAGCGGCGGTCGGGTTTGTAATGGTGATCCGAGTGCCGCTGCAGATTGATCAGCAACCAGTTCGACGCCTTCTGCGATGCGTTCCAGCTGTGGCGCGGTTTGACATGTTCGTATTTGCCGTCGCCCAGGTATTTCCGCGTCAGGCCGTAGTGTTCGACATAGTTGACCAATTCCAGCTGGAAGATTGCCGCGAGCGCCTGTAACACAAACACCAACGCCCCCAGCCAGCCGCCTAGTGCAAAGGCCAGCAGGATGAAGAACAGCTGCAGCATCCCATAGCGCCAGAACGGATTGCTGATGTGCCACCACGGCAGGGTCTTGCGCGCCAGCATGTCGCGTTCGGCGCGAAACGAGGACAGCAGGCTTTGCTTCAGCACGCGCGGGTAGAACCGCCAGAAGCTTTCGTTGTAGCGCGCCGTCACCGGGTCGCGGGGTGTGCCGACATGGCGGTGATGCACAAGCAGGTGTTCTGATCGGAAATGGCCGTAAAGGGCCATGCACATCAGGATATCCCCAAGCCAGCGTTCCAGCTTGTTTTTCTGGTGCATCAGTTCATGGGCGTACACGATGCCCACGGTGCCAGACAGAACGCCCATGCCGACAGTCACGAGGTAAATCTCAATCGGGCCAAGATGGTCGGCACGGGGGATGTACCAGATTAGGCCAAAAATCATCAGGAATTGCAGTGGCAGCCAGATCATCGTGATCATCTTGTGCCAGTAAAGCGCGCTGTCCTTGGTCTGCGGGTCGATGTTGTCGGTATCGAGGCCCAAAGCGGCATCCAGCGTGGCGAAGACACCCCATGTGGCGATGATCGGAACGAGCGCCCAGACCCCGCCGATCACCGCGCCGGACAGCACCAGCGGCAGCATGAACAGCGAAAGCCAGAAGGGCACCGCTGCCCGGAACGGCAGACGTGACACAGAAGGAGTCAGGGCGCTGTCAGACATGAACGTGCTCGGTATTTCCTGGTACACAGCATGTAACGGCAGAATTGGCGTTCACCAATAATGACGTAACGTGGCGTCATTTTGCTTTGGTCAGGGCATGGGCTTTGCGCATCACCGTGGGCAGGTCGTCGGGATCGAAATCGTCGGCCTCAACGAACATGCCGCGCAGCGGTGCGCGGTCCATCGGCACCAGCGCGGTCTTGACTGTGAGCCGCAGGTGAAAATGGGTGAAGGTGTGCCGCGCTTCTTCGGGAAGTGTGCGCCATTCGGCGCGGATCGGGGGATCTTCGGTGGGAGCATCGCCCCAGTCGCTGCCGGGCCAGCCGAGCATCCCGCCCAAGAGCCCGCTGTCGGGGCGCTGTTCCAGCAGCCATGCGCCATCGACCCGGCGGGCAAGGTAGGCAATGCCGAACCGCGTCGGTTTGCGCGTCTTCGGGGATTTCTTCGGCAGGTCTTTGGCCGTGCCCGCCTCCCACGCTGCGCAGGATTTGCGCCACGGACACAGGCCGCAGGCCGGGTTGCGCGGGGTGCAGATCGTCGCTCCCAAGTCCATTACGGCCTGGGCATAACAGCCAGGGCGTGTCTGTGGGGTGAGGGCCGAGGCGTATTGCATCAAGACAGGTTTCGCAGCGGGCAGTGGCGTGTGATCGTCATAAAGTCGCGCCATCACCCGTTCCACGTTTCCATCCAGCACGGTCTCTGGCAGGTCAAAGGCGATGGAGGCGATGGCAGCCGCGGTGTAGGGTCCGATGCCCGGCAGCGCGATCAGTCCGTCATAGCTGTCTGGGAACACGCCACCATGATCGTGATGCACCACGCGGGCGCATTTGAGCAGGTTCCGGGCGCGGGCGTAGTAGCCCAACCCAGCCCACGCGGCCATCACATCGGCATCTTCGGCCTGTGCCAGATCGCTGACGGTGGGCCAGCGGGTGGTGAACGCCTCGAAATAGCTTTTGACGGCGGCAACAGTGGTCTGTTGCAGCATGATCTCGGACATCCAGACGCGATACGGGTCCGGGCGCACATCCTGTGCCCGCGCGGCCGGTCCCACACGCCAAGGCATCTGGCGGGCATGCCTGTCGTACCAGTCGAGCAACGCGGCGGGGTCGGGCCGTTCACGCAAGTCTGACATTCCTTTGAACTCGGGTCTCATTTGTGGGGTGGTTGCGATGGCATCTCGCCACTAGAATAGCGTTCGGACAAGGGAGTCAAACATGGCGCCGCGCAACAGTCAGACCCATGGCTTCAAACGCACATCGAGCCTCTTGCAGACTCAGATCCGCAAGACATCCGAGACGCGTGGCTTTGCGCAGTCGCGCCTTTTAACCCACTGGGCCGAGATCGCTGGCGAGGACATCGCCGCGATGAGCCGCCCTGTCGAAGTGCGCTATGGGCGGGGCGGGTTCGGCGCGACGCTGACGCTTTTGACCACGGGGGCCAATGCGCCGATTCTCGAGATGCAGAAGGAAAAGCTGCGCGAGAAGGTGAACGCGGTTTATGGCTACAACGCGATTTCCAAGGTGCGGATCACGCAAACCGCCTCGACCGGGTTTTCGGAAGGTCAGGTGAGCTTTGATCACCGCCCCAAAGGCGTGCGTGACGACACGCCCGCCGCGATCCTGCCAGAGGCGCAGCACGTGGCAGGGGGCGTTCAGGACGACGGATTGCGCGCGGCGCTGGAACGTCTTGCCACGAACGTCTATTCAAAAACACAAAATCGGACTTAAGTCCTTCGGGAAACAGAGCAAAGGGTTTCGCAATGAAACAACGGATGATGACGATTGCACTGGCGGTGGCCCTTGCGGGTGGCGCAGGATGGTGGATTACCGGGACAGGCTCTCAGGCGCCCACGATCAATGGGCAGGCCATTGCGCTGCCCGGCGCGGCCAATGCGCAGTCCAGCACGCAGGCAGAGATGACCGTCGAGGACATGGTGCTGGGTGCCGAAGACGCACCGGTCGAAATCATCGAATACGCGTCCTACACCTGCCCGCATTGCGCCAATTTTCACAAGGGTGTCTTCAAGGACCTGAAGGCGGATTACATCGACACCGGCAAGGTCAAGTTCACCTATCGCGAGGTCTATTTCGACCGCTATGGTCTGTGGGGATCGCTCGTCGCGCGCTGCGGTGGTGAGGATCGGTTCTTTGGCATCACCGAAATGATCTATGACACCCAGAGCCAATGGACCCGTGCCGGATCGGAAGCGGCGATTGCCGATGAACTGCGCAAGATCGGCCGGATTGCCGGTCTGGAGAACGACCAGCTTGAGGCGTGTCTGAGCAATGGCGACAAGGCGCGTGGGTTGATCGAATGGTATCAGGCCAATGCCGAAGAGCATGGGATCAATTCGACCCCGTCCTTCGTGATCGATGGGACTACCTATTCGAACATGAGCTATAGCGAGTTCAAGGAAATCATTGACGACAAGCTGGGCAGCTAAGCCCGCAGCACCGTCATCTTTCAAAGAAAGGCCGGTTCTTTGATCCGGCCTTTTTTGGTGTCTGCAACGATTTCTCCGAATAGGTCCGTTTCGGCCCGATTGTTTCGCGTGCGAAACATTGGGTCCAATCCGGACCTATTAACCCTTTGTTAACTGATGCTTACGTCCGGCGGCCTTCGCGCAGCCATGCTGCAAGGATCAGACCGGATGCCAAGAGCAGCACAAGCCAGCCCGGCAGCATCGGCGTCTGTGTCACGTCCAATGTCTCGAATGCCTCGCGCGGGGTAATGCCAAGCCAACCGCGCCCGGCCGCGGGGCGGCCTTCGCCGACCGCACGGATGCTGGGCACACCGTCCTCCAGCCGCCTGACGCCACCGCCCGTTCCGTCAACTGTCGCCTCGAGAACTTCACCGCTGGCGATGGTCTGTTCGAATTCGCGCGGAGCCGCAGGGCCAAGGCCGACCACGGCCTCCTGATCGCCCTCTGCCAAGCGGTAGAGGCCAATCTCCGGCCCGGTATAGAGCGCCTCGAACCGACCGGGTGTCACCTCGTCCAGCATGATTTCTTCTTCGGTGCCATCGGGGCGTGTGACGGTGACTGTGCCGATGGTCTCATCCAAGGTGCGGCGGATGATGCGCATGGTCTGCCCGGTGGGTTCGGCCCAAAGCGCCTCTTCCTCAAGCTCGGGTTCCTTCATCATCCAGTGGGCCAGACGGCGCAGCAGGTCGAGCTGTGGCCCGCCCCCTTCAAAGCCGCGCGACCAGAGCCAGGCGTGATCCGACGCGATCAGCGCAACACGGCCTTCGCCGACCCTGTCCAGAACGAGAAGCGGTCTGTCATCGACCCCGGTCATAAGCACGTCGCCGCCGACGGGTTCGACCTCGATCTGGCGCATCCAGCGACCCCATGTCTCGGCTCCGGCCAGTCCGGATGTCACCGGGTGGCGGTCGCCCAGATCCGAGATCGCAGGACGGTAGCCGCGTTCGATCACGCGGGCGGTGGGTTCGGCGGGAATGATGCTGGCCAAGGGCGAGCGATAGATGCTGTCCGCGCTGGCAAAATCGGGTCCGGCCGCGATCAACACAGCGCCACCGGATTGCACGTAGTTCGCGACGTTGTCGAGATAAATGGCCGGCAGGATGCCGCGCCGCTTGTAGCGGTCAAAGATGATAAGGTCGAAATCCTCGATCTTCTCAAGGAAAAGCTCGCGGGTGGGGAAGGCGATCAGCGACAGTTCGGTCACCGGCACACCGTCCTGCTTCTCGGGCGGGCGCAGGATGGTGAAGTGCACGAGGTCCACCGAGCTGTCGGATTTCAGCAGGTTGCGCCATGTCCGGCCCCCCGCATGGGGTTCGCCACTGACGAGCAGCACGCGCAGGCGGTCGCGCACGCCATTGATCTGAACTAGTGCGGTGTTGTTGCGGTCGGTGAGTTCGTCCTCTGCGGTGGGGACGGTGAACTGGATCACGTTCAGCCCGCCATGGGGCAGGGTGATCGGCAGTTCGATGTCTTCGCCAATGGGCATGTCAAAGCGCTGCGGCTCTTGCCCGTCGACGGAAATGTCGATCACGGTGGACGCGGCCTGCGGTGCGGCGCCATCATCCTCGACCCGCAGGGTCAGCGTCACGGGTTCGCCAAGGATGGCAAAGGCAGGCGCGTTCTTGACGATCAGGCGGCGGTCCCAGTCGGTTTCCTTACCGGTGAGAAGAAGGTGCAGCGGCGCGGGCAGGTCGGGGGTGCGTTCCAGATCGTGGACCCGCCCGTCACTGAGCAGGAAGATGCCCGCGATGCGTCCGCGCGGTTCTTCGGCCAGCGCGTCCGAAACCGCAGACATGAGCAGCGTCCCGGTGTCACCTTCTCCGTCGCCGACCTCGATGCGGCGGATTTCGGTGTTCTCGCGGGCGTTCAGCTGCGCGGCCAGTGATACCGCGGCATTCGTGGTGCTGTTGAGGCGATCGCCCAGCGACTGGCTTGCGCTTTTGTCCTCGACGATAAGAACGATGTTGGACAGCGGCGCGCGGTCTTCGACCTGATAGGACGGTTGAGCAAGCGCACCCAGCACGACAAGCGCCGCCAGCGCCCTGAGCGCCCATCCCTGCAGTCCGCGCCACAGCGCGAGGGCTATTCCAAGGGCTGCAAGGGTCGCCAGAACGGCAATGAACACCCACGGGAGAAGGGGATCAAAGACAATGCTGCCGGTCATCAATTGCCCAATCTATCAAGAAGCGCAGGCACGTGAACCTGATCGGATTTATAGTTTCCGGTCAGCACGTGCATGACCAGATTGACCCCAAAGCGATAGGCGATCTCGCGCTGGCGTTCGCCGGAATAGCCGCTACCGATGGGAAACATCGGGTTGCCGCGCGCGTCCATCGCCCAGGCTGCGGCCCAGTCGTTGCCGCCGATGATCACGGGGGTGACGTTGTCGTTCAGGTTGCGGAAGGGCATGCCTTCGACCAGTTCGGCATCAGGCGGCGAGGCCTCCACCCAGACATCGGTGCTGTTGTGGCGGCCGGGGAAATCCTGAAGCAGGTAGAACGTGCGGGTGAGCACATGGTCCTGCGGCAGTGGCTCCAACGGCGGAATGTCGAGCGGCGCGGCCAGCTGTTGCAGCTTGCGGCCATTCGGGCTGCCGGTGCCGAAACGGGCGATGTCGGCATCGCGGGTGTCGAACATGATCATCCCGCCGGACCGCAGATAGGTGTTCAGCTTGGCATAGGCTTCGGCGGAGGGGGTTGGTTGGTTGGGAGTGATCGGCCAGTAGAGGAACGGGAAGAACGCCAGCTCATCGGTTTCGAGGTTAACCGCGACCGGATCTGCCGGTTCGACCGAGGTGCGGAAGAACAGGGTTTCCGAAAGGCCCACAAGGCCCGCTTGGGCGGTGCGGTCCAGCGCCTCGTCGCCCGTAATGACATGGGCAAAAGCGACCTCGGCCGTGGCCGCAAGGGCGAACAGGTCGTCTGAGGATTGCGCCTGTGCCGGGGTGGCCGGCATCAGCAGCACCGCAAGCACTACGCTTGCCGCCGTTGTGGCGCGGGGTCCGGAAAGGCGACCCGACAGGAACAGCGAAGCGATGATGTCCGCCAGCAAGAGCGCGAGGGAAAGCGCGAGGAGCCATCCCGCAAGCGGCGTTTCCTCGGATTGGGCAAGTCCTTCGACGGTGACATCCGAGGGCCAGCTTGCCGGGGTCAGCGTGTCATCGGTGCTTAGAACATTGCGGGCCAATGCACGGTCCTGGCTTTGGTAAAGGCCGGGGCGCAGGTCGGGACCGAGGGCTGCCTCGACAAGAGCTTCGCCAGAGACACCCTGAAGGGTGCTGCCATCAGTCAGAGAGCCGAACGCATCAAGCACGAGGTTCGGCTGCCAGATCGTTCCGGCAAGCTCTTCCGCGCTGGGTGTTGCACCACTTCCTGCAGCGATGGCCAGACGTTCGAGCATCTGCACGAAGAGACCGGACAGCGGCAGGGACGACCATTCGGCATTCGCAGTAACGTGGAACAGGATGATCTGACCCTGACCAACCGCCTTGCGCGTGACCAGCGGCGTGCCATCGGTGAGTTGCGCGATCACGCGTTCTGCCAAGGCGGGATCGGGCTGCGCCATGACCTGCGCGGTGACGGTCACATCGGCGGGCACGGGCAGGCCAAAGAACGGACTGTCCTCGCCGAATTCGGCCAGCGATTTCGGCTCTCCCCAGCTCATGGCACCACCAACGCTGCGGCCACCGGCGCGCAGGCGTACGGGCAGAAGGGGGTCTTCGGCCTCTCGGCTGATGTCGCTTGCGGCCAGACGCGGCCCGGCAAAGCGCAGGAGGATGCCGCCATTGTCGAGCCATTCCAGCAGCGCCTCTTCCTCGGCCGCGCCAACGTTGGCCACATCAGCGAGGGCGATCACATCAGGATTGGCCGGGATCATGTCCATCAACGCGCCGGTCAGCAGGTCCGCGCTGGGTTCCAGCGCTTTTTCAAGGTAATGCAGCGGCGACAGCAGTTGCAGGCCCTCCCGATCCTCACGACCAGCCATCAACGCCACTTCGCGGCGGCGCAGGCTGTCATCGGGCAGGGTGGTGGCACCCGCGCTGCGGTTGCCTTCGATCTCGAACCGGTTGATCCGCGCGCGCAGTTCCGAGGGCAGGGCCAGCGCGGTTTCGGTTGTCGTGGCGTCCGCATCGAACGTGGCCGTCGCCCGCGCCAGAACCGCCGGATTGCCAGCAGGGTCCCGGCCCTGGGCCAGGATCGTGACCTCGCGCGCGGCACCCGATTGGGCGCGAAGGGCGGTCAGAACGATATTGCCGTCTTCAAATCGTGCGGGGGCAAGGCCGAGAATGCTTTGTCCGGCCTGAAACACCGTCACGGTCCCACGGTCTTCGAGCGCGGACAGAAGCGTTTCGCGTCCGTCATGGTCAAGCCCGTCGGACATCCAGTAGGTGTCGAAATCGCCCTCTGGCAAAAGCTCAACCGCTCGTGCGATCTGGGCCTCGCCCGGTTCCCATGGTTCCGGTGTCAGTCCAACCAGTCGCGTGCGCAGGTCGTCTGCAGTCTGGAACGTTGTGGGTTCGGGTGATGTCAGTTTGAGAAGCGCGACGCGACGATCGTCGCGGGCGGCTTGTGCCAGAAGGCCATCAAGAGCCTGCGTGCGGGCGCGCCAGCTTGCGGCACTGGCCCAGGACGCGTCCATGACCACCAAGAGCGGGCCGTCATTCGCCACGATATCGTCGGTCTGCGGGTTCAGGATCGGGCCCGCCAGCCCGATGATGATCGCAGCCACCGCCAGCATGCGCAGCAAGAGCAGCCACCAAGGGGTGCGGTCACTGACCTGATCGTCGTCCTTGAGGCCAAGCAGCAGGACAACACCGGGGAACATGCGGCGGATCGGGGCAGGCGGCACGGCGCGCAGGATCAGCCAAAGGATCGGCAGCGCCAGAAGCGTCAGCAAAAGCCAGGGGGTCGCAAATCCGATGCCAAATAGCGTCATCCGTGAGCCCCATCCATAGCCCGGTAAATCCAGAGAAGCGCCGATTGCGCACTCTCGCTTGTGTGGTGGCAAAGGTATTGCCAGCCGGTTAACCGCGACAGGCGGTCGAGCCGGTCTTTCCGTTCGGCAAGCCGGTCCAGATAGCGGGTCCGCAGATCGCCCGCCTTGAGCGTTTCATGCACGATCCCGCCGCCAACGCTTTGAAAGATCGTGCGCCCGTCGAAAGGAAAGCTTTCTTCGCTGGGGTCGAGAATCTGAACAAGCGCACCGCGTACACCGCGATCTGCCGCCTTGGTCAGGGCGGCCTCAACAGGCTCAGGATCACCCAGGAAATCGGAAAAGAAGATCGCCCGCGACTGCGGGATCATGCCGCGCGCTTCTGGTTCGGAATAATCGTCCCCGTGGTCGACCGACAACATATGCGCAAGCCGCGTGCTCTGCGCCTGCCCCCGCCGGGGTGGCAGGTCGAAACCGGTGAGACCCACACGTTCGCCGCCACGAATGAGAAGGATCGCACTGGCCAGCGCCAGAGTGCGGGCGCGGTCGGCTTTGGTCGGCAGGTTGGCGTCGGATGCAAACCGCATGGACGCCGCCTGATCCACCCAGAGGATGACGCTTTGTGCAATCTGCCATTCACGTTCGCGCACGAATTGCGTGTCGCTGCGGGCCGAGCGCCGCCAGTCGATGTCGCGCAGGGCGTCGCCCTGCTGCATGGGCCGGTATTGCCAGAAATCATCGCCCAATCCGGACCTGCGCCGCCCGTGTTCACCCAAAAGAACGGTTCCGGCCAAGTGCTCTGCCCGCGCCAGAAGCGCGGGAAGCTTGGCGGCTTCCTCTTCCGAGCGTTGACGAAGGGCAGCGACGTTTGTCACGCAGCAGCCTCGGTTGCCATCATGCGGTGGGCCACATCGTCGATCAGGCTGCCAAGATCTTCGCCGCGCGCACGGGCCGAGAAGGTCAGCGCCATCCGATGGGTCAGAACCGGGCGGGCCATATTGATGACGTCCTCGGGCGACGGGGCCAGACGCCCTTGCAGAAGGGCACGCGCCCGAACGGTCAACATCAGCGCCTGCGCCGCGCGCGGGCCAGGCCCCCATGCGACGGTGTCCTTGACGCGGTCACCGGCCAGCGGGTCATGCGGACGGAAGGCACGCATAAGATCGAGGATCATTTCGACCACGGCATCGCCAACGGGCATGCGGCGGAGAAGCTTCTGCGCG
>NZ_JAEPMO010000140.1 GCF_017643905.1 Marivita sp.
CGAGCGGGGCTTTGGTCTCACGCTCGGCAACGCGCTGCGTCGCGTTCTGCTGTCGTCGCTTCAGGGCGCAGCCATCACCAGCGTTCAGATCGACAACGTTCTGCACGAGTTCTCCAGCGTTGCTGGCGTCCGCGAAGACGTGACCGACATCGTTTTGAACCTCAAGGGTGTGTCGCTCCGCATGGAAGTCGAAGGCCCCAAGCGCGTGTCGATCAACGCCAAAGGTCCAGGCGTCGTCACTGCGGGTGACATCTCGGAAACCAACGGCATCGAAGTGCTGAACCGCGACCACGTGATCTGCCACCTTGACGATGGTGCGGATCTCTACATGGAACTGACGGTCAACACTGGCAAAGGCTATGTCTCGGCCGACAAGAACCGTCCCGAAGACGCACCCATCGGCCTGATGCCGATCGATGCGATCTATTCGCCGGTCAAGAAGGTCGCCTATGACGTTCAGCCGACCCGCGAAGGTCAGGTTTTGGACTATGACAAGCTGACCATGAAGATCGAAACCGATGGATCGCTGACCCCGGAAGATGCCGTCGCTTACGCCGCGCGCATCATCCAGGACCAGCTGTCGATCTTCGTCAACTTCGACGAACCGGAATCGGCACGCCCGCAGGACGACGACGACGGTCTCGAGTTCAACCCCCTTCTGCTCAAGAAGGTGGACGAACTGGAACTCTCCGTCCGTTCCGCGAACTGCCTGAAGAACGACAACATCGTCTATATTGGCGATCTCATCCAGAAAACCGAAGCCGAGATGCTCCGCACCCCGAACTTCGGCCGCAAGTCGCTGAACGAGATCAAGGAAGTGCTGTCCGGCATGGGCCTGCACCTTGGCATGGATGTCGAGGATTGGCCGCCAGACAACATCGAAGATCTGGCAAAAAAGCTGGAAGACAACTTTTAAGAAATTTGGGTGAGGGGCAACTCTCACCCAATCGGGCACCCGCCCCAAGGAGAGTCCCTGACACGCATCGGGGGCCGGACAAAGCAAAAACGCCCGTAGAGGGCACATTAGGAGAAGACACATGCGTCACGCACGAGGCTATCGCCGCCTGAACCGCACCCATGAGCACCGCAAGGCGCTTTTCGCGAACATGGCTGGCTCGCTCATCGAACATGAGCAAATCAAGACAACCCTGCCCAAGGCAAAAGAACTGCGCCCGATCGTTGAAAAGCTGATCACGCTGGGCAAGCGCGGCGACCTGCACGCCCGCCGTCAGGCGCGCGCCGCTCTCAAGCAGGACATGCTGGTCACCAAGCTGTTCGACATCCTTGGCCCGCGTTACGCCCAGCGTCAGGGCGGTTATGTCCGCATCCTGAAGGCCGGCTTCCGCTATGGCGACATGGCACCGATGGCGATCATCGAATTCGTCGACCGCGATGTCGACGCTAAGGGTGCTGCCGACAAGGCCCGCATCGCCGAGTTCGAAGCGGCAGACGAAGAATAAGATTACGCCCGAGTGGCAAGATCACGGCCCCGCCCATGTGGCGGGGCTTTTTCGTTTTTGGAAGGCCGCGAAAGGTGCTGTTTTTGGGTAAAACTAAGTTACGGGACTTCGTGACGTGTCTTCTTCGTCCAAGACCGTCATATCATCCTCTATAGTCGTAGTTGAAGATGCACAAAATCGCTCAGCGATCCATGTATGAGTATGTCCGGGAAAAGCGGTTCTGAACCGTTCGATCAGTTTGCTGTAGCCGAACCCGAGTTCAGATGCCTTGCAAACGCGAATTCCTGAGGGATGTCGATGCAGCGCCAACCCACCACCCGCTGGACGTAACTCGTATCCTTTAGCGCACAGCCGTTGCTGCAGGTCTCCCCATGATTTGGCAAAGGCAAAGTCGTGGGCGAGGCGCGCGCGTAAGGGCGCGACGAGGTGCTCATCCGCCCGATTGGCCGGCCTCGCATTCATGCGGCGAGAAATTTCTTTCGCCAAGAGATTGCGGATCAATTGACCCAGAGTGATGTCTTCTTCCCGAGCCGGCATTGAGCCGACCCGCATCATATCTTCGGAGATCTTGAATTGCACGGTTTCCATGTCGAAACAGAACGTGCCACTGAATGATTAACGAGGAGTTTAAACATCCAACTCCTCAACAAACCGGGCGTTCTCCTGGATATACTGGAACCGCAACTCAGGTTTCTTGCCCATCAGCCGTTCCACCAGATCGCCGGTTTCGCCCGGTTCGTCCTCGTCGATGGTCACCCGGATCAGCTTGCGCGAGGCGGGATCCATCGTGGTTTCCTTCAGATCCTTTGCGTCCATCTCGCCCAGACCCTTGAAACGCTGCACGTCGATCTTGCCTTTGCCGCCAAGGCCCTTTTCCATCATCCGCTCTTTTTCCGCATCGTCCGCCACGTAGAGCCTCTTCGCACCTTGTGTCAGACGATAAAGCGGAGGGCAGGCGAGGTAGAGATGGCCTGCGTCGATCATCGGGCGCATCTGGGTGAAGAAAAATGTCATCAAAAGCGACGCAATATGGGCGCCGTCCACGTCGGCATCTGTCATGATGATAATCTTTTCGTAACGCAGATCGTCGACATTGAACTTCGTCCCAAGGCCCACACCCAAGGCCTGTGTCAGATCACTGATCTCGGCATTGGTCCCCAATTTAGAGGAGGCAGCGCCCAGAACGTTCAGGATTTTCCCCCGCAGCGGCAAGAGCGCCTGTGTCTTGCGGTCCCGTGCCATCTTGGCCGATCCACCGGCCGAATCGCCCTCGACGATGAAAAGCTCAGTTCCCTCGCGGGTCGCGGATGAGCAATCGACCAGCTTGCCCGGAAGGCGCAGCTTCTTCGTCGCCGACTTGCGCTGGGTCTCTTTCTCCTGTCGCCGCCGCAACCGTTCTTCGGCGCGCAGGACAAGGAAGTCGAGGATCGCACCCGCCGATTTCGTATCCGCCGCCAGCCAGTTGTCAAAATGGTCGCGCACCGCACCTTCAACCAGGCGCTGCGCCTCGGTTGTCGCAAGGCGGTCCTTGGTCTGGCCCACAAATTCCGGTTCGCGGATGAAACAGGACACCAACGCGCATCCGCCCGTGATCAGGTCTTCGCGGGTGATCTGCGCAGCCTTCTTGTTGTTGATCAGCTCTCCATAGGCGCGGATGCCCTTGAGGATCGCGGCCCAGAACCCGGCCTCATGTGTGCCGCCTTCGGGCGTCGGAACGGTGTTACAATAGGATTGGATGAACCCGTCGCGCGAAGGTGTCCAGTTGATCGCCCATTCGACCTTACCCGGCGCGTTGAACTTTTCACGAAACTCCACAGTGCCGGCGAATGGCTTGTCCGCATAGGTGGACGCCCCGCCCAAAGTCTCGGTCAGGTAATCGGCGAGGCCGCCGGGAAAGTGGAACGTGGCCTCCGTCGGCGTTTCCCCATCTTTGATCGCGGATTTCCAGCGGATCTCGACCCCGGAAAACAGATAGGCCTTGGAGCGCACCATCTTGAGCAAACGCGCGGGTTTGAACCGATGCGATCCGAAAATCTGCTCGTCCGGGTGGAAGGTGACTGACGTCCCGCGCCGGTTCGGTGCCTGACCAACCTTCGCCACAGGGCCAAGCGGCACCCCGCGCGAGAAGCGCTGTTCGTAGACTTCCTTGTTCCGTGCGACCTGCACCACCATCGAATCGGACAGCGCGTTCACCACCGAGGCACCGACACCATGCAGACCGCCCGATGTCTCGTAGGCGTCGCCCGAAAACTTGCCGCCCGCGTGCAGGGTGCAGAGGATCACCTCAAGCGCGGATTTGCCGGGAAATTTCGGATGCGGGTCAATTGGGATGCCGCGCCCGTTGTCGCGGATGGTGATGGCGTAATCCTCGTGCAGCTCGACCTCGATCCGGTTGGCGTGTCCCGCCACCGCCTCGTCCATCGAGTTGTCCAGAACCTCGGCCACAAGGTGATGCAGCGCGCGTTCATCCGTGCCGCCAATATACATGCCGGGGCGCTTTCGAACGGGTTCCAGCCCTTCCAGCACCTCGATTGACGAGGCATCATAGTCGGTCGGTTCGTGTCCGGAGAGGAGGTCTTCGGCCATGGCAGCTGCTCTGTGTTTGTTGCTTTGCGGGCCAGTATGGCAGAGCCGCGGGCGGTGGGGAAGCGCTAGCGTGGCCTAGCTGGGCTTGTCATCGCCCATCAGGCGTTCGGCCTTGCGGCGCACCAGCACACCACGAAGGTCGTGCATCGCGAGAAGCAGCGCATCCGTCACCGTTTCAAGCTGTTCGCGGGTGGCGCGGGATTGGGCCCATTGGGTGGTGAGGTTCAAATGGTCGACGGTCCGCAGAATGTCATCCACATCGCGATCTGCCAGAATGATTTGCCGGTCCTGCATCCAATCGCGAATGACCGACACATCGTCTTCGCTCAGAGTGCGCTCACCATGAGGTTTGATCTCACCATTGCGGATATTGACCACGGCGATCTGGTCCATCTCGATCCGTCGTTGCGGGTTCTCTGTATCCACTCGAAACACAAGAGCGCCGTTTTCGCGTACCCTGAAATAGTAATCGGGCAGGTCTCCAGCCATATTTGCCTCTCGCCTGTATTGCCGACAGGCTAACAACTCACGTTAAGGTAAACCAGCCTTTGTCTGACATGGCTTACGGGGAAATTTCTCTAAAGAACCTCAAGGCTGTATCAGGATAGACCCGCGCAGAAAGCCTGAATGCGATTACAGGCCTCCGTCAAGGCTTCATCCGAAGTGGCATAGCTGACGCGGAAATACGGGCTCAGGCCGAACGCGGCACCAAAAACAACCGCAACGCCGTGTTCCTCCAGTAATGCCGTGGCAAAGGCTTCGTCGGTGTCGATCAGAGTGCCGCCCGCGCTGGTCTTGCCAATACAGCCCGCGATGGACGGGTACACATAGAACGCGCCCTCCGGTACGGCACAGGTGATGCCCTCGCAGGCGTTCAGACCGGCCACCACCAGATCCCGCCGCTTACGGAACGCCTCATTGCGCTCGGCCAGAAACTCCTGGGGTCCGTTCAACGCTTCGACCGTCGCCCATTGGCTGATCGAGCAGGGGTTGGTCGTGGATTGTGATTGAAGCTTGCGCATCGCCGCGATCAAGTGTTCCGGTCCCGCCGCATAGCCGATGCGCCAGCCGGTCATGGCATAAGATTTGGATACGCCGTTCACTGTCAGCGTGCGATTATACAGCCCCGGCTCGACTTGTGCAGGGGTACAGAACTGAAAGCCGTCATAGGCCAGATGTTCGTACATGTCGTCGGTCATCACCCAGACGTGCGGGTGGCGCATCAACACATCCGTCAATGCTTTCAACTGGTTATGGCCATATCCCGCACCTGTCGGGTTCGACGGCGAATTGAAGATGAACCACTTGGTCTTGGGGGTAATCGCCGCCTCAAGCGCTTCGGGGGAAATGCGGAACCCGTCTTCGAGTGTCGTTTCCACGATCACCGGTTCGCCGCCGCCAAGGCGCACCATGTCTGGATAGCTTACCCAATAGGGGGCTGGGATGATCACCTCATCGCCGGGGTTCAGTGTGGCCAGCAGAGCGTTATACAGCACCTGCTTTCCGCCTGTGGACACAGCCACTTGAGACGGCGTGTAGTCCAAACCGTTCTCACGCTTGAACTTGGCGCAGATCGCCTGTTTGACCTCGGGGATGCCATCGACTGCGGTGTACTTCGTTTTTCCCGCTTCGATCGCCGCAATTGCAGCGGCCTTGATGTTGTCCGGCGTGTCAAAGTCTGGCTCACCGGCACCCAAGCCAATGACATCGTGACCCGCAGCCTTCAGCTCCATCGCCTTTTGCGAAACGGCCACGGTAGGAGAGGGACTGACGCGGGCAAGTGTGTCGGAAAGAAACGGCATGGTCGGCCCCTGTTTGTGATTACCCCGCAATTGTCTTAGGGTGCGCGAGAAACACGATCAAGCGATGATCGCGAAAGGAGAACGGATGACCGAGAGCGACCAGAACTGGTATGCCGCTGAAATTGCAACCTTTGGCGACCGCATGACGGCAGCTCGCGAGGCTGCTGGCATGACGCAGGAGGCGCTGGCGAAACGTCTGGGTGTCAAGAAAAGCACGCTGCGCAACTGGGAAAACGACGTGGCCGAACCGCGCGCCAACCGCTTGTCGATGCTGGCGGGTCTATTGAATGTTTCGATGATGTGGCTCATCAATGGCGAGGGCGAAGGGATCGACGGCCCCGATGTCGAAGCGATGCCATCGGACCTGAGCGAAATCATTCTTGAAATACGTGAAATGAAATCGGAACTCCATGCCAAGGCTGAACAATTGGCACGGCTTGAAAAACGCCTGCGCAATGTGATGGTGTCCTCAACATGAACGAACCCCGCGAACATCGTCTGAAACGGCTTTCCATGCGGTCCATGCGGCGTGGGATCAAGGAAATGGACATCATCCTGTCGCGCTATGCCGAGCTTCGACTCGACGGGTTCGACGATGCCATGCTTGACCGCTACGACGCGCTGTTGTCGGAAAATGATCAGGACCTGTACCAATGGGTCAGTGGACAAAGACCGCCGCCCGACAATTTGCGCGACATGATTTCCGATATCTCGGAAGTCGCGTTCCAGCGGTGATCTGAAAAGAGTTCTGCCTGCTTAACTGAATGTTGGTGATTATGGTCGACTCTCGCGCCTGACGGACAAGGCGGAGAAACGAATGAGCATTCATGCATCGGTAGATCGGGGCGGTGCCAACGCCATGTTGGACGGCTATCTTGAGGCGCTCGCTTTGGTGGAGCGCCTTCACCGGCTGCTGCTGGATGTGATCAAGGATGAATTCGAACGGGTCGGGATCATCGAAATCAATGCAGTCCAGGCCTTGTTGCTGTTCAACATCGGCGACAACGAGGTGACGGCGGGCGAATTGAAAACCCGTGGGTACTATCAGGGCAGTAATGTCAGTTACAATCTCAAGAAACTGGTCGATATGGGATACATGCACCACCAGCGGTGCGAGATTGACCGCCGGTCAGTTCGGGTGAAACTGACTCCGCGTGGACGGGAAATCCGCGACCTCATTTCAGCGCTCTTTGCCCGCCACGCAGATTGGCTGATCGCCAAGAACATCATTGATCACGGCACGTTGGGCGACATGAGCAGTACGCTGCGCCGCATGGAACGCTACTGGACCGACCAGATCCGCTATATCTATTAACCGGGGCGCGGTGCGTTTACAGGATTTGCGCTGATGATCCGGTCGTTCAATTCACGGAACAGTTTGCGGGTCATGGCCTCTTTGTAACCTTGGTAGCCTTCAGAGGTTTCTACAAAAGCCCCGAACCCAAAACGCACTTCGCGGTGGAAGTAGTCCAGCACGTCATCGCTGCCGCCCAGCACAGCCAGACCATTGACGGTCACATTGGCGAAGGGAAAGTTCTTGTAGGCAAGCCTTGGTGGGAAGCCGTCATTGTTTTCACCGTCGCCAGACAGGTCGATCACCTGACGGTCGCAGCTTGGACCGCGCGACAGCAGGGTGGCGCCGTATCCCAATGCGTACCCCATCGCCGTCGGAAAGCGGGTATGGCTGCGCGGGGCAGACAGTAGGGTCTGAATGACACCGTCTATGGCCGCATCATCGGTCAGGGTGACCCAATTGCTGACCATCGCGCTTTGCCGCCGACCGCTCCATTCATAGATGGCGATGGCGACATGCCCGTCCCCATCAAGGATCGCACCTCGGATCAAAGGATCGCCCAACGCGGCGGCAAGGCCGTCGCGCTGGAGGATGTATTCTTCGGCGTCGACAGAGGACGACACATCAAGCGCCAGTAAAAGCGCAAGGCGGCAATGCGATGGCTGCGCGTTGGATGGGGTGAGAAGCCCCGCCCAAATCATCAGCGCCAAAGCTGCCAGGATGCGCCGCATCACGTCACCAGTGGCCGGTGTTTTCCATGCTGGCCCACGGTTCCTGCGGGGGCAGAGCATCGCCGAGCTGCAGCAGCTCGATCGAGATATTGTCAGGGGACCGGACAAAGGCCATATGCCCGTCGCGCGGCGGACGGTTGATCGTCACGCCGTTGTCCATCAGATGCTGGCACAGCTCGTAGATGTTATCCACCCGGTAGGCCAGATGGCCGAAATGACGGCTGTCGGAGGGCAAGCCGTCATCCCCATCCCAATTATACGTCAGTTCGACCGGGCATTCCTCCTGCCCCTCGGGTGCCATGAAAATCAGGGTAAACCGGCCCTTTTCGTTGTCCGTGCGGCGGGTCTCCTTCAGACCCAGCAAGCTGTAGAATTTCATCGAAGCGTCTAGGTCTTTGACCCGGACCATGGTGTGGAGATAGCGAAGGGGCATAACATCCTCTTGAGTTGGTTTGCCAAGAGGCTAGGCCAATTCACCGGGATGTCGAGGGTGAAAGCGGGGTCAGAAGGCCGAGCGGATGCCCAGTTGTATGCCGAAATTCTCGGTCTCGTAGAGGTCGATATTGGCGTGCGTGCGTTCCGCGTTGAGCGTGACCGTCGGAATGAAGCCGTAGAAATCCATCTCTGGCAGCGCGGCCGTCACGGTGGCCTGAAGGCTGCGCTCATCGCGCCCATCGGTTGTCAGGTTTGCGCGGTCATGGATTTTCTCGGACAGGGACAGGCCGAATTCCAACTGTGCGGGACCGATCGGTTTTGCCAGCCCATACCGTGCCGAGATCGCCCGTTGGGTGTAGTCAAGGTAGTCTGCGTCGCTTTCCGATTGGATGAAACTGGTCGACACAGTCACGGTGTTGCCGCTGGCCAGCGACATGCCATAGCCCAGATGCGCGCTCCAGATGGTGGCGTCGTCGCGGGTCCCTTCGCCGGACTGGCCTTCGCGGCTTACCGAAAAGCTCAGCATTCCGTTGGGCCCGGTCGCGCGCCGATAATTCGTGCCAAGCCGTGTGTAGGACAAGAGCGGTTCGCCGCCGTACCACGTGTGCCCCAGACGCGCGTCCCACCCCAGCCGCGACCGACCGCCGGGCAGGGCATAATCCTCTTGAAGGCCGATGAAGACTGAACTTGTGGCGAAATCCGACCCTTCGGCATCCGGGGCGATGTCCTTTGCCTCGTCGGACAGGACATAGGTGCGATGCGATGCGCCAAAGAGTAGGTCGGTGCGCTTGCGCTCGGAGTTGACCAACCGGTATCGCGTGCTGAGGCCTGTAGAGATTTCGACGCCTGACAACGCGCGGGCTTCCCCTTCGAGCGCGAATTCGAACGGAAGGCCGAACAGTTCGGAGGTTTCGTTGCGGCTGCCGTTGTTGATGTTGGAGCTGGGAGCGATTGAGAAGCGCAGCGCTGTGGACCACGGATTCTGACGACGCACATAGCGGAAATCCTCGGCCGCGCGCGCTTTCAACCCGTCATCCGGAGCGATTTGTACGGCGCGGCGCAGCCAGAGTTGCGCCGCCGTGCGCCTCCCAGAGGATGACAGCGCCTGTGCCATGGCAAGTGCGGCAGCATATCGGGCGTTCTCGCCCTCAGCCAAAGCCCAGGCGCGGCGCGCATGGGTCAGGGCTTCGTCGTTGCGGCCAAGATTGCGCGCGGCACGAGACCGGATGAGATGCGCATCAAGATCGGTCTCGTCGCGTTCGATCAAGGCCCCGGTCAGATCATAGGCAAGCCCAGCCTGACCCTGAAGCACCGCCTGCCCGGCAAGATCCCGCATCTGCTCGGGGCTGAGCACGGCTTGGGCAGAGGCCTGCGCCGCCGCAAAGGCCAAAGCGCCGAGCGTGAGGCCAATCCGGCGGGACCAGCGGAGCATCACTGGCGGTAGACGATGAACCCACCGGTTTCCTGGTAGGTCGTGCTGTCGTCGAACCGAGGATCGTTACCGGTCATGACAAGCACACCGACGATTTCACCCGCATCATCGCCCGAGATGATGGCATAATAGGTGCCTTCACCGCTTTCGATCGTTTCGCCATTGTCGAATTCGGCGATTTCGAAAATCTCACTGGCGATTTCGCCGTTGGAATCGGCGTCATCCGGCGAAATCACAGGGCGGATGCGTGGCAGAACCGGGTTGCCGTCGGCATCGGTTTCAAGCACCAGCGACCGGGTTGTGGTGCCATCATCGGCTTCATCTCCGCGCCCCAATGCGTCGAGATAGGCACGCGTGATTTCCGTGCCATTGATGTCATAAAGGCGACGGTTGCTGACGAACAGGGCCACACCGCGATTGCCGTCTTTGAAGTCCTTGAAGTCGACGATCATTTCCGCGTCGCCTTCGACATATTCCAGGCCGCCGCGACCGGTGAACACGCGGATGCCTGCGTAGTCGCCGGTGTAACGGGCGTCGCCATCGTCGGGCAGAACAAGGCGCACTTCATTGCCGTCGTTGTCGAACCCGTTACGCTGATACACAAAGCCGCCGAAACCGTAATCGACATAGGATCCCGAACGCACGATGGCGAATTCCGTTTCGCCGGTGGTGCTGCGACCGTAAATCGCGCGATAGGTGAAGGTGCGCAGCGTTGTGCCGGTCACCGGGTCTTCGGTGGTTTCAGCACCTTCGTAAACGGCAAAAGAACCCAACTGCGCCACACCGGTCACGGGGTCGCCGCGGGTGTAGATGTTGTTGCCGTCAAAGGCGATGTTGTCGACGAAGAATTCATCCTGACCTTCGTCATTGAGGTACCGGATGTTTGTTGCATAGCCGCCGCCGGTTTCCTCGTCCCGCTCTTCGCGGCGCACGATCTGGGAATTCGGGGTCGGGTTGGTGGTGCCGGGGGGCAGGTCCGGCGTGCCACGGGTGCTGTCAATCGGCGTTTCGTCTGTGCCGCCATCAGTCCCGCCGTCGGTGCCTTCCCCGGTGGTTGGCGATTGCAGCACATCACCGCCGCCGCTGTCGCACGCGGCCACGAAACCCAGACACAGGATAAGAAGAAGAATACGCGTCATTTTATTACTGCCCCGGCTTGCTTGCCAAGTTCGACAGAAAATCGTCTAAGTGATTGATATTGTTATGGCCAGGTCTGCCATTGTGTGACTACCGAGAAGGGATCAAGCGGGTTTTGGTATATCGAGGGTGTCGAAGAGCTCCAATTGTTCCGGGGTGATTGTC
>NZ_JAEPMO010000086.1 GCF_017643905.1 Marivita sp.
AGTTCTGAACCCGCTCATGTGGGGCACCAACATCCGCTCCGAGCGGGACTGGAATTACAGCGCCGAGCCCTCGGATGCGGTCAATGGCCGTTCGCTGATCCTACCGATGGGCAAGGTCGTGGGCGGCGGTTCCTCGATCAACGTGATGATCTGCGCACGTGGTCACAAGAATGACTTCGGCTTCTGGGCGGACGAGACCGGCGACGAGAACTGGAACTACGCCAATGTACTCGAGATCTACAAGCGGATCGAGGATTGGCAGCGTCCTGCAGATGCAGCGCGCCGGGGCAGCGGCGGGCGGGTCTTCGTTCAGGAAGTGCAGAACCCCAACCCGATCGCGCCCGCATTCTTGCAGGCCTGTGAAAGTGTCGGCATCCCGGCCTATGCCGATATGAACGGCGAACTGATGGAAGGCGAGGGCGGCGCGGCACTGGCCAATGTACGGATCAAGGATGGGATGCGCCGCAACATTCCGTCGGACTACCTGTGGGAAACGCTGGCGCGGCCCAATACCACCCTTTTGACCGGCGCACTGGTGCATCGCCTGACGATGGACGGGACGCGCGTCACGGGGGTGACCTTCGAGAAGGATGGTGAGGTTCACAGCGTCATGGCGGACAGCCGGGTCATTCTTTCGGCGGGCGCAATCAACACGCCGAAGATCCTGATGCAATCGGGTCTGCCCGGCGGAGCATCTGCGTGAACATGGGGTCGTGGTGCGCCATGACCTGCCCGGTGTTGGACAGAACTTCCAGGATCACATCCTAGCGTTAGGCTGCGTCTGGGAATATGTCACACCGCTGCCGCCGCAGAATTCGGCCGCCGAGGCGACGTTCTTCTGGAAATCCGACAGCGCGCTGGACACCCCGGATCTGCAACCCTTCCAGATCGAGATGCCCTACGCCTCCGAGGTGCATGGCTCCACCTAAGATATCCCTGCGGGGACCTGGACCATCGCACCCGGCATCGTGCGCCCGGTTTCGCGCGGAGAGGTCAGGCTGACCGGTGCTGATGTTGGTGATGCGGTTGCGATTGATGGTGCATTCCTGCGTGAAGAAGCGGATTTGGTGGCACTCGAACGTTGCATCGAGCTGTGCCGCGAGATCGGTAATTCCGCTGCATTGTCGGAATTCGTCAAGCGCGAAGTGATGCCCGGACCGATCTCGGGATCGGAGTTGCGAGAATTCGCACGCAACGCCGCGGGCACCTATTTCCACCAAAGCTGCACCTGCAAGATGGGCCGCGACGAGATGTCCGTTGTGGATGGCCGATTGGCCGTTCACGGGATCGAGGGGCTTTCCATCGCCGATGCCTCGGTCATGCCCAGAGTCGCGACAGGCAACACGATGGCATCAACAGTGGTGATCGGGGAACGCATGGCCGATATCTTGTTGGCCTGAACCGGGGGCAACGGCCGGGATCGGGGCAGATTTTTCGGAAATTCGCTCCGCTATCAGTGCCTTGGGCGACGACCTTCAGCCCAGAGCTGTCTGACGTTTGCCGCTTGGGTAATTGTCGCGTCAACCACCAGCTCGGTTCGCGCTTCAGGTCTCAAGGGTCCTCACCGAAGACCACCAGGCCTCGACCTCATTCAGGTCAACGCGGCTGCGAGGACCGATGCCGACAAGCGCGGGCAAATCCGAGGCAGTGGTCCGGGTGATGTCGATGTTCTGACCGACGACTTGCACGACCCACGCGCCGCCAGCGCTGTCGACAATTGTGCCTTTCACACGGAAAAGGCCGGATGGTCGGTGGGTCAGTGCTTTGTGCAATGCTGCCTTGTCTATGCCAGTGACCTCTTGGCTGACCCATGCCGTGTAGTCGGGATGCTGGGTGACGCTGTCGGTCAAAGTCGCCGGTGCCAGGTCTGACAACACAAGGTTCAAGACGGCAGCGCTGTTCGGGTCTCGCAGAATGGGCGCATGTGTGAGTTCGGCCAAACCTGCCTCTAATGCGTGTGGCACCTGTTTTGTGATGACCACAAGATCCGCCCGCGAGACTTGGTTGCGCACCTGCGGGCCGATCAGGGGGTCGTTGGACAAGCCGTCGAAAGCCTCGCCATCGACCAGCGTCACGATCCCGGCGTAGCGCATGTCGGGCTCAGCGCGGGCCGCGTTGGCGATGCGTGCGGGGTCTGCAACGCCACTGGCCTCGACGATGAGATGGTCGGGGCGCGGGCGGCGGTCCAGCGCGTCGCCGAGCGCAAGAAACAGGTCCGATCCCATGGTGCAGCACACGCAGCCATTGGTCAGGGCTATGGTGTCCTCGTCTTTCGAGGCTAGCAATGCTGCGTCGATGTTGATGGCACCGAAATCATTGACGAGGATCATCAGCTTCAATCCATGATCTGCGGCCAGAAACTGATTGATGAATGTGGTTTTTCCGGCGCCAAGGTAGCCTGAAATCACGGTCATCGGCAGCGGGGTCATAGCAGTGTCGCCCGACCGCCAAAAACCGTTCCAAGAACGGGGATGTCTTTCAGAGTGGTGGGGTCTACCTCAAGCGGGTTTGACCCGAGAATGGCAAAATCGGCACGTTTTCCGACAGAGATCGAGCCGATCTCGCCGTCCAGTTTCAGGGTTTTTGCCGCGCCCATCGTGATGGCATAAAGCGCCTCTGGCACTGAGATACGCTGCGATGCACCCAGCACTTTGCCGGTCATCGTCTGACGGTTGACGGCGCACCATGCGGTGAACAGCGGGCCCATCGGGGTAACGGGCGCGTCCGAATGTATACCGACCGTCAGACCCGCATCCAGGGCGGAGCGCACGGCATCCATGCGGTTTGCCCGATCTCTGCCAATGGTCAATTCGACGTGCTGATCGCCGAAGTACCAAAGATGGTTGGCGAAGAGATTGACTGAAATGCCGAGGTCGGCACAGCGCTTGAATTGCGCATCATCCATCATCTGCCCGTGTTGCAGCACATGCCCGTGGTCGGGCCAAGACGCTTGGCGCATTGCGGCGGCCAAGGCATCAATCACCAGTTCGGACGCCTCATCCCCATTGACATGGATGTGCATCTGCACCCCAGCGGCATGGAGCGCGGCACAGGTCGCATAGATCTGCTCAGGGGCCATGTTCCAGATGCCATTTGGTTGTCCACCAACATAACCGGGCCATTTGACCCGCGCGGTCCATCCCTGGATCGAGCCGTCGGTCATCAGCTTGACCGCGCCAAGACGGACCTTGTTGGTGGATTTCGCCTTCAGTCCCAAGGCGCGTGTTGCGAGGGTTGCAGGATCACCGCTGGCGGCAAGCGCGGGCACGATGCGCAATGGAAAATCGGTCTCGCCGGTGACGGAAAACATTACGTCGAGGTCTTCGTCCTCAAGCTGAGAAAACAGGTCAGTCACCGTCGTGACACCCGCCCGAGTGGCCACCTTTGCATAGGACCGGATTGCGCTTTGCTTTTGTGACAAGGCACGAAAGTCGATCCCCAACCGCCGCATGATCGGGAACATCGCGGCCATTTCCTGCAACTCGCCAGTTGGCGCGCCATCGGAACCTTTGACAACGCCTTCCACGTTGGTCGCCTCGGAATAGCCAACCAAGTCAAGCGCGGCGGAATTCACGCACATCAAGTGGAAGTTCGAAAACAGGATGGCGATGGGCCGTTCGGTCGAGACCCTGTCAAGATGGGCGCGGCTGAGGCGTTCATCCCGCAGAAAGATCGGGTCGAACCCCCAACCGATCAGCGGTGCACCCGGCGTGAGAGTGGCTTCGATCTCGGACAGACGCGCAGCGACATCCTCAAGCGAGGACAACCCGGTCCAAAGGCGACCTTCGGGGTCGATCCGGTCGT
Organism: Marivita sp.; assembly: GCF_017643905.1. GTDB lineage: Bacteria > Pseudomonadota > Alphaproteobacteria > Rhodobacterales > Rhodobacteraceae > Marivita. The sequence continues at coordinate 3,805 of NZ_JAEPMO010000086.1, forward strand.
GATAACCGGTATAGGCAAACTCCCAGATCGCGCCCGCCATCATATGTGCGTGGCCTTCCACAAAGCCCGGCATCAGCACTGCATCGCAAAGTGACGAGTCCTGCGTCACGGCCCCCCATTGGTCGGCGCAGGTCGCATCGCCGATGGCCAGAATGCGCCCATCGCGCACCGCGACATGGGTGGCGCTGGGCATTGTAGGGTCCATGGTCAGGATCGTTTTTGCTTGAAAAACAGTGATGTCAGACATGGGACCCCTCGCGTTTGCTGCCCAAGGCGTAACGCAGAAACCCCGGCGCGCAAATCGTTTTGCGCCACAAGGCCGGGGCAAACCAGATCAGCAAAGCGCCTTCCAGTGCGATGAAAGGACCCGGCTTTTTGCAATTCGGCCTAGGCAGATTCAGATCGCCATGCCAAGTTGAGAGAAAAAACCAGTTGGACAACAAGGAGAATGAACATGGGACTTCACACAAGAACACTGGGCGCGGTCGTGGCGCTGGCAATGTCGACCGCGGCGGTTTCGGCGCAGGACATCACGATGAACGTGGGCTTCGGCGCCCCTGAAGATTCGCTCTATGGCCGCTTTGGCGCGATCTTCGAGGAACTGGCCGAGCAATACACCAACGGCGCGGTTGATGTCCGCTTGCGCTGCTGCAATCAGGTCGCAACCGAAGACGAAGGCTTCCGCGCCATGCAGTTGGGCACGGTTGACGGCTTCTTCATCACCGCCAACAACGTCTCGCCGCACTGGCCGCTGATGGATGTGACCGTGCTGCCCTATATCTTCCAGAACACCGATCACCTTGCGCGCGTGGTGGATGGGGAAGTGGGCGATTTCATCAAATCGCAGCTTTTGGAAGACACCGGTGTGCATCTTCTGAGCTTTGGCCCGGCGCTCTACCGTGATTTCTACAACTCGGTCCGCCCGGTGAACACGATGGCGGATATGCAGGGTTTGAAAATCCGCACACCAAACAATGCCGTGATGCTCCAGACATTCGAGGCGTTCGGAGCGATTCCTGTGCCGCTTGCGTGGTCGGAAACCCCAACCGCGTTGCAGACCGGCACGGTGGATGGCGGTGACAATGGCACATCCTTCATTCGCGACATGAGCTTTTACGAATTCATGCCGAACCTCGTCATTCTTGAGCACTTCGTATCGATGGCACCGCTCTTTGCGTCGTCGAGCTTCATGGACCGTCTGAGCGATGAACAGCGCGAACAAATCATGCGCGCCGCCATTGATGCGGGAAACAAGTTCAGCGAAGAGGTGCGCACCGAAACCGAAGAAGTCCGCCAGTGGCTTGCCACTGAAGGCGGCATGACCCGCACTGACCCGGATCGCGCAGACTTTATCGCAGCCGCCCAAAAGGTTCAGCAGGCCGTCGCAGCCGAGCGTGGGGAAGAGTTTGTCGCACTCGTCAACATGATCAACGCCGCAGCGCAATAAGCACCAAAGGCGAGAGCCGAAACAGGCTCTCGCCCAATACCAACTGGGGGCAGGTCATGGCCGTTCTGCGATGGCTCGAAAAACACTTTGAAGAGGCGTTGTGCTGCATTGCGCTGGCCGTCATCGCGGTGGCAGTGATCTCGCAGGTTCTGGCGCGCTACGTGTTCGAAGTGGCCCTGCACTGGACCGAAGAAACCGCCGCGATCTGCATGGTCTGGGCGGTTTATCTGGGCGCGTCACTGTGCGTCCGCGAACGGTTCCACATTCGTATTCTGGTGGCGGTTCAAGCTCTGCCCACGCGCATGGGCCGCTATACGATCTATATGGCAGACCTCGCCTGGGCCGCCTTCAGCATCATCATGATCCGGGTCAGTTGGGAGTACCTCACCGTACTTTGGAAATTCCCTTCGCGCAGCCCGAGCCTCGGGATCAACGAGTTCTACCCGCAGACCATTCTGGTGATCGGCTACAGCCTGATGCTGGCCCGGCTGATCCAGACTTATGTATTGTGGTATCGCGACGGGGCGCATGGGCTGCCCGGAATGCTGGTTGAAGATGGTGATGCTTCGGACGAGGAGCATTTGTTTTGAACGAGTTGACTATCCTCGCGATCGCGTTTGTCGTTCTGACGCTGATCGGTGTGCCGTTGTTTGCCGCAGTGGGTCTGACCACGGCCTTGGCGCTGTTCCTGATCGACATCCCATACACGCTCTTGGCGCAGACAGGGTATAACAGCCTCACGCCGTTTCCGCTGCTGACCATTCCATTGTTCGTGCTGGCCGGGCGTTTGATGGAAACCGGCGGTATGGCAACCCGCATGATCGGCATCGCCACCAAGCTGGTCGGTGCGTATCGCGGGTCGATGGGGCTGGTGACGGTGTTCGCCTGCATGCTTTTCGGCGCGTTGTCCGGGTCTGGCCCGGCGACGACGGCTGCGATCGGATCGGCCACTGTCCCAGCGATGAAGAAAGAGGGCTATGACGTGCCCTTCGCCGCTGCCATCACGGCAAGCGCGGGCGCGCTGGGCAGTCTGATCCCGCCATCGAACCTGATGATCATCTATGGTCTGGTCTCGGAAACCTCGATCCCGCGCCTGTTTCTGGCGGGGATCATCCCCGGCTTCATCGTGACGACGCTTCTGATGATGACCACCTACCTCATCGCCCGTCGTCGCGGATATGGCGGCGGTGGCGATCCGTTCACATGGGGCCCGTTTCTCAAAGCCGCGTGGGAGGGCAAATGGTCCATCGGCGCGCCAGTGCTGATCCTGGGCGGCATCTACGGTGGCATCTTCACCCCAACCGAAGCGGCTGGCGTTGCCGTGTTCTACGCGCTGTTCGTCGGTCTGTTTATCTACCGCGAACTTACCCTGCGCAAAGTGCTTGAGGCGTTGCGCTTCACCGCTTTGCTGACAGGCATCCTGATCCTGCTGACACCAACGCTTGCCTTTGGTCAGTTGACCGCGTTCTACGATGTGCCCGCCGCCGTGCAGGCCGGCATCACGTCGATCACCACCAGCCCGTTTCTTGTCCTGATCCTGATCGGTATTTTCTACATCTTCATCGGCACCTTCATGGAAAGCCTCGCGCAGATCGTGCTTTTCACAGCCGTGTTCCTGCCGCTGGTGGTGTCGCTGGGCATCGACCCGGTGCTGTTTGGCATCTTCACCGTGATCACCTGCGAGATCGGCTTCCTGACACCGCCTTTGGGCGCAAACCTGACCATCGCTTCACGCATCTCGAAAATTTCCCTCGAACGGATCTCGGTCGCGGTGCTGCCGTTCATCGGGGCCTATATCGTTGGCTTGATCATACTGATCCTGTTCCCGGACTTAACCCTGTTCCTGCCCAACTGGGTCTATGGACCCGCATCCGTGAGGTAGCCCCATGTTCGATCTGATCCTGAAAGGTGGAGAGGTGTTCGACGGCACCGGAGCGGCTGGCAAAATCACGGATGTCGGCATCAAGGACGGCATGATCACCGAGGTCGGAGAGATCAACAACGACACCGGAGCCAAGGTGATCGACGTGTCTGGCCTTGCCGTCGCTCCGGGGTTCATCGACATGCACACGCACTCGGACTTTACCCTGATTGCCGATGGTCGGGCCGAAAGTCAGGTGCATCAGGGTGTGACAACCGAGGTGATCGGCCAATGCGGCATTTCCTGTGCGCCGGTCTGTTCGCATGATGCCATCCGGCAGGTCTCGCCCTGGTTTACGGAAAAGGCCAAGCATCCCAAATGGCTGGGATTTGGTGAGTATCTAGACGTTCTGGATGACACCGATCTTGGCGTGAACGTGGTGGCCTTTGTCGGCCACGGCACCATTCACCGTGCAATTCTGGGCGGCGAATTGCACGCGGGAGAGCCCGACGATGTGGCGAAGATGGCCAAGCTTGTTGATCAATGCATGGAGGAAGGGGCAGGAGGCTTTTCATCGGGCCTTGAATATTTCCCCGGCATTCTGGCGGCCCCGGACCACCTTGTCCCGATGGTGGAAGTGGCCGCGAAATACGGCAGGCTATACGCCACTCATGTGCGCAACCGCGACACCGAATATGATCTGGGGTTCACCGAAGCGATGAGCACGGCGCGCCAAGCGGGCGCGCGGCTTCAGATCAGCCACATACAGCCGAAATTCGGCGCACCACGCCACGCCATGGAACACACGCTCGAGATGATCGACATCGCACGCACCCATGATGGCGACATCGCGTTCGACGTGATCCCGCATGATTGGAACCATACGCTGATGGCGGCGATCCTGCCGAAATGGGCGCAGGCGGGTGGCATAGATGACGTGCTGAAACGGCTGGCCGACCCAGAGGCACGCGAACGGATCAAGGCCAACCCAAAACCAATGTGGCTGATCGTCAAAGCGCGGCAATGGAAAGACATCATCCTGCTGAACGCCACGGAAAACAAAGACCTTGTCGGCGCAAGCTTTGACGAAATTGGCCGCATGCGTGGCGTTGATCCTTACGACGCGGTTCTCGATATCCTGCTTGAGGAGGGCGAGAACATGATGGCCACGATGTGGTCTTCAAAGAGCTTTCTGAACACGGATATCGACCTTTGCCTGCAGCAGCCGGAATGCGCCGTGATCTCGGACACCGTCGCCATCGCCAATGACGGCATCCTGAGCGATCATATCGGCTCGCTCAGCGGCTACGGCTGGGCGGCCCGGTTCCTGCAACATTACGTCCGGGACAGGGGCATTCTGACCCTTGCGCAGGGCATCGCCAAGATCACCGGTATCCCGGCGGACCGGCTGGGATTGAAGGACAGGGGCAAGTTGAAAAAAGGCTATCATGCCGACATCTGTGTATTTGACCCTGCTGCCATTTCCAGCAATGCCACGGCGCGGCATCCCCGTCGCTATGCCTCGGGCATCGCGCATGTGTTGGTGAACGGCAGCCTGTCCATGCACAACGGGCAACGCACGGCAAACAATACAGGCGTCGTCCTGCGCGATTTCCAGCAGGTCGGATGAGACCACTGCACATATGACGTTTGTTTCCCGCAAGCGGAGCACTGTCCGCTGAGCAGGGCTCTGGTTTGACGCTGGATTGAGGCTGTTCCCCAGTTCGTTACTGGTGTGCGGTGTGCGCCGGATTTCCTGCAGTTTTGCGTTTGCGGGCTTCGATAGTCCGAATCCAAATCCTTTTTTTTTGCCATCCAGAGGTTTCGCGGTCGCAGCATTCTGCGCGCGCCCCGCATGCCGTTCCGGATTCAAGAATGGAGAAAGCGATGCAAGTCCGCAGGTTGGCCGAGTTGCTGCGGCGCGGCTAGGGATAATGTTGACAGGTCAGATGCAAAGTGCAAAATTTTACAGGTAGTGGAAAAAAATTCGCCAAGCGGGGCTAGCCGAAACGCGTGGCGCCACACACGGGGGGAACATGGCGCTCACGCCCGAAAAGACAGCGATGGAGGCAAGCCTTTCGGTGCGGGCAGCATGGCTGCATTACGTCGGAGGTTTGACGCAAGCAGCCGTTGCCAAGCGGCTTGGCGTTCCTTCGGTAAAGGCGCACCGGCTGATCGCACGCGCGGTACAGGACGGGTTGGTCAAGGTCTCGATCGAGGGCGACATTGCCGAATGCATCGAGCTGGAAAACGCGATGGCGGCCAAGTACGGGCTGGAAACATGTGAAATCGCGCCGGATCTTGGCGAAGAGGGGTTGCCTCTGCGTACGCTTAGTCAAGCCGGGGCGTCTTTCATCAAGCGTGAGATCGACAACGGATCCCGTATCTGTATCGGTATCGGGCATGGTCGAACATTGGCGGCTTCGGTCGAACAGATGAGCCGCTGCGACGGGAAGAATGTGAAGTTCGTCTCGCTTCTTGGTGGCCTGACGCGGAATTACTCGGCAACGCCGCATGATGTTATGGCCCGGCTTACGGAAAAAACCGGGGCGGCGGCCTATGTCATGCCGGTGCCATTCTTCGCCAACTCGGTCGAAGACCGCGAAGTGCTGCTGAACCAGCGGGGTGTTTCGAAGGTTTTCGAAATGGCGGCCAATTCGGACCTGAAGATCGTGAGTATCGGCACGACCGAATCCAGCGCGTCGCTGGTGTCGTCGGGGATGCTCGAGATGGAAGAGATCAAGGACGTCGTTGCCAAAGGCGGTGTCGGCGAATTGCTGGGTCATTTCTTCGATGCTGCTGGCCAGCCGATACGAACCAGACTGACCGAGCGCACCATGTCTGCGGGGCTGAATGGGCGCGATGGGAATGAAATTGTCGCTATCGCCGGCGGCATGGAGAAGGTCGGCGCGATCCGATCTGTTTTGATGAACGGCTGCTTGAGTGGCCTCATCACCGACGAGCGCACGGCCCGTGCGCTCTTGAAAGACTAACAAGAATGGAAACCAAGGGAGGAAACCATATGTACGATAAGGAAAACAAACTGATAGACAGTTTCACGGCTGGAAAAATTAGCCGTCGTGAACTGCTTCGTGGCCTCGGGGCAATGGGTCTTTCGACGTCGGTCGCGGCTGTTTTGGTCAACGCTTCGGCCACTCGGGCATTGGCGCAGAACGGGTTCAACTGGAAGGCACATGAAGGCACCACCGTGCGTCTGTTGCTCAACCAGCACCCGTACACCGATGCATTGATCGCCAACCTCGAAAACTTCAAGGCACTCACCGGTATGAACGTCGAATATGACGTGTTCCCGGAGGATGTTTACTTCGACAAGGTGACCGCAACGCTGTCCTCGGGGTCCAGCGAATACGACGCCTTCATGACCGGTGCCTACATGACATGGACTTACGGTCCTGCGGGCTGGGTCGAGGATCTGAACGAATGGATCATGGACGACACCAAGACAAACCCGGACTACAACTGGGAAGACGTACTTGAGGGCGTTCGCAAGTCCTGTGCCTGGAGCGGTGTACCCGGAGCGGCCATTGGGTCGGATGATGCCAAGCAGTGGTGCATCCCGATGGCCTACGAGCAAAACAACCTGACCTACAACAAGCGCATCTTCGACGCCAACGGTCTGTCAGTGCCGACGAACATCGACGAGTTGCTGGATACTGCCGCGGCGGCGAAAGCCGTGATGGGCGGCGGATACGGCATCGGTGTCCGGGGCTCGCGCAGCTGGGCAACGATCCATCCGGGTTTCCTGTCCGGCTATGCCAACTTCGGCCAAACTGACCTCACCGTTGGCAGTGACGGCATGCTCTCGGCGGCCATGAACACGGCTGTCTCCAAGGAATACCATGCAAAATGGGTCAAGATGATCCAGGACAGTGGCGCGCCCGACTGGTCAACGCACACATGGTATCAGGTCGGCACCGACGTCGGCGCAGGCAAGTCCGCCATGATGTTCGACGCCGACATCCTTGGCTACTTCATGAACGGTGGCGACAATGCCGAAGCGGGCAACCTTGCCTTCAGTGGGTTTGCCGCCAATCCGGAAGCTTCGGCAGCAACGCCGAATATCTGGATTTGGTCCATGTCCATGTCCCGCTTCTCGCAGAACAAGGACGCCACATGGTACTTTATGCAGTGGGTCACAGGCCCGGAGCATGATCTGTTTGGCGCGCGTGAAATGGACCTCGTGAACCCTGCACGTTCTTCGGTCTGGGCTGATGAGATGTTCCGCAACAAACTGTCGGCATCCTATCCCGGTTACGTTGAAATGCACGATGCTTCGGCCCCCGGAGCCTCGATCAAGTTCACGCCACAGCCGCTGTTCTTCGACCTGACCACCGAGTGGGCGGAAGCGATGCAGAAGATGGTGGCAAACGAGATCCCGGTCGACGAGGGTCTCGATATGCTGGCGGAATCCGTTAACAGGCAGCTGGCAGAAGCCGGTCTGCACTAGAGGTTCGCCCAAGCGACCGGGCCCGCCTGCCTCTCAGGCAGAGTGGGCGGGCCCACCTTCAGCCACCCGTTATCCATCCCCAAGGCCCGTCAATCTTGAACGCCCGGCGTTGTCCGGTTTCAGGAACCCGAGAGAGTTATCCCATGTCAGATGCGACCCACAGCGGCTTTCCCAAGCGTCGCTTCAAGGTAAGCCGGCGGATGCTGCCTTATGTGCTGAGCCTTCCGGCGCTGCTGGTTTGTATCGGCATCCTGATCCCTTTCGTTACGGCGGTCTTGTATTCGCTGCAGCGCTATCGGCTGTCGCAGCCTTGGGCGCGCAAGTGGAATTGGGGTGAAAACTATTGGAATTTCCTAAGCGACGATTCCTTCTGGAACACGCTGAAAGTCTCGATGACCTACGCCTTTACAACAGTGGGCATCGAATTGCTGTTGGGGCTGGGGATCGCGCTTCTTTTGCAGAAGCGGACAAAATTCAACAACTTCGTGTCGATCATGCTTTTGATGCCACTGATGACGGCACCCGCGCTTGCGGCTTTGATGTGGAAGCTGATGACTAACCCGGGCTTTGGCATCCTTTCCTATTTCGCGGGGCTTCTGGGCTTTGAGGACTTCAACTGGGCGTCTGATCCGCAAACCGCTATGTTGACGGTCGTGATTGTGGACGTCTGGGTCTACACGCCTTTCATCATGATTCTATTGCTGGCCGGTCTGCGGTCCCTTCCGCAGCAGCCATTCGAGGCGGCTGCTTTGGATGGCGTGCCGCGCTGGTTCGTATTCTACCGCATCACACTGCCGATGCTGACGCCCTTCCTGCTGACCGCGGTGCTGTTCCGCATGATCGAAAGCATCCAGCAATTCGACATCATCTATGCGATGACCCAAGGAGGTCCGGGCGATGCTTTGACCGTGTTCCAGGTCGAAGCCTATCTAAACTTCTTCCAATCGACGAATGTGGGCCGGTCTGCGGCACTGATGATGATCCTGTGGGCCATCACCTATTTCCTGTCGAACATCTTCATCAAGAACTGGCTGCGCCTGCGCGAGCGGCAGCGCGGCGAAGCATAGGGGCGCGGTCATGAACACCATCTCTCCCTTTGAGACTGTCCTGCGCGGCATCGCGATCACCCTCGTGATCCTGTTCTTCATGTTCCCGATTTTCTGGATCGTGCTGATGTCGTTTCAGACCAATGCGACCATCCTTCAGGTGCCACCATCGATCTTCTTTGAGCCTACCTTACAGAACTATCGAGGGCTGATCACCGGCCAGCTTGTCACGGACACCAGTTCGCTCGAAATCAGGTTCATGAGCAACCTCTTTAACTCGCTGTTCCTGTCGACAGCGTCTGTTGCCGTAGGGCTGATGCTGGGTGTGCCTGCGGCCTATGCCTTTGCGCGCCTTAAATTCCGGGGCTCGGAGGATATTGCCTTTACCCTGCTGTCGTTTCGATTTGCACCGCCCTTGCTGGTGCTTTTGCCGTTGACCATCTATTTTCAGCAGCTTGGCCTGGCCAATACCTATGGCGGATTGATCTGGGTGTACCAGCTGATCGTCTTGCCGCTGATCCTTTGGATCGTGCGCGGCTATTTCGAGGATATTCCGGCCGACATTGAATATGCCTACCGTATCGCCGGACATCGGTGGTGGACGACGTTCAGAAAGATCGCCCTGCCACTGGCCGGACCGGGGATCGCTGCCGCCGCCCTCTTGGCCTTTATCTTTGCGTGGAACAACTTTGTCTTTGCTCTGGTGCTGGCCTCCGCGGACAAACAGCCGGTCACGGTTGGGGCGCTCGCCTTCATCACGGCGTCTGGCGTGCAATATGGACAGATCGCTGCGGGGATCATTCTTTCGATTGCACCCACTTTCGCCCTTGCCCTTTATGCACAACGCTACCTTGTCGAAGGCCTGAGTCTTGGCGCGGTGAAAGGATAGACCATGACTTTGGCGCTTGAGAAGATAGTCAAGGCTTTCAAAAAGGATGTCGTACTCGACGGGGTCAGCCTGTCGGTGGGCCGCGGCGAAACATTGGTGCTCTTCGGACCTTCGGGCGCGGGTAAGACCGTTTTGCTGCGCTTGATTGCCGGTGTGATCGAGCCGGATGCGGGAACGATCATGATCAAGGGGCGCGACATGGAAGGGGTCGAACCGGAAGATCGCGGGATCGGCATGGCCTTCCAGAATTTTGCGTTGTTTCCCCATATGGATGCGACCGAAAACATCGCAGCCCCTCTGACTGCGAGGAACATGAACAAGACGGCGATCACAGAAACAGTCGGCAAGATCGCTCGGATGCTGAAGATCGACCACGTTTTGCATCACAAGCCCAAGGAGTTGTCCAACGGTCAGAAGCAGCGCACGGCCTTGGCCCGCGCTTTGGCGGGGGAGCCGGATATTCTTTTGCTCGACGATCCGTTGCGAAATGTGGATGCAAAGCTGCGCTTCGAGATGCGTCTGGAGTTGCCGCGGTTGCTCAAGGATCAGAACGCCACGGTGATCTATGTCACGCAGGATTACAAAGAAGCAATGGCGCTGGGTGACCGGATCGCGGTGATGAATGCGCGTGGAATTGAACAAACCGGCACCCCGGAAGAGATTTATCTGACCCCGGCCAATATAGAGATCGCCCGGCTGTTCGGAGATCCGGTGATCAACCTGTTGGATGTTTCGCCTGTGCAGGTTGAGGGGGGCGTATTCATTACGCTGTCTGGTGTGCCCGTGAATATTGATGCGGGCTATTCTGATATGGTCGGACGCGATTGCATCATTGGCATTCGCCCGGAGGCAATCCGCTTTGTCGAGGAAGGTTCGGCCGAAGCGATCCCCCTCACGATCGAAGCAGAGACACCGCTCAATGAAAAGACCGTGACGCTGGGACTGACGCAAAATGGACGCGAGATCATGGTGTCGCGACCTGCGGGCACGCCCGGGCCCTCACAGGGCACAGGGTATATCGTTATCGATGCGAACCATATTCACCTCTTTGACCGCGCCACCGGCAAACGCATCGTCCCGGTAAAGACACAGGCGGCTGGATCACAAGGAGTGGCGCCATGACCGTCTTGCTGAAACTGTCGGGCGTCGACAAATTCTACGGCCCTGTCAACAAGGGCGTTCATGCCGTTCAAAATATCAATATGGACGTGATGAAGGGCGAGATCATTGCCCTTCTGGGATCGTCCGGCTGCGGCAAAACCTCGACGCTGCGGATGATCGCGGGGTTCGAGGAAACCAGCCGAGGCACGATTACGCTGGCAGGCCGCGAGGTGCAGGCATTGCCACCTGTGCGGCGCAATGTGGCGATGGCCTTTGAGGGCTACTCTCTCTATCCGACTGTGACCGTGGGCGAGAACATCGCCTTCGCGCTCAAGGCCGCCAGACTCCCGACTGCCGAGGTGGAGGCAAAGGTCAGGGAAGTGACCGAAATGCTGGAAATCACCGACATCCTGGATCGCTACCCTACGTCCGTGTCGGGGGGGCAGCAGCAGCGGGCTTCTTTGGCACGGGCGCTGATCCGGGACGCGGATTTGCACCTTCTGGATGAACCCATGGGCCAGCTGGAGCCGCAATTGCGCACGCTCCTGCGGGGGCGTATCAAGCATTACATCAAGGAACGTGGGTTGACCGCCATCCTTGTGACCCATGACCAGACCGAAGCCAATGCCCTGGCCGACCGGATCGCAGTGATGGAGGGTGGTGTCTTGCAACAATTCGCAACGCCGCAAACCATCAAGGAGGCGCCTGCCAATCTGTTCACAGGCACTTTTGTGGGCGAGCCCCCGATGAATGTCTTTGCCGCTGAAGCAAGCGACCGCGACGGACAACTGCAGCTTGACCTGGGAGACGGGCTGCACCTGACCTATGCCGCCGATGCCTTCGCCCCGGACGTGCGTGCCACGCTTCTTGCGCGCAAGCAGATAATGCTGGGCGTACGCCCATATGCGGTGCACCGCGACACGCATGGCGCTCGGGCGCAGGTGATCGCGAACCAATGGCTCGGGGATCAAAGCCATATCGCGGCAACGTTTGCTCAGGGCACGATTGTCCTCGTCGAGCATGATCGCGCAGACGTCGCGGTGGGGGATGCCATCCACGTGCGCCTCGCTCCGGAAGACCTGCATGTCTTCGACAAGGACACCGGTACTGCCCTGAGCCATGGAGCACAGATGGCATGACAGGTCAGGGGCGTGATATACTGATCGGGATCGACGCGGGCACTTCGGTGATCAAGTCGGTTGCCTTCCTGCTGGACGGCACCCAGGTTGCGATGGCTTCCGTACCAAATCGTTACACGAGCCGTGCAGACGGTGCGGCGTTCCAGTCGCAGTCGAAGACATGGGCGGATTGTGCTCAGACTCTCCGGGATCTGGCCGACAAGGTGCCGGGTCTTGCCGCGCGAACCGCAGCCCTTGCGGTGACTGGGCAAGGGGATGGCACATGGCTTGTGGGCAAGGACAATCAGCCTGTGACGGATGGCTGGCTTTGGTTGGATGCACGCAGTTCCGCCACGGCGATACGGCTGCGGCAGTCGGAACCCCGCGCGCGTTTCGAAAGCACAGGAACCGCGTTGAACGCCTGTCAGATGGGGGTGCAGCTGGCCCACATGGATACAACACAGCCTGACATGTTGGACGCAGCCGAGGTGGCCCTACATTGCAAGGACTGTCTGTATCTCAACCTGACAGGCGTGCGCGCGACAGATCCATCGGAAGCGAATTTCACGTTCGGAAACTACCGTACTCGGACTTACAATGACACCGTGGTTGCCAGTCTCGGGCTGGAGCACAGGCGCGCGCTGTTACCCGAGATTGTCGACGGCGCGGGCCAAACCCACGGCCTCACCGCCGAAGCGGCACGACAGACCGGCCTTCGGGAAGGCACACCCGTGTCACTTGCGTATGTCGATGTGGTTTGCACCGGGTTGGGCGCTGGGCTGTATACGCCAGAGGCGGCGACTGGCTGCACGATCGTTGGATCGACGGGCATGCACATGCGCGCAGCGCCGGCGGATCAGGTCAAACTGAGCGCAGAGCCTTCGGGGTATATCATGGTGTTGCCGGTGCCGGGGATGGTCGCGCAGATTCAGACCAACATGGCCTCGACCTTGAATATCGACTGGCTGCTGGGGCTTGGCGCAGACCTGATAACTGAAATGGGCGGCACGGTCAGTCACTCCGATCTGGTTGCCCGGATCGAAGACTGGTTGGCGCGCACGCCGCCGGGCGAGGTGATCTACCATCCATATATCTCGGAAGCCGGCGAGCGCGGGCCCTTTATTGACACCAATGCCCGTGCCGGGTTTGCAGGGCTTGGCTCAAAGCATGGCTTTGCCGATCTTCTGCGCGCGGTGATCGAGGGTTTGGGCTATGCGGGGCGCGATTGCTATGACGCGATGGGCGGGGTGCCAAGCGAGGTGCGTCTGACCGGAGGGGCGGCACGCTCGACCGCGTTGCGCAAAATCCTGTCGGCTGCGTTGAACGCATCGGTGCGGACCGCGTCACGCGAAGAAGCGGGGGCTGCCGGTGCCGCCATGACCGCTGCAGTCGCCATCGGGGCCTATGCGGATATGAACGACTGCATCGCCGATTGGGTGCAGCCCTTGCTGGGGCCGTCCGAAGCCCCGGATCCGGCGCTTGCGGCGCGCTACGATGCCTTGTTCCCGTCGTACCGCAACATGCGAAGAGATGCCGGTCCGATCTGGGCGACGCTGGCCGCGATCAAGGAGACACACTATGCCTAAGTCGGTAGCGATCATTGGGGATCTCTTCATGCTGCCCGAGGCCTTTGAACAGGCTTTGGTCGCGGCGTGTGGAGACGAGGTGACCATTCGCATCCGCAAGGACAACTGGCCGGATGAACCCATGGAGCATGGCTATGCCGTCGAAGGCATGGATGGTCTGAAAGAATACTTTGGAACTGCTGATGATGTTGTGGATTTTGTCGGGGATGCGGAAATTCTGGTGACGCATCTCGCGCCATTGTCGCGTGGCATGTTCGAGCGGATGCCCAACCTCAAGCTGGTTGCGGTCTCACGTGGCGGGCCTGTGAATGTGGACATGGCCGCGGCGGCAGACCATGGCGTGACGGTCGTCAATACACCGGGTCGGAACTCTACCGCAGTGGCGGAATTCACGCTTGGCGCCATCCTATCCGAGACTCGCAAGATCCGCGAAGGCCACGAGTCGCTTCGGCAGGGGATATGGCGCGGCGATCTTTACCGGGCCGATATAACCGGTCGTGAACTGAACGAGATGACCGTGGGCGTCATTGGTTACGGCAATATCGGCACCAAGGTGGTGAAACTGCTACGAGCCTTTGGGACAAGAGTGCTTGTCTGCGATCCTTATGTTCAACTTGACCCGGAAGATGCAATGGCCGGGGTCGAGCACGTTTCGCTGGAACGGCTGCTGGGCGAAGCCGATGTTGTCACCTTGCATGCGCGCGTTACGGATGAAACCCGGAACATGATGAATGCAGAGGCTTTCAAGGCGATGAAGAAGGATGCCTTGTTCGTGAATACGGCGCGTGGGCCAATGTGCAATTATGACGATCTCTATCAGGCGCTGGTGGACGGTGAAATCGGCAGCGCCATGCTCGAGACCTTCGGGATCGAACCGGTCCCAGTCGACTGGCCGCTTCTGCAACTGCCCAATGTGACGCTGACCCCGCATATCGCTGGTGCCTCGGTACGAACGGTGACGTTCGCCGCTGAACAAGCCGCAGAAGAGGTGCGCCGTTACATTGCAGGCGAACCCGCGCGCAACCCGTGCTGATCTGATGGGACACCGCGAGGACATAATTGCAGCCTGCAAGGCGCTGGAGGCGGATGGCCTGAATCGGGGCGCATCTGGCAATGTGTCGGTGCGCGATGGTGATCAAATGCTCATCACCCCATCCGCCGTTGGCTATGACGTGATTGCGCCCGAGATGATTGCCAGAATGTCGCTGGCCGATGACAGCGGCGCATGGGAGGGGCCGAACAAACCGTCGTCCGAATGGCGCTTTCACCGTGACATCTTGCGTGCGCGGCCTGACTTCAATGCCGTGGTTCATACCCACGCACCTTATGCGACCATCCTTGCCATCGCGCGCAAGCCGATCCCTGCGGTCCATTACATGATTGCGGCCTTCGGTGGTCCGGACATTCGGGTATGCGACTATGCCCGCTACGGGACGGCTGAACTGTCAGCCCATATTCTGGTAGCGATGGACGGGCGCAATGGTTGTCTGATGGCCAACCACGGCATGGTTGTTGGCGCAAGCGACCTGACACGTGCGCTATGGCTGGCAGGGGAACTCGAAGCGCTGGCGCATCAATATGTCCATACACTTGCAATTGGCGGACCGGTGCTGCTCAGCGATGCTGAGATCGAGGAGACCGCACGCGGTTTCGCAAGCTACGGTGTGCAGTCGAAGGACAGTACGGAATGAGCGAAACGGTTGACGTTTTCATCATCGGTGGCGGCATCAATGGCGCGGGCATTGCTCGTGACGCTGCAGGCCGGGGGTTGAACGTCGTGCTCTGCGAAAAGGACGATCTGGCGCAGGGAACCTCGTCGCGGTCTGGCAAGCTGGTTCACGGCGGATTGCGTTACCTTGAGTATTACGAATTTCGGCTAGTGCGCGAGGCGCTGATCGAGCGGGAAGTGTTGCTCAACGCGGCACCGCATATCATCTGGCCAATGCGCTTTGTACTGCCCCATTCTCCGGATGACCGCCCTGCGTGGTTGGTACGACTGGGATTGTTTTTATACGACAATCTGGGAGGGCGGAAAAAACTGCCAGGCACGCGGGTTCTGGATTTGCGCCGCGATCCTGAAGGCGCGGCGCTCAAGGACGGGTATACCAAAGGGTTCGAGTATTCGGACTGTTGGGTCGATGACAGCCGTCTTGTGGTTCTGAATGCGGTGGATGCCGCCCAGAACGGCGCGCAGATCCTGACCCGTACGGCCTGCACCTCTGCCCGGCGCAACGGAGCGACATGGGACATCACTGTTCAGGGCCCTGAAGGACAAAGAGCGTTTTCTGCCCGTACTTTGGTCAATGCGGCAGGGCCGTGGGTGACGGATGTCATTGGCAGGGTCGCTGGCACCAACAGCAAACGTGGTGTGCGGCTGGTCAAGGGATCGCACATTGTCACACCGAAATTCTGGGAGGGGCCACAGGCCTATCTGGTGCAGAACACGGACAAGCGTGTCATCTTCATCAACCCTTACGAAGGCGACAAGGCTCTGATCGGCACCACAGACATTGCCTATGACGGCGCGCCCGAAGCCGTGACGGTGGACCAGAGCGAGGTTGATTATTTGCTTGCTGCCGTAAACCGCTATTTCCGGCAGGAACTTACCCAAAAAGATGTGGTGCAAAGCTTTTCAGGCGTG
>NZ_JAEPMO010000148.1 GCF_017643905.1 Marivita sp.
ACGCAGAAGACGCCTGCCTTGACGTGCGTCAGGACGGCAAGTCGGTCGACATCGACGGCGACTACACCGAAACCCTCGCCCGTATCGACGCCAACACCAACGGCATCGGCGTGTTCGGCCTCGCATTCTACGAGAACAACACCGACAAGCTGAAAGTGGCCACCATGTCCGGCGTCGAGCCGACAACCGCCACCATCGCGTCCGGTGAGTATCCGGTGTCCCGCCCGCTGTTCTTCTACGTGAAGAAAGCACATATCGGCGTGATCCCGGGCCTCAAAGAATTCGCTGAGTTCTTCATCTCCGACGATCTGGCAGGCCCGAACGGCCCGCTTGCTCAGTACGGCCTCGTGTCCGATCCGGAACTGGCAAAGACACAGCAGATGGTTGCTGACGAAAAGGTCATGGGCGCAGACATGTAAATGTCTGACCACCTGGTCAATCAGGAGGCGGCAGACATCGCCGCCTCCTTTTTCTTCTGAATTTCTTGTGACGACCCTGGGGGCCACATGCCACTACTCTGGCTTTTCCTGCTCATTCTCGCGATCGCTGGCGCTGCCTTTGTGCTCGCACGCATGCGTGTGATGGCGATGTCGGGTCAGGACCGACGCTCCCTTCATTCTCTCCCGAACTACTACGGCAGCAATGCCGCGATGAAATCCGCGATCCCTGCCCTGCTGGTTCTGGTGATCTGGCTCATCGCGCAACCGTTTTACGTGAACAGCGTTGTGTCTGGAGCAATCCCCGACAGTGATATCGCCGAGACCTCGTCGCGCAGCCTCGTGCTGGCGGAAGTGCGTCGTGCCGCGGATGGCATTGATCTGGCCATTGCCACCGGCAACTTGACCGAAGACGAGGCGCGGAACATGCGCGCCGACATCTCTGACGTGACACAGCGACTGTCCGATGCCGGTGCCATCGTGACCTCGCAGATTACACAGCCTATTTTGCGGGCAGCCCAGCAATTCCGTGTGCTGAACAGCACCGGTTACCAGCTTATGAGCATCGTTGTTCTGCTGATCGCTGTTGCCGGTGGCCTTTGGGCGTTCAAGGAAACGCGGCCGGATTTCCGTGCACGCAATGTCGTGGAACAGGGCGTGCGTGTCCTGCTCATCGCGGCCGCGTCCATCGCGATCCTCACCACGCTGGGCATCGTTCTGTCTTTGGTGTTCAACACGATCGAGTTCTTCCGCCTCTACCCGGCGTCTGATTTCTTCTTCGGCACCAGCTGGGCACCCAGCTTCTCGGGTCGCGGCGGCTCGTCGGACCTAGGCATCCTGCCGCTGCTCTGGGGCACCTTCTACATCTCCATCGTTGCGCTGATCGTGGCGGTTCCCATCGGGTTGTTCTCTGCGATTTACCTCTCGGAATACGCCAGCCCCAAGGTTCGGGCGTTTGCCAAGCCGATGCTCGAAGTGTTGGCGGGTATCCCGACCATTGTTTACGGTCTCTTCGCCCTGCTCACCGTAGGCCCGCTGCTGGTCAGCGTGTTTGGCGATGACGGCCTTGGCTGGATGCAGGCTGGCACCGCTGTGATGACCGCCGGTCTGGTCATGGGCATCATGCTGATCCCGTTTGTGTCGTCGCTGTCGGACGACATCATCAATGCGGTGCCGCAAGCCATGCGCGATGGGTCCTACGGTCTGGGCGCGACCCAATCCGAAACCATCCGCCAGGTGGTTCTGCCTGCCGCCCTGCCCGGCATCGTCGGCGCGATCCTGCTCGCCGCCAGCCGTGCCATTGGCGAGACCATGATCGTGGTTTTGGGCGCGGGTGCCGCAGCACGCCTGTCGCTCAACCCGTTTGAAGCGATGACGACCGTGACCGCGAAGATCGTGTCGCAGCTGACCGGCGACTCGGACTTCGCCTCACCCGAAGCACTGGTTGCTTTCGCCCTTGGCATGACGCTCTTCGTCATCACGCTCGGGCTCAATATCTTCGCGCTCTACATCGTGCGCAAATACCGGGAGCAGTACGAATGACCGACGCCAGCATGGACAGCGCCCCGATGAAGGGCCGCCTGACAACCGTCGACGCCCGCACCAAGAAACGCAACGCCGCCGAGAAGCGCTTCAAGGCTTATGGCATCGTTGCGATCCTGATCGGCATTTTCTTTCTCGTCGTTCTGACGGTTTCGATCCTGCGGTCTGGCATCCCGGCGTTTACCCAGGCCGAAATGAGACTGGAATTCGTCCTGACGCAGGAAGAGTTTGATGCTGCGGAAAGTCAGGTTCTAAAGACCAAAGCCTATGAAGCAATCTTCATCAACAAGCTGAGCACCGCGTTGACCGAAAAGGGTATCTCGGTTGATTTCAACGCTGCTGCGATTGAACGCCTTCTGGGCAAGCCGGGCAGCACGATCCGTGAATATTTCCGCGCAAACCCCGACCAGATCGGCCAGCCCGTGACCTTCAGCCTGCCCGCCTCGTCCCGTGTGGACGGCTATTTCAAGGGCCGGATCAGCCGCGACACCGTTGTCGACAGCCGCTTCTTCGAAGCCACCGACCTTGATCTGGTCGATGCGCTGGCCGACGCAGGCATCATCGTGCGCAACTTCAACTGGAACTTCATCACCGGGTCGGATTCCGGTGTGGACAACCCCGGCGGTGCGGGCATCGGCGTGTCGGTGATCGGATCGTTCTTCATGATGCTGGTGGTGCTTGCCTTGTCGCTGCCCATCGGTGTGGCCGCGTCCATCTACCTTGAGGAATTCGCGCCGCAGAACTGGTTCACCGACCTGATCGAAGTGAACATCTCGAACCTTGCCGCCGTGCCGTCCATCGTGTTCGGTATTCTTGGCCTTGCCGTGTTCATCCAATTCATGCACCTGCCCCAGTCGGCGCCGCTTGTCGGTGGTCTGGTGCTGACGCTGATGACCTTGCCGACCATCATCATTTCCACCCGTGCGTCGCTCAAGGCGGTGCCGCCGTCGATCCGCGAAGCCGCCCTCGGCGTGGGCGCGTCCAAGATGCAGACCGTGTTCCACCACGTCCTGCCGCTGGCCGCACCGGGCATCCTCACCGGCACCATCATCGGTCTGGCGCAGGCGCTTGGGGAAACCGCTCCGCTGCTGCTGATCGGCATGGTCGGCTTTATCGCGCGCGCTTATCCCGAAGGTGTGGTATCAGGTTTCATCGACCCCAATTCCGCGATGCCTGCACAGATCTACACTTGGGCCGCCCGCGCCGATGCCGGGTTCTACGAAAAAGCCTGGGGCGGGATCATCATCCTGCTCATCTTCCTCCTGACGATGAACATCATCGCCATCATTCTGCGCCGTCGCTTCGAGCGCCGCTGGTAAACAGGACCCTGCCCCATGTACGATATTCCACATCCCACACAGGAGACCGCCGTGACGGACGTCAAGATCAAAGCCAAAGACGTACAGGTCTATTACGGTGATAATCACGCGATTAAGGACGTGTCGGTCGAGATCGAGAACAACACGGTGACCGCGTTCATCGGCCCGTCGGGTTGCGGCAAGTCGACCTTCCTGCGCTGCCTCAACCGGATGAACGACACGATCGACATCTGCCGCGTCGAAGGCGATATCCTGATCGACGGCGACGACATCTACGACAAGCGTGTCGATCCGGTGCAGCTGCGCGCCAAGGTCGGCATGGTGTTCCAGAAGCCGAACCCGTTCCCGAAGTCGATCTACGACAACATCGCCTATGGTCCGCGCATCCACGGCATGGCGCGCAATAAAGCCGAACTGGACGATATCGTCGAACGCGCTCTGCGTCGGGGTGCGATCTGGGAAGAGGTCAAAGACCGTCTTCAGGCGCCGGGCACCGGCCTGTCAGGTGGCCAGCAACAGCGCCTCTGCATTGCCCGCGCCGTGGCGACCGAACCCGAAGTGCTGCTGATGGACGAGCCGTGTTCCGCGCTTGACCCCATCGCCACAGCGCAGGTTGAGGAATTGATTGACGAGTTGCGCCAGAACTATGCAGTGGTGATCGTGACCCACTCCATGCAGCAGGCCGCGCGTGTGAGCCAGAAAACTGCCTTCTTCCACCTGGGCAATCTGGTTGAATACGACGACACGTCGAAGATTTTCACGAACCCCGAAGACAGCCGCACCGAAAGCTACATCACCGGACGGATCGGATAAGGACGTGATCGACATGAAAAACCATATCTCAAGCGCCTTCGACCGTGATCTGGAAGGCATTCAGGCCCGCATCATGAAGATGGGAGGACTGGTTGAGCAAGCGATCCTCGACGCAGCACAGGCGCTCGAAACCCGTGACCTGGAACTGGCCGAGCAGGTCCGGGCCAATGACAAGGTCATCGACGAGCTGGAGGAACTTCTGAACGAAGAAGCCGCCCGCGTCATCGCCCTGCGTGCGCCAACCGCCATCGACCTGCGGGTGATCCTGTCGGTCATGCGGATGAGCGCAAACCTCGAACGGATCGGTGATCTGGCCAAGAACCTTGCCAAGCGCAATGCGGTTCTGATGACCATGCCGGCGATCAACGGATCGGCCGCACAATTGCGCCGCATGTCGCGCGATGTTCAGATCATGCTCAAGGATGCGCTGGACGCCTATATCCAGCGCGACGATGCGCTGGCCCGCGACGTGATCGAACGCGATGTGGACATCGACCAGATGTACAACACGCTCTTCCGTGAATTCCTGACCTTCATGCTGGAAGACCCGCGCAACATCACACCCTGTATGCACCTGCATTTCATCGCCAAGAACGTGGAGCGCATGGGCGACCACGTGACCTCGATTGCAGAACAGGTGGTGTTCCTTGTCACTGGCGAAAAGCCCGAAGAGCCGCGCCAGAAAGAAGACACAACCTCGACCGATACCGAGATGTCATCTGTAGCCAACCGCGGAGTGTAAGCCATGTCCAGCGTCCAGCCGACGGTTCTGGTCGTCGAAGATGAACCCGCACAGCGCGAGGTTCTGGGATACAACCTCGAAGCCGAGGGCTTTCGTGTGGCCAAGGCGGAAAACGGCGAAGAGGCGCTGATCCTTGTTGACGAGGAACAGCCCGACATCATCGTGCTGGATTGGATGCTGCCGAATGTTTCGGGCATCGAAGTGTGCCGCCAACTCAAGACTCGCGCCGACACGCGCAACGTGCCGATCATCATGCTGTCTGCCCGCTCGGAAGAGGTGGACCGCGTGCGCGGCCTCGAAACCGGTGCGGATGACTATGTCATCAAGCCGTATTCCGTTGTGGAATTGATGGCCCGCGTGCGCGCCCAACTCCGGCGCACCCGACCGGCAGCGGCAGGATTGCGGCTCGAATTCGAGGACATCATCCTCGATGCCGAAACCCACCGTGTCACGCGGGACGGCTCCGAAGTCAAACTCGGCCCAACCGAATTCCGCCTGCTGTCCACGTTGATGGAGAAGCCGGGCCGCGTCTGGTCGCGGGAGCAATTGCTCGACCGGGTCTGGGGCCGCGACATCTATGTCGACACGCGCACCGTGGATGTGCATATCGGTCGCCTGCGCAAGTCGCTGACCACAACCGGCGGAGCGGACCCTCTGCGCACCGTGCGCGGCGCAGGGTATTCGCTGGGCTGACGTCACAAGCGCCGGATGATGCGTCGACGCATCATCCGGCGCCCGTCAACGGACACGCCGCCCCGCGCAAATCGATCTTGTCCCTAATTGCCCACCCGCGCCGTGATGCGTCGACGCATCACGCGGTTCCGTCGACGGAACCGCTCACTCCTGTCGCGCGTCCATGGGCAGAATGACGGTAAAGGTCGTCCCCTTGCCAAGCTGGCTGTCCACCTGCAACCGCCCGCGGTGGCGGTTGACGATGTGCTTGACGATGGCCAGCCCAAGGCCCGTGCCGCCCAATTCGCGCGAGCGATGGCTGTCGACCCGGTAGAAACGTTCGGTCAGACGCGGCAGGTGAACCGCATCAATGCCGGGTCCGGTGTCACTCACCTCGATCCGCACCCCCTGCCCGCGCAGCCGTGTCTCGTAATCGGGAACGCCCAGGCTGATCCGGATATAGGCACCTTTGCCCGAGTATTTGATCGCATTCTCAACGAGGTTGGTCAGGATCTGTCGCAACTGGTCGGCGTCACCTGGCACCACGATAGGCTCTGGCGGCAAGTGGACCGACATGCCGATCCCGGCCTCGTCCGCCAATTGCGCAAGGCTGTGGCGCGTTTGTTCGATCAACGCCCCCAAATCGACCTGGTCTGCCGGACGCACGCGTTCTTCGGCTTCGACCCGGCTGAGTGACAGCAGATCCGACACAAGGCGGTTCATGCGCTCTGCTTCCGCCCCCATGATGCCCAGAAAGCGTTCCTGCGCCTTGGCGTCATTTCGTGCCGGCCCCTGCAGCGTTTCGATGAACCCCAAGAGGGCCGTCAAAGGCGTGCGCAGCTCATGGCTGACATTGGCCACGAAATCGCGGCGCATCTGCCCGGCCTGCTCCATCGGTGTGATGTCCTCAAAAGACACCAGAACGCCCTGCTTTCCCTGCATCGGCACCGCGCCGCAGGTAACGCGATAAGTGATGTCGTGCTGCCCGTCATTGGTGAGATAGCGGGTTTCGCGCCGGGTGCCGTCGCGCTGAACCTGCTCGATCGTATCAAGCAAAGTCGGCTGGCGCAGCGCGGTGATGAAATGCCGTCCCTCGATATTCTTGCCCAGCAACTTTTCGGCAGCGGCATTGGTCGCAAAAATCCGGTGATCCGGCGCAATAAGCAGCGCCGGAATGCCCAGAACCATCAGAACATCGCGGGGCGCTGCGGTCATTTGACCGCTGCCACCGATGCCAGGCCTGCGTCGAACGCTGCAATGAGAGCGTCCGGATCCTCAAGCCCGACGGACACCCGGAAGAACCCTTCGGTCATGCCTTGTGCCGCACGCGCCTCGGGGGTGAGGCCACGATGCGAAGAACTCGCCGGGTGTGACAGGGTGGTGCCGACATCTCCCAGCGTTGGGGCAAAGGCGATCTGATGCGCCCCTTGGGTAAAGGCGTTCGCCTCTGCCCGTCCTCCATGCAACTCGAAGCTCACCATGTTGCAGCCGCGTCCCTGCAAAATTCCTTGCGCGCGGGCGCGGTCGGGATGGTCCGGGCGCGTCGGATAGAGCACGCGCTTGACCAAAGGCTGCGCCGCCAGATGATCTGCCAGCCGCGCGGCATTCGACTCCGCCCGGTCAAAGCGCAGGTCAAAGGACATCAGCCCCCGCTCGGCCAGCCAGCAATCGAATGGGCTGGGTGTCATGCCCGTGGTCACGGCAAAATCGTAGATTGCCTTGCTCAAAGCAGAATCGCGCGTCGCCACCCAACCCAGCGTCACGTCGGAGTGACCGGCCAGCAGCTTGGTCACCGAATGCAGCACCACATCCGCGCCCAGTTCGAAAGGTGTGACAGCGCGCGGCGTGGTGAAAGTGTTGTCGACGACCAAAAGCACACCCTTCTCGCGGCAGAGATCGGCGATGCCCTGCACATCCGCAATCCGCAGCGTCGGGTTCGACACCACCTCGATCAGCACCAGCCGCGTGTTGGGGCGCAGCGCCTTCGCTACGGCCGCCGCATCGGTCGGATCGGCCAGCGAGGTTGCGATCCCCAATCGGGGCAGGTCGTCGCGCATCATCCGCAGGGACCGCCCGTAAAGCTGATCACCACCGACCACATGATCCCCCGCCTTGCACAGTCCAAGCAGCACGGCTGTCACCGCCGCCATGCCGGATCCAAGTACGATCCCCGGCATCGGAGCGCCTTCCATGGCGTCGATCCGGCGTGCCAGAACATCGGCGTTGGGATGGCCCTCGCGCGCATAGGTATAGCCTTCGGTACGGCCTTCGTATTGTTCGTCAAGCTGATCCGGGGTTGTGCTGGCATACACCACCGACGGCATGAGCGGCGTCACCACGGGGGTGGACGCGCTGTTGGGAAGTCCGCCGGGACGCATCAGGGTTGGTTTCATCATTGTCGCAAAACTCCGTTCAATTCTCGTGCGCAGGGCTGCCACAAAGCAGGCGCGGCAACAATGGGCGGCGCGACGGTACGTTCTTCATTCCAACCCTTGCGCTGAAATAGCACTCAGGCGATGACGGGCGCATGACACAGCGCCCCGATATCCTTTGCATCGGCTCCGTCCTTTGGGACGTGATCGGCCGATCAGACCGCCACATGAAACAGGGCGCAGACGTGCCCGGCCATATCACCCATCTGCCGGGTGGTGTTGCGCTCAATATCGCAATGACGCTGGCGCGGTTCGACCTGCTGCCTGCCCTGCTGAGCGTCGTTGGGCGTGATCCCGAAGGCAACGAATTGGTTGCGGCCTGCGACCGGCTTGGGCTGATCACCGATCACCTCTATCGCTCGGACGACCTACCCACCGATCAATACATGGCGGTCGAGGGCAAGAACGGCCTGATCGCCGCCATCGCCGACGCCCATTCGCTGGAGCAGGCAGGTGACAAGATCCTGCGCCCGCTGATCACCGGGCCTGTCGGATTTGTCGAAGCCCCCTTCCCCGGGCCCATCGCGCTGGATGGCAACCTCACGGAAACGCTGCTTGACCAGATCGTCCATCACCCGGCCTTTTCCAAGGCAGACCTGCGCATTGCACCCGCGTCGCCCGGCAAGGCGGAACGACTGCTGCCCTTCATCCGCGCGGGCAAAGGGGTGCTCTATGTAAACCTCGAAGAGGCGGGCCTTCTGTGCCAGACCGAATTCACCAACGCACCCCAAGCCGGGGCTGCGCTGATCGAACGCGGGGCCGCACGTGCCCTGGTCACCGATGGTGGCAATGTCACCTGTGACGCCACCGCCGAGGGCATTCTCGCCGAACGCCCACCCGAGGTGATGGTTACCCGAGTCACCGGCGCGGGCGACACCTTCATGGCCGCCCATATCGCGTCCGAATTGCGCGGCGCTGACCGCCCCACAGCCCTGCACCGCGCCCTTGCCACTGCTGCCGCCTATGTCGCCGGAGGAACCTGACATGACCACCCTGCCCCTCGATATCTCGGTCGCTGTCCAGACCGCGCTTGATGCGGGAAAACCCGTCGTCGCGCTCGAGTCGACCATCATCACCCATGGAATGCCTTGGCCGCAGAACCTCGAGACCGCGTGCGCCATCGAGGCCACCGTGCGCGACGCAGGTGCCGAACCCGCCACCATCGCAGTGATCGAAGGCCGCCTCTGCGTAGGTCTGAGCGCTGACCAGCTCGAAGCACTGGCGCAGGCCAAACAGGTCGCCAAGCTCAGCCGTGCCGACATGGCGGTCTGTATGGCCAAGGGCGGCACGGGTGCCACAACCGTCGCCGCAACGATGATCGCGGCCCATCTCGCCCGGATCAAAGTCTTTGCGACAGGTGGGATTGGCGGCGTCCATCGCGGTGCCGATCAAAGCTTTGACATCTCCGCCGATCTTCAGGAACTCTCGCAAACGCCGGTTACGGTCGTGGCCGCGGGCGCGAAGGCCATCCTTGACCTGCCAAAAACGCTCGAAGTGCTTGAAACGCTGGGTGTTCCCGTGATGGCCTATGGCCAGGACGTCCTGCCCGCCTTCTGGTCACGCGGGTCGAATCTCAAAGCCCCGCTGCGTGCGGACACACCCGCAGAAATCGCCAAATCGCATCTGATGCGCGCAGCACTTGGCCTGCCCGGCGGGCAATTGATCGCCAACCCGATCCCGGCCGAGGCCGAAATCCCTCATGCCGAGATTCACCCGATCATCACCCGCGCCACGCAGGACGCCGAAGCGCATGGCATCTCGGGAAAGGCGCTGACGCCCTACCTGCTGCAGCGCATTTTCGAACTGACCGAAGGACGGTCGCTCAAGGCAAATATCGCATTGGTGCTGAACAATGCTCGTCTTGGGGCGCAAATTGCACAGGAATTGATAGCTCTGCGTTGAAAAACAGGATCTTGGCCCCGGCACCCATTGTAGACCGCAGCCCGACCTCCTAGGTTTTCAACGAACCAGTGACGGACCCGACATGACCACCCCTTTTGAACCAGCACGACGCAAGCCAGGCCTCCTTGCACGGCTTCGGGCAAGCTTTCTGACGGGCATCGTTGTCATCGCGCCAGTTGCCCTGACGATCTGGCTGATCTGGACAATCATGGGCTGGATCGACGGTTTTGTCCTGCCGCTGGTGCCGAGCCGGTTCAATCCCGAAGAGTATATCGGCATCAACCTGCGCGGCGTCGGTGTGATCTTCTTCC
>NZ_JAEPMO010000146.1 GCF_017643905.1 Marivita sp.
ACAAGACGCACGGCGCGATCACGCAACTCAACAGGATGTGGCTTACCCATAACTGACCCCCATATCTGCCTCAAAAGCATGGAATCACAAGGCAAGCATCATGGGAATCCTGAATCTGATCAGGGGCGACACGCTCTAGATCGCCGCACCCAGCCCCTGCCATAGATGGTCCAGCGCCGGGCCCGCGTCGATCCGCAGGGCCACGTCGATCTCGGCCCCGTCCGCCGTTTGCACCAGTCGGCCTGGATGCGCGTCGCAGTCAACGGCGAGGCGCAGCCGCTCGGTGCCGAAAAGCGCGGGCGCGACTGCCATCAGCATGACGCATGGGTCGTGCAGCGGGCGCGAGCTGCGTTCCGCATGGCCTGCGAAATAGGCCCGGATCAGGTTGGCGGCGAGGGTGGCGGCCAATGTGCCGAAGGCGGCCAGGCGGTCAAGATCCTCGGGCGTGGCCCTGAGCCTGCGGGTCACGTCCAGCGGGATCAACGTGACGGGCACCGGTCCGCAGAGGACCATTCGCGCGGCGAGAGGGTCGGCTGCCATGTTGAATTCCGCAAAGCGCCCGGCATTTCCGGGCTCGTCAATGGTTCCCCCCATCGCGATGATGCGCCCGATCCGGGCATAGGCCACGGGCGCCTCGTTTGCCAGATGGGCAAGGTTGGTCAGCGGCCCAAGAGCCAGAATGCACAGGCTGCCGGCCGGGGCGGCGCGCAGATGCGCGTCCATCAAGGCCATGGCGGACCGGCTGTCGGGCGGAACCCATGCCGGCGGCAAGGGAACCCCGCCCAACCCGTCCGCGCCGTGGATCGCGACCTCGGTCCGGCCATCGCCGGCAAGGGGGCCTGCCGCCCCCGCTGCATAGGGGATGTCGCTCCGACCCATCGCGGCCAGCAAGCCGCCGACATTCCGGGTCGTCGTGGCGATGCCGATGTTGCCGGCCACCGCCGTGACCGCTTCGACCGCGAGGGCGGGCGTGTTCAGGGCGTGGAGAATGGCCACGGCGTCATCGAGGCCGGGGTCGGTGTCGATGATCACCCGCATCGGACCCGCGGCGGTCATCGGGCCGCCGGGCCGTCGATCTCGGACAGCGCGGCAAGCACGCGGATGAAGGACCGTACGCCGCCGGTGAAGCTCGACAGATCGTATTTCTCGTTCGGGCTGTGAATGCGATTGTCGAAGCGCGCGAAGCCCACCAGTAGCGTGTCCATACCGAGCAGGCGTTTGAATTCTCCCACGATCGGGATCGAACCGCCGGTTCCCGCCAGCGCGGTTTCGGTGCCCCATTCCCGGCTCAAGGCCCCGCGCGTCGCTGTCAGGTAGGGGCTGTCGAGCGGCAGGGACAGCGCCGGGCTTGCGCCATGGGGCGTGAAGCTGACCGAACAGTCAGCCGGCAAATGGGCGCGGACATGGGCGCGGAAGGCCTCGCGGATGCGCAGGGGGTCTTGCCCCGCCACCAACCGGAACGACACCTTGGCCGTGGCCCGCGCCGGAATGACCGTCTTGAAACCGGGATCGGTATAGCCGCCGGTCACGCCGTGGATCTCGCAACTGGGCCGGGCCCAGACCTGTTCCATGATCGAATAGCCGGCCTCGCCGGCGGGGATGGACAGGCCGACATCGGACAGGAAGGCCACTTGATCGAAGGGCAGCCGCCGCCATTGCGCCAAGATCTCGGGGGCGAGGTCTTCCACGCCATCGTAAAAGCCCGGCAGCGTCACGCCGCCGTCAGCGCTGCGCAAGGTCGACAACACATTGGCCACCACCTGAAGCGCGTTGCGCGCGGCATTACCGAACATACCCGAATGCAGGTCGCGGTCGGCGGTGGTGATCGTGAACTCCTCCCCCACGAGACCGCGCAGCATGGTGGTGATGGCGGGCGTATGCCTGTCCCACATGTCGGTGTCGCAAACCATCATGATATCGGCGCGCAGCTCCTCCGCCGTTTCCTCGAGGAACGGCCCGAGGCTGGCGGAGCCCGCTTCCTCCTCGCCCTCGAACAGCATCGAGACCTTGATCGGCAGGCTACCGGTCACGGCGACCCACGCCCGGCATGCCTCGACAAAGGTCAGAAGCTGGCCCTTGTCGTCCGAGGCGCCACGCCCGACGATATGGGTGTCGCCATCGGGCGCGGGGCGCAGCACCGGCTCGAACGGGTCGCTGTCCCACAGCTCGAGCGGGTCAACTGGCTGCACGTCGTAATGGCCGTAGAACAGCACGTGGGGGCCGGGCGCGTCGGTCTGATGCGCCACCACCATCGGATGGCCGCCGGTCGGCCGGACCGACGCGTCGAACCCGAGGCCCGCCAGTTGACCCGCCAACCAGTCGGCCGCGGCGCGGCAATCCCCGGCATGGGCGGGTACCGTCGAGACCGACGGAATGCGGACCAGGTCGAAGAGACGGGCAAGGCTGTCCTCCATATGCGCATCGGCATGGTCGAGCACGGCCTGCAAGGTGTCGGTTTGGCTCATCGGGTCATCCTTTCGCGGCGCGTGCGGCGTCGATGGCGACGATTTCCGCCCGGAACCGCCCGGCTACCTGATTGGCATCGGCCAGCACGCGGGCAGGTTCCAGCGTTTCGACCGCGCGATCCCGCATCAGCCAGACGCCATCGACCATCACGTCGCGCACATCCGTGGGCATCGCCGCAAAGACCAACACCGAATAGGGGTCATAGATCGGCTGCATCCGCGGCGCGGACAGGTCGATGCGGATCAGGTCGGCGGCCTTGCCGACCTCGAGCGAGCCGGTCTGCGCCTCAAGGCCCAGCACCCGCGCACCTTCGATCGTCGCCATGCGGATCACGTCGCGCGTGGGCAAGGGCTTGCGCGAGCCACCGCGCAGCTTGCCGAAGATCGACACCACCCCGAATTGGGAAAACAGGTCGAGCGTATTGCCGCTCATCGGGCCATCGGTGGCGATGCCCACCGGAATACCCGCGCGGCGCATGTCCTCGATCCGCGCTATGCCCCGCCCTGCCTTGCCGTTCGAGCGTGCGTTATGGGCAACGCCGGTGCCGGTGCTTGCAAGGATGTCGATATCGGCATCCTCGAGCAGCAGGGCATGGGCGGCGATGGCGCCAGGCTTCAACACGCCCGCAGCCGCGCAGACGGCTGTCGTGGTCATGCCATGGGTCTGGACCGCCCAGTCGACCTCGGCCACGGTCTCGGCGAGATGGATCATCAGACGCGTGTCCTGGTGTGCCTCGTGCCACAGGGCGGCGCGCTCCATCACCGCCATGCCGGTCGAATAGGGCGCGTGGGGCGCGATGGCGGCGGTCACGCGGTCCATCCCCGCGCAATGCCCGGCCAGCGCATCGCACAGCGCAAAGCCCTCGTCGAAACTGCGGTGGTCGGGCGGGTCGAAATCGGCCAACGTCTGCCCGACGACCCCACGCATCCCGGAGGCCATGATGACATCGGCCACCTCGGTCTCATGGTAGTACATCTCGGCCACGCAGGTGACGCCGCCCATGATCATCTCGAGCGCCGACAGGGTTGAGCCAACACGCACCATCTCGGGCGAGACGAACTTGCGCTCGAGCGGTAGCATGTAGCGGAACAGTCGGTCGTCCACGTCCTCCCCCAGCCCTCGGAACAGCGACATCGCCATATGGCAATGCGGGTTGACCATGCCCGGCATCACGATGTCGCCGGCCATGTCGCGGACCTGTGTGCCGGCGGACACCTGCGGCGGTGCCCCGCCGCCAAGCGCCGCGATCCTGCCATCCTCGACCATCAGCCATCCGGTCCGGTGCTCGGTCATCGCCGCATCAACCGTCACGAGCCAGGCATTGGTCAGAAGCGTCTTCATTCCGGCATCAGGATCGCGCAATGGTCGGGATCGGGGATCAGGGTCGCGCGGGTTCCGGGCTCGAACGGAGTGGCAAGCGAGCCATTGGCGACCAGCGGTTCCGCCGCCGCCTCGCAGCGGTATTGATAGGCGCGCCCCAGATAGGTCCGCAGGCCCAGCGTCGCCGCCAGCCCCTCGGCCGCGGGATCGCCACTCACCCGAAGCCCGTCGGCCCGTGTCGCGAGGATGAAGGCATCGGGGATCGGCCCCAGCCGGTCCTGCGAGAGACTGAGGGCTGCGCCGTCCCGGGTAACCGCCCTGACGCGCGGCCCGTCGCGGCCCGTCACGGTCAGCGGGATCAGGTTCTCGAACCCCACGAAGCGGGCGACGAAGCTGTTGGCCGGGCGCTGATACAGCGTCTCGGGCGTGTCAAGCTGCATGATCCGCCCCTGATCCATGATCGCCACCCGGTCCGAGATCGAAAACGCCTCTTCCTGGTCATGGGTCACATAAAGCGCCGTCGTGCCGTTGGCGCGTTGGAGCTGCCGGATCTCGACCCGCATGTCGACGCGCAGCTTGGCGTCGAGGTTCGAGAGCGGTTCGTCGAACATCAGAAGCGGCGGTTCGATCACCAGCGCGCGCGCCAGCGCTACACGTTGCTTCTGGCCCCCCGACAATTCGGCCGGCAGCCGGTCGGCCAGATGCGACAGGCCGACCCGTTCCAGCATGGCCATCGCGCGCGCTTTTTGTTCGGCGGCGGGCAGCTTGCGCTGTTTCAGACCGAAGGCGACGTTGTTCATCACGCTGAGGTGGGGAAACAGCGCGTAGCTCTGGAACACTAGCCCGATGTCGCGGCCATGGGCCGGAAGGCGCGTCAGGTCCTTGTCGCCCAGCCGGATCGTTCCCTTGGTCGGTTGCATGAAGCCCGCGACCAGCCGCAGGGTCGTGGTCTTGCCGCAGCCCGATGCGCCCAGCAGCGACACAAGCTCGCCGTCGGCCACATGCAGCGACAGGTCCTCCAGCACCTTGGTCGCGCCATAATGGGCGGTGATCTGGTCGATGGTCAGGGGCAGCGTCATCTGGGCATGGGCCTTTTCATTTCGCGACGACCGTCAGGCCGAGCGTCCGCTCGACGATGATCATGACGATGATGGTCAGCATCATGAGCAGCACCGACACTGAGGCGACCGTGGGATCGAAGAACTGTTCCACATGCGCGAGGATCTGGATCGGCAGCGTCGAGATGCCCGGCCCGGTCAGGAACAGCGATACCGACACATCGTTGATTGAGGTGATGAAGGCCAGTATGAAGGCCGCGATCACGCCAGAGCGCACATTGGGCAGGACGATGGTGAAGAATGTCTTGACCGGATGCGATCCGAGCGAGACCGCCGCCTCCTCGATCGAGAAATCGAACGATGCCAGCGCGGCCGAGATCACCCGGATCACATAGGGCAGCACCAACAGCGTGTGCCCGATGAGCAGCGAGGCGAAGACGGGCACGCCGAGTTCCACGTTGACCGAGCGCAAGAGCGAAAAGCCGATGACGATCTCGGGCACGAGGATCGGCAGCACGAACAGCGTCGAAAGCCAGCCCGGCAGGTGGATGCGATGCCGGTTCAGCGCATAGGCTGCCGGTATCCCGATCAGCAGCGCGATGAACGTCCCCACCAGTGCCACTTGAAGCGAGGTCACGATGGTCCGGCGAAAGGCGGATATCTCCCAGATGTTCTCGAACCAGTGCAGGGTCAGCCCCTGTGGCGGAAAGGCCAGAAATGTGGTATCCGAGACCGAGGCGCCGAAGATGATGACGAGCGGCCCGATCAGGAAGATGTAGACCAGAACGGTCATCGCTATCAGGGCGGGATGGATGCTCCGGCTCATGTCAGGCCGCCATCGGGTTCAGGCGCTTGGCGATGCGCGTCATCACCAGAACCGTTGTCATGATCACCACCACCATGATCGCCGCAACCGTCGAGGCGCTTACCCAGTCGAAGGTCACCATGGCCCTCTGGTGCAGGAAGGTGCCCATCATCATCTGCCGCGTGCCCCCCAAAAGATGCGGCGTGGCGTAAGAGGTGAAGCTTGCGGTAAAGACCAGAACCGCCCCTACGATCAGACCGGGCGTCGCCAGCGGCAGAACCACCTGCACGAAGGTCCGCGTGGGCGATGCCCCGAGCGAGGCGGAGGCCTGCAACAGGTCGTCGGGGATGTTTTCCAGCACCCCGATCAGGACCAGGATCATCAGCGGAATGAAGATGTAGATCAACGCGATCACGACCGAGGTCTGCGTGTAGAGCAGCGCGATTGGCCGCTCGATCAGGCCAAGCCATTCCAGCGTGTTGTTCATCACCCCGTTGCGGCCGAGGATGATGAGCCAGGCAAAGGATCGCACGACCACGCCCGTCAGCAGCGGAAAGACCGCAAGGATGATGAGCACCGATTTCATCCAGGGCGGGCAGCGCGACACGACATAGGCGGTCATCAGCCCCAGCACGAGCGAGACCACGGTGGTGATCGCCGCGACCTCGAACGTCCGCCACAGAACCGTCCGCTGAAAGGCCGAATCGAAGAACTCGGCATAGGGGGCCAGCAGCCCGCCCGGCGCGGTGAAGGTCACGCTGATCGTGGCCGCCACCGGAATGATGAGGAACAGCGACACCGCCAGCGTCGCAGGTGATGACAGCATCCAGCCTGCAAGTCGTTTCATCCGATATCTTCCGATGGACGGAGCGGTGATCCGGGGGGCAGGCATGCCCCCCGGAAGATGGGCCGGGGCCCGATTACATGCCGAAGATTTCGTTCCAGCGGTTGATCCAGTCATCCAGCGCCGCGTTCATCGGCACATAGTCGACGCGGTTCAGGCTCGAAATCATCTCGTCCCCATAGGTCCAGGGCGCGGCCTGTTCCGCGGTCAGGGTCACGTTGCTGTTGACCGGCGCATCCACACCGCGTTCGGCCAGCGTCTGCTGGATCTCGGCCGACAGCACGAAGTTCAGGAACATGTGCGCCAGATCGACATTCTCGGCCCCGGAGGGAATGTTGATCGTGTTGAGCGTGGCGATGTCGCCATCCCCAAGCTCGGCCCAGACGACCGAAGGCACGGCGGCCTGCAGACGACCAAGGGCGAAATCCTGCGCCATCGAGACGGTGATTTCCCCCGTGGAGAAGAGGTTAATCATCTCCGACCCGGTGTTGTAGTTTGTCAGCACATTGGGCAAGATTTCCGCCACGCCCGCAAAGGCCGCGTCGGGATCGCCATAGGCATCCACGCCCGCCCGCTCGGCCGCACGCATTACGACCATCGGCCCTGCGGTCGTCGTGATGCCCGGCAGCGACACCTGCGAGGTCAGATCGTCGCGCCAGAGGTCGTTCCACGAGGTGATCGGCTCGGCGACCTCGTCGGCATTGTAGACGATGCCTACGCGTCCGATGGTGTAGGCGGGGCCATATTCGCCCTGCGGCGCCTGAGCCAGATCGTAGATCTGCTCGATATTGGGGACCTGTGCGCGGTCGATCGGCTGGAACAGGCCCAGGTCGATGCCGAGCTGCGAGAAACGGTCGGTCAGGTAGATCACGTCCACCCCTGCCCCTTCCCGCAATTGCAGGCGGCTCAGGCGGTCGGCGTTGTTGCCGGTCTCGAACACGACCTCGCAGGAACACATCTCCTGAAAGGGGTCGATGATGATTTCCTGCAGCGCGTCGCCGTTGAAGCCCCACCATGATACGGTGAAGGTGCGATCCTGCGCCAGCGCGGGCGTGACCGCCAGCAGCGTAGCCGCCGACACGGTCGCAAGGGTCAGGCTCAGTCGTTTGGTCATGATGGTCCCCCGTTGATGAGGTATCCATTTTCCCTGCGGATACCCTTGATCGGCTTCAATAGGTAGAAGGCAACCGTCGGCTATGCAAGCCATTGCATCCCTCCGAGCATCCCTCTGATCGGGGAAAAGCAGCGGGCGACTAATTCTTGGGCAATTACCAGACGACCGGATGCGTCTGCCCCGTGGCTACGTTCACGAAGCCCTCCGGCGCAAGCTCCGAGGGCGCGACGATCACCCACCGCCAAGGCGCGCAGGTCAGGGTGGCGAAGGCGAGGCGTTCGGGGAAACCTGGGAACCAGCGCGGGCTGAACGTGGGCTCGTACATCCAGTCGATTTTCGCGCCCTCGGCGTAGAGAGCCTGCATTTCGGCGTCGAGGTCCT
Organism: Marivita sp.; assembly: GCF_017643905.1. Lineage (GTDB taxonomy): Bacteria > Pseudomonadota > Alphaproteobacteria > Rhodobacterales > Rhodobacteraceae > Marivita. Next base: position 7,989 of record NZ_JAEPMO010000146.1, read on the forward strand.
CCGGCGGGCGGCAGGTCATCAGCCCGGCGACCTCGTAGCGGACCGTTGCCGCCAGCTGCCCCTCGCGCACAAGTGCCCAACCTCCCTGCGTTTCGCGCAAGGCATTGACCGCTTGCGCCATTGCCGCGTCGCAGGAGCCGACGACCCAGATGTTGTGCTTGTCATGGCCCATCGAACAGGCCAGCGCGGTGCGGGGCGTGCGTGGGCCCGTCCCCAGCCAGAACATCGCCGCCGTCCGGCCTTCGCCTGAAAAGCGGTCGACGATGGCGAATTTCGTGACATTGCGTTCGGGGTCACGCTGCACCTGTCCGTCGGACACGGGCAATGTCATCGTGATGAAATCGTCGTCCCAGTGAAAGGGCCGCAACAGGGCGGCCTGCATCGTCTCGCGACCCGCTTGCGCCGGAATGGCGAAATCCGTCGCCGTGATCGCGCGGTCGATCCTGACGGTACGTGTCGCCCAGTCTGGCCAGTCGATCCTGGGCACGGGCATAAGATAGCGGCCCTTCTCGGCCACCTTGGCGCCGTCGGCCCAGACCTGGCGGATCGAGACCCGGTCCGGATCATCCAACAGCACGATATCGGCGAATCGGCCCGGCGCGATGGACCCGACCCAAGGCGTCAGGCGCATGTGGCGCGCGGGGTTTATCGTGACCATCTGGATCGCGGTCTCGGGAGGCAGCCCCGCCTTGATCGCCAGGCGGATGTTGTGATCGGTCGCCCCCAGCCTCAAGGTGTCCGAACAGGACCGGTCATCGGTGGTCAGCGCAAACTGAGACCAATCCTGCAACCCGGCCTCCAGCAGGCCCCCGACCATCTCGGTCAGGGAATGGGGCCGCAATTCCATGAACAGCCCGCGCCGGAGCTTGTCGAGCACCTCGTCGGTCGTCCATGCCTCGTGGTCCGAGGCAAGGCCCGCCGCCGCGAAGGCGTTGATCGTGGGCAGGTCCCGGATGCCTGCCGCATGCCCTTCGATCACGCCACGCCTCTCGAAGGTCGCCCCGATCATGCCCCAGAGCCGGTCGTAGGAAGGGTTTTCGGGGTTCCAGACGGCAGGCCAGTCCATGACCTCGTCAAGCCCCGCGACCATCAGGCTTTCGGTCATGAAGCCGAGTTGTTCCTCGTAGCCGAAATGCCCGCCGCCCCACTCATAGGCCGTGGGCGGCACGGCGGACCCGGGCAGTGGAAAGATCTTCTGCGGGCTTCCCGCCCGCCGCGCCATCAGCCAGAAATCGAGCGTTCGCGCCCCGTTGACGTTGGAGAACTCATGGCTCGCCTCGCAGGTCCATGTATTGCCATGCGGCAGGACCAGCGCCGCCTCCCATTCCGGGGTGACATGGCTGCTTTCGATATGCTTGTGCACTTCGCCGAAACCGGGCACGGCCATCAGGTCAGGCTCATGCACTTCTTGCAAGACCTCGCCGGGGTAGGTGCCCGCAGGCCCGACATAGGCGATGCGACGACCCGAGATGACGATTTCCTGATCCGTCAGCCACATCCGCGCATGCACGTCGAGCAGTTTGCCCACCCGCAGGCGCGTGTCGGCGGCGATATGGCCCAGCGCCACGCGCACCAGCCGCTGGCGGATCTTCACCTCATCGGCGGCGCGGATCAGATCGTCCTTGGGCAAGGTCGGCGGTTGTGTCATGTCGGCTGCTCCCGCGGCGCTGGGTCCGCGATGGACGCCTTGTAAAGATCGACAAGCAGGTCTGGATCACCCGTCGATGGCTGTTTCCCGGTGCCCTGTCGGCCATTCTGGCCGGCAGTGGTCTCTGGTACGGCCTCACCGATACCGCACCATCACAAGCCAGCAGCGCGGTTTCAAAGCCAACGCAATCCGCCACCCTGGCCGACTCAACAAGACCTTCGCAGGAGTCTGGCGAGCAACGGGGCTTAGAAAATCTCAGTCAGGAGTCTGAGCCTGCCACGACTCCCGATTCGCTCGGACCGCAACCCTTTGCCGCCTCACTATCAGGCACGGAAATCGACGGTGCGCTGACCAGCGATGACAACGGTGAGCTTGTCATCAACCTCCAGGTCCGCGACTTCTTCGATTACTTCCTGAGCACAGTCGGCGAAGTCTCTCCGGAAACAGCCATTCAACAGATCGAGGCGATGGCCCGGACTCACTTGCCAGAGCCCGCATCTACTCAGGCACTGGCGTTGCTGGACCAATACCTCGCCTATAAGCAGGCATCCCTTCAGGTCATGCAGGCGCGCCTCGATCCTGCCCGGGCAGCCGAGCCGGCCTAT
>NZ_JAEPMO010000197.1 GCF_017643905.1 Marivita sp.
AAAGGTAAACGCGGCCATCGAGACACACATCAAAAGCGCGCCGCGCATGTTGTCGGAGAGTTGTATCATACCGCCCGGAGTAACAGGCAACCCGCGCGCTCTCCACGTCAAAAGCGACATGCCAAAGGTCTTTGGCTTTCCCGCCCTTTCCGTGTATCGCAGAACGTAAGGACTGGCGTTTGCCCGCCCCCTTTCAGACAGGAATGCCCGTGGCCACACCAGTTAACGACGATCTGACCACCGGGCCGATGCTGACCCACTACAGGAACCTCGCCATCCCCGCCGCTTTGGGGATGCTGTTCTCGACACTGTATAATGTCGTCGATGTCTATTTCGCCGGCAAACTCTCGACCGAGGCGCAAGCGGGCCTGGCAATCGGCTATCAGGCGTTCTTCATCATGATGGCCGTGGGCTTTGGCCTGAGCTCTGCGCTCAGCGCGCTGGTCAGCAACGCCAAGGGCGAAAAAAACATCAAGGCCAGCCGCAGCCTTGCCGCACAGGGCCTCAGCTTTGGGGTGATCGCGACTGCACTGCTGATGGTCGGCGGCTGGTTCGCGGGGCCGCACCTGATCGCGCTGGTATCGGAACCCGGAGGATACCGCGACGCGGCCTTGGGCTATTTCCGCCTTCTGATCCTCGCCCTGCCCGGTTTCCTGCTGGCTTATGGCGGCAACGGCATCCTGCAGGCGCATGGCGACACGCGGTCGATGCAGCGCGCCATGATGCTGGCCTTTCTTGCCAATATCGGCCTCAACCCGCTGATGATGTTCGGTATTCCCGGCATCTGGGGCGGCATGGGCTTTAACGGCATTGCCGCCGCCACGGTGATCAGCCAGACCGGGGTGATGCTGTTCATCCTGTCCCGCGTGTTCAACCTGAACATGATGGAGCGGGTCAAACGCGCCGAATTCATCCCCGATCCTGCGTGTTACAAGGCCATCTTCGAACAGATGCTGCCCGCCACAACGGCAATGGTGGTGATGTTCGTGTCCGGCTTTGTCGTTCAATTTGCGCTCAAGAATTTCGGCGAAGATGCCATCGCAGCCTATGGCGTCGCACTCAGGATCGAACAGATCCTGCTTCTTCCGGTGCTGGGTATGACCAGCGCGCTGCTGCCCATCGCAGGCCAGAATTTCGGGGCCAAGGAATATGACCGCGTGCGCGATGCCGTGTTCTTCTGCTGGAAGCTGGGCTTTGCGCTGTCGGTGATCGCAATGCCGCTCCTGTGGTTCGGTGGCCATTACTTCATGCGGCCCTTCACCTCGGACCCGGACGTGATCGAAATCGGGGCAAGCTACCTGCTGATCGACGGCTTTCTGTTCCCCATCTACATGATGCTCTTCTCCATCAACTCGCTCCTGCAAGCGATGAAACGGCCGATCTACACACTCTGGATCAGCATCTACCGCCAAGGTTTTGGCGTAGCCTTCTTCATCTGGGTGTTCATCGCGCTTTTGGGCTTTGACGTCTGGGGAGTCTGGCTGGGCATCGCGACCGCCGTGTCCACGGGGTGGGTGGTGGCGCTTATCGTGGCGGTGCGTGTCTCGCAGACATCTATCGGCGGATTACGGCCCGCCACTGTATAAAAAAGCGGGGCACAATCTGCGCCCCGCTTCGTCGTGACCTTAGGAATCTGAGCTGCTCAGCGTGACGTGGATCAACTCACCATCTTCGTAATCGGTGGCAAGGATCAGGCTGCCATCGCTCAACTCTTCGATGTCCCGCACACGACCGTATTCGGTGAACAACCGCTCTTCAGCGATCACCCGATCACCATCCCACGCGAGGCGCACGATACCCGGAGCCACAAGTCCGGCCACAAGGCTGTCGCCATTCCAGTCAGAGAACAGAGCGCCCTCGTAAAACACCATGTCCCCCGGTGCGATCACCGGATCCCAATAATAGGCAGGTTCAGACATACCTTCTGCTTGCGCCCTACCCGTACCGATCTCGTCGCCATCGTAACGAATGCCATAAGACACGACCGGCCAGCCGTAATTCAGTCCAGCCTGCGGAATGTTGATCTCGTCACCACCTGCAGGGCCATGTTCGACGACAAACAACTGGTTGCCGCGCATTGCAGCCCCTTGGACGTTGCGGTGCCCGTAGGACCAGATGCTCGGCTCTGCACCGTCTTGATCGACAAACGGGTTATCTCCAGGGATCGACCCGTCAAGACCAACGCGCACAACCTTGCCATAGGTGTTGTCGAGGGTTTGCGCCTTTTTACGTTCTTCATCGGTGAAATGCTCGCCCGTCGTGATGAACGCATGACCGTTGCCGTCAAAGACAATCCGACTGCCATAATGCATCGCGGCGGGCGATGGCGGCGTCTGGACAAAGATGTCCTCAACCTCGGTCAGCTCGGTCAAGTCGTCAGAGAGCTTGCCGCGACCCGCTGCGGTCACGGAGGTGCCGTCGCCCATACCCTTGGAATAGGTGAAATAAATCATCCGATCCTCTGCGAAGTCAGGACCGACTTTCACATCCAGAAGACCCGCTTGTGTGCTGTCACCTGCCGACTGGTTAAAAATTTCCGGCAAACCGGCAATCGGCTCTGAAACGTCGCCCTCAAGCTTCACATGCTTCAGTCGACCCGGGCGTTCGGTCACAAGAAGGCCAGCACCGTCGGGCAGTTCCGCAACGGCCCATGGGTGCTCCAACCCAGCCGTCAGGCTGCGATAATCGAAAGACAGGTCAGACGACACCAATTCGGCGCGGGTCTGGTTTTCAAATGCGGGTTCAAAGTTGGCGTTCTTTTCGCCCCATTGATGCGTCTCTTGCGCGGCCAGAGGCGCGGCAAGAATGGCCACGAGGGCGGTCGTTGTTGTCATCAAGCGGTTCATGGAAATCTCCTTTTCGCTGCTGATGACTCAACGCTTCGGACCCTGATCCGTTCCGGTTTGTTCTGTCCAAAGAAAAACCCCCGCGACCAGCGCGGGGGTTTTTTTATCATTTGGTAAAAAGTCGCGATTTATTCGCGGCTTTCCGGCGTGTCGACGATGATGTTGTCGAACTCGTCGCCACCCACCACGTCGTCCATCCGGTCCGGTGCCGCCAGAACGGCTGCGGCCTCGGCCTCTTCGCGGCGCGCTTCGATCACGATATTGTCGCGGTCCTGCGCAATGCGACGCACCTTCTGCGTTGCCCCACCGGTACCCGCCGGGATCAGACGGCCCACGATGACGTTCTCTTTCAGGCCAACAAGCTTGTCCTTCTTGCCCTGAACCGACGCTTCGGTCAGCACGCGCGTGGTTTCCTGGAACGACGCCGCCGAGATGAAGCTGCGGGTCTGCAGCGACGCCTTGGTGATGCCCAACAGGATCGGTTCGCCCTGCGCCGGACGGCCACCCTTCTTCTCGGCCTTCTCGTTGGCCAGGTCAAATTCGGCCTTGTCCACGTGTTCGCCCTTGAGAAGCGTGGTATCCCCACTTTCAAGGATTTCCCACTTCTGCAGCATCTGGCGCACGATCACTTCGACATGCTTGTCGTTGATCTTCACACCCTGCAGGCGGTAGACGTCCTGAACCTCGTCGATCATGTAGTTCGCCAGCGCTTCGACACCCATGATGGACAGGATGTCATGCGGCGCGGGGTTGCCGTCCATGATGTAATCGCCCTTCTGGACGAAATCGCCTTCGACGACTGGGATGTGCTTGCCTTTGGGGACCATGTATTCCACGGGCTCCATGGTGTCATCCGCCGGTTCGATGGTGATACGACGCTTGTTCTTGTAGTCCTTGCCAAAGCGGACATAGCCGTCGATTTCCGCGATGATGGCGTGGTCCTTGGGGCGACGTGCCTCAAAGAGTTCGGCCACACGCGGCAGACCACCGGTGATGTCCTTGGTCTTGGCACCTTCGCGCGGGATACGTGCAACCACGTCACCCGCCTTGATGTCCTGACCGTCTTCGACCGACAGAATGGCGTCCACCGACATCGGATAGGTGATCGGGTTGCCCGCATCGTTGCGCAGCGGCTCGCCATCTTCGCCCATCAGGATGATCTCAGGCTTGAGCTCGTTTCCGCGCGGAGCAGCCCGCCAGTCAATCACGATCTTCTGGGTCATGCCCGTCGCATCGTCGGTCTCGTCGCGCACGGCCACACCAGCAGTGAGGTCCACATGCTTGGCGATACCGTCCTTCTCAGCGATGATCGGCAGGGTATAGGGATCCCATTCGAACAGCTTGTCACCGCGCTTGATCATGGCACCTTCCTTGACGAAGACCTTGGTGCCGTAGCCCAGCTTGTGGCTGGCCCGTTCGACGCCGTGCTCGTCCACGATGCGCAGCTTCATGTTGCGGCCCATGACCAGCGTGTCGCCCACCGAGTTTTCCAGCGTGGACGCGTTGTCGAACACGACCTTGCCTTCCTGGCTCGCTTCCTGGAACGACTGCTGACCACCCTGGGCAACACCGCCGATGTGGAAGGTCCGCATCGTCAGCTGTGTACCCGGTTCGCCAATGGACTGTGCGGCGATGATGCCAACGGCTTCACCGATATTGACCAGCGTACCGCGTGCAAGGTCACGACCATAGCACATGGCGCAAACGCCCTCTTCCGCCTCGCATGTCAGCGGCGAACGAATGCGCATGGTTGCGACACCGGCCTCCTCGATCAGGTCGGCCATACGTTCGTCGATCAACTGACCGGCCCGCAGGATGACCTCGTCGGTCCCCGGCTTGAGGATATCGTCAGCCGCGACGCGGCCCAGGATACGCTCGGCCAGCGACGCCACGACTTCCCCGTCATTGACCGCTGCCTGAGCCGTGATCGCACGGTCGGTGCCACAGTCGTGCATGCGCACGATGCAGTCCTGCGCCACGTCAACCAGACGACGGGTCAGGTAACCCGAGTTCGCGGTCTTCAGAGCGGTGTCGGACAGACCCTTACGGGCACCGTGGGTCGAGTTGAAGTATTCAAGAACGGTCAGACCTTCCTTGAAGTTCGAGATAATCGGCGTCTCGATGATGTCGCCATTCGGCTTCGCCATCAGGCCGCGCATCCCGCCCAACTGCTTCATCTGCGTGACCGAGCCACGGGCACCGGAGTGCGCCATCATGTAAACCGAGTTCGGTTCCATTTCGGCACCCGCCTCGTCGGTCTTCGCCGCCGAGATGGTGGACATCATGGCTTCAGTGACCTTGTCGTTACACTTCGACCAGGCATCGACCACCTTGTTGTACTTTTCGCCCTGAGTGATCAGACCGTCCATGTACTGCTGTTCGAAATCCTTCACCTGCTCGCGGGTTTCTTCCACGATCGGCCACTTGGACTCCGGGATCACCATGTCGTCCTTGCCAAACGAAATGCCCGCTTTGAACGCTTCCTTGAAACCCATTGACATGATCTGGTCACAGAAAATGACCGACTCTTTCTGGCCGCAATAGCGGTAGACAGTGTCGATGACCTTTTGCACGTCTTTCTTACGCAGCAGCGTGTTCACCAGATCGAACGGCGCTTTCGCGTTCAACGGCAGCAGCGCGCCAAGACGGACGCGACCCGGTGTGGTCTCGTAGCGCTTGAACACTTCGTTGCCTTCGTCGTCAATCTGCTTGATCCGGCATTCGATATTGGCGTGCAGATGTACCTCACCCGCGTTCAGCGCGTGCTCGACCTCTTCGATCGACGCAAACTTCATGCCTTCGCCTTTCATGCCTTTGCGGGCAATCGAGGTATAGTAGAGGCCAAGGATCATATCCTGCGACGGAACGATGATCGGTGCGCCGTTGGCGGGCGACAGAACGTTGTTCGTCGACATCATCAGAACACGGGCTTCAAGCTGGGCTTCCAGCGACAGCGGCACGTGAACCGCCATCTGGTCACCGTCGAAGTCGGCGTTGAAGGCCGAACAGACCAGCGGGTGAAGCTGGATCGCCTTACCTTCGATCAGGATCGGTTCGAACGCCTGAATGCCCAGACGGTGCAGCGTCGGCGCACGGTTCAGCAGAACCGGGTGCTCGCGGATCACCTCGTCAAGAATATCCCAAACCTCTGGACGCTCTTTCTCGACCAGTTTCTTCGCCTGCTTGACGGTCGACGACAGACCCTTCGCTTCAAGGCGCGAATAGATGAACGGCTTGAACAACTCGAGCGCCATCTTCTTGGGCAGACCGCACTGATGCAACTTGAGTTCCGGACCGGTCACGATGACCGAACGACCCGAGAAGTCGACCCGCTTACCCAGAAGGTTCTGACGGAAGCGGCCCTGCTTGCCCTTGAGC
>NZ_JAEPMO010000270.1 GCF_017643905.1 Marivita sp.
GATCAGTGTGTTCTCGGCCGTCCCGTTCAGCGCGCGGCTTGATGCAAGCCACCCCTCCAGCGCGTCCCGCGCCGCCGGAGAGATCATCAGGCTCACGACAGCCAGCGCCGCATCTGGCGCTCGAACACCCCGGTGAAAAAGGTCAGAAGGTCCGTACCCTGCTGCGGTGTGAACTGGTGCGGGTCTTCCGCCCCCATGACCAGCAATCCCGGCAGACGACCGGGGCCGAAATCCAGCTTGAGACAGGCTTCAGAGCGAATCCAATCCGCCTTGTCGCCGTAAATCTCGCGCGTGCCGGTGTCGATCTGGCGCAGCGTGACCTGCCGCGGCGGCGCATTGCGCCCTGTGCTCAGGTAGGCGTCGATGAAACCGGGGGCCGCGACCGACAGAACCGACCCAAGCCGTTTGATCGCCGGGTCTTCGTCATTCTGCACTGACTCCAGCACCAGCTTGATCACATCCACACGCAGGATCTCTGCCACGTCGCCGCCAAGATCGCGCAGGAAGGATTCAAATTCTACCGGGTCAAGCATCCGGAGGATGGCGCGGTGGACCTGGTTGGTCCCAGCAAGGTTTTCGTAGGCGGCTGCAATCACCGACCGATGCGTGTCTTCCAAACGGTCCAGACGCGCCTCAAGCCGGTCCATCGCGATACCGCGCAAATCCACGATATTGCCGCCCATGGCACGCTCATTCGCGGCGATCAGAGCCCGCATAAGGTCCTGATCTTCGAGAATCACGTCAGGGCGCGACATGATGGTTTCGCGCAAGTCGTCGTCGATACGGGGGCTGCTCATGCCGTCCTCGTGGTTTGTATTTTGCGAGACCCTATCAGCCACACCAAAAAGATGCCCGCATTTTTTCAATCAAATGCGGGCAACTCGGAAAAACTGTGGCAGTTGCGCAGGAACGTTGTACTCAGAGGATCTTGATATTGGCTGCTGCCGCGTCCTTGACGAACTGGTCCAGACCCTTGTCGGTCAGCACATGGTTCGCCATCGCCTTGATCACGGCGGGCGGTGCTGTGGCCACGTCGGCGCCGATCTTGGCGCATTCGCTCATGTGGTTTGCGGTACGGATCGACGCGGCAAGAATGTTCGTCTCGAACCCGTAATTGTCATAGATCTCGCGGATATCCGCGATCAGGTCGAGACCGTCCATGTTCAGATCGTCCAGACGCCCGATGAACGGAGAGATGAACGTCGCCCCCGCCTTGGCTGCCAGAAGCGCCTGATTGGCCGAGAAACACAGCGTCACGTTGACCATCTTGCCTTCGTCGGTCAGCACCTTGCACGCCTTCAGGCCATCCCAGGTCAGCGGCACCTTCACCGCGATGTTCTCGGCGATCTCGGCCAGTTTGCGGCCTTCTGCGATCATGTCCTCGGCCTTGAGCGCCACAACCTCGGCAGAGACCGGACCCGAAACAAGATCGCAGATCTCCTTGGTGACTTCGAGAATGTCGCGGCCGGATTTCTTGATCAGGGAAGGGTTGGTGGTCACGCCATCGACCATCCCCAGATCGTTGAGTTCCGCGATCGCGTCGATTTCGGCTGTGTCGACAAAGAATTTCATGGCTGTCGCTCCTGTGATGGGTTGGCCTTTCCTACAGTGGGCTTTACCCCATGACAATGACGACGGAAACCCTGAACTGATGGCGCTAACATCCAGCTATTTCGATGAGGGCGCGCTGATCGGCGTGTTGACCACCCAGCCATTGGACCGGGTGCTGGATTACCGCGCGCCGGAAGGGGGCTGCCATCTGGGCGCTTTCGTCGAGGTGCCGCTTGGCCCACGCAAGGTCCTGGGGGTTGTCTGGGGACCGGGGCAGGGGGATTACGACATCTCCAAGGTGCGGTCGGTGATCCGCGTGCTCGATGCCGCGCCGATGCGCGAAGAACTGATGTCGTTCCTCACCCGCGCAGGCGACTACACGCTCACCCCGATGCCCGCGATGCTTCGGCTGGCCACCCGTGCGCCGGGACTGGGTGACCCGCCGTCGATGCGCAAGATCTACCGTCTGGGCGACAGCGCTCCTGACCGCATGACCGACGCCCGCACCCGCGTACTCGATGTACTGCGCGAGATGGGGGGACTGTCTCTGACGCTCAAGGAACTGGCCGAAGCGGCGGGCGTGACCACCTCTGTCGTCAAAGGTCTGGTGAAACAGGGTGCGGTCCGCGAGGAAGACAGCCCGCGCGATATGCCCTTCCCAACGCTCGATCCGACCTACGCAGGCAAGGACTTGACCGCCGATCAGTCCACTGCGTCTGCCACTCTGCGCGCCGCCGTCGCCACGCGCAGCTATGGCACAACCCTGCTGAAAGGCGTCACAGGATCAGGCAAGACCGAGGTCTATCTCGAAGCGGTCGCCGAATGTCTGTCCCAAGGCCATCAGGCGCTGGTTATCTTGCCCGAAATCGCTCTGACCGCCGAATTCCCCACCCGCGTCGACGC
>NZ_JAEPMO010000167.1 GCF_017643905.1 Marivita sp.
CCGGCCTGCTTGGCTTCCAGATCCCAGAGCGCGCAATCCACAGCGTTCCGCGCGGCCCCGGCGGGGAGAGCCTCCTGCAACGCCGCACGATCAATACCCTCGGGCAACGACCGGATCTGCGCCTCGACACTCTCAAGCGTTTCGCCATAGCGCGCGTAAGGCACACATTCGCCCCATCCGGTCACCCCGCCCCGCGTCACTCGCACCGTCAACACCTTCGCCTCGCTCCGGCTCCCGCGCGAGATGGTGAACACTTGCGCCAGCCTGAACACATCGCGCGTGACTTCGATCATGGGCTGCTCCCCCTGCTTCTTCTTTTTTCAAATACGCACACGCGACGCGTCAACAGGCGCCACGCAAATGGTCGTCAAAGCGCCGCCAAAGCCTCCGCCAGACGATCAGCCCCTTGCCGGAACGGATCTACGGCAGGAAGACACATCCGGTCCCCCAGTTCCTTGAGATAGGCCACCGCCTCCGCCTCGCCCATATGCTGGGTGTTGATTGAAATCCCCGCCACAACGCAATCCGGGTTGGCAATCCGCGCCAATGGGAGCGCCATGTCCCGCAGTGCCTCGAGCGATGGCAGGTCATAGCCCGGCAGCCCGCGCATATGCGTGCGCGTCGGCTCATGGCACAGGATCAGCGCATCGGGCTGCCCGCCATGGATCAGCGCCAGCGTGACACCCGAGAAGGAGACGTGAAACAGGCTCCCCTGCCCTTCGATCACATCCCAATGGTCGGCATCATTGTCCGGCGTCAACCACTCGATGGAACCCGCCATGAAATCCGCCACAACCGCATCCAAAGGCACACCGTCGCCGGTGATCAGGATGCCCGTCTGCCCAGTCGCGCGGAACGTGCTTTTCATCCCCATGGCGCGCATGGATTTGTCCAAAGCGAGCCCGGTGTACATCTTGCCCACGGAACAATCCGTGCCGACACCCAGCACCCGCTTGCCCGTGCGCTTCACGCCATCGGCAATGGGATACTCGACCTCGGGCACCCGCACATCATGCAGGCTGCGCCCCGTGGCCTCGGCCACCGCCACCAGATCGGGTTCGTTGCGCAGCAGGTTGTGCAGGCCCGAGGCCAGATCGAACCCTTCCTCCAGCGCCATCACCAGCACCTTTTTCCACGCCTGGCTGATCTTGCCGCCCCGGTTGGCCACACCGACCACAAGGGTCTTCGCACCAGCCTCTTTCGCCTCGGCAAGGGTCATGTCCGGAAGTTTCATGTCGGCCTTGCAGCCCTCCATCCGGAACTGACCGACGCAGTTTTCAGGACGCCAATCCTTGATCCCCTGCGCCACCTTCGCAGCCAGCCCGTCGGGCGCATCCCCCAGAAACAAAAGATATGGTGTCTTGATCATTGCGGTCCCCTTTAAAGCAGCGTGTTTCATCAAAGAATGGCAGGCAGTCATGTCAATTGCATTGCTTTACACGCGCCATGACCCGCGTTTGCACAAAATTTCCCCGCAAACCGCCAAAACGACGGGAGAATCTTGCGCACGCGAACCGCGCTGCACAGCAGCGACGATTCCGCAGGTGCAAAATGCACTTGCAGAAAGTCGCGCAATTTCATAACCCCACAGCACCACGAAACGAAATATCCTTACCAAGAGGCGCCCATGTCCTTCCGCATCCAGCCCACCCCGCCGTCCCGCCCGAACCGCTGCCAGCTCTTTGGCCCCGGCTCGCGCCCGGCGATTTTCGAAAAGATGGCCAAATCGGACGCGGATGTCATCAATCTCGATCTGGAAGACAGCGTCGCACCCAGTGACAAGGACAGCGCGCGCGAGAACATCATTCAGGCCATCGGCGACATTGACTGGGGCACAAAAACCCTCAGCGTGCGGATCAACAGCCTTGATACGCCCTACTGGTACCGCGATGTTGTCGACCTGCTGGAACGCGCGCCCGAACGCCTTGACCAGATCATGATCCCCAAAGTGGGTTGCGGGGCCGATCTCTACGCTGTCGACGCTTTGGTCAGCGCCGTCGAAGCCGCAAAGGGCCGCAAGAAACGCCTCGGTTTCGAAGTGATCATCGAATCCGCCGCAGGTATCGCCCATGTCGAAGAAATCGCCTCTGCCACACCCCGCTTGCAGGCGATGAGTCTCGGTGCCGCCGATTTCGCGGCGTCCATGGGCATGCAGACCACCGGCATCGGCGGAACGCAGGCGAATTACTACATGCTGCACGAGGGTGCGAAATACTGGTCCGATCCGTGGCATTGGGCGCAGACCGCGATCGTTGCAGCCTGCCGCACCCATGGTGTGCTGCCGGTTGACGGCCCGTTCGGCGATTTTTCGGATGATGAAGGCTTCCGTGCGCAGGCGCTGCGCTCTGCCACGCTCGGCATGGTCGGAAAATGGGCGATCCACCCCAAACAAGTTGCCTTGGCCAACGAGGTCTTCACTCCCTCTGAAGAGGCAGTGACCGAGGCGCGCGAAATCCTTGCGGCAATGGAAGCGGCCAAGGCCAAGGGCGAAGGGGCTACGGTCTACAAAGGCCGCCTTGTCGACATCGCGTCAATCAAACAGGCCGAGGTGATCGTGCGTCAGTCCGAGATGATCGCCACGCCCGCCTGATTGGGGGCGTCTGAGCCCTATCGGCGCCAAGACAACACTGCTCAGGGAACCAACACCAAGGGCCTGCGCTTGATCCGGCGCGGGCCCTTTCCCCTATCCGCCGCTCCCAGAATTTTATGGGCGGGGCCAAGAATCTTCGTACGAAGATTCTCAGGCAAAGGTTATGAAAAGGTTGACCTCATTCGGACCAGTCCTTGCGCCCATGAACGCCGGTCTCGTCCAGCAGTCCCAGACGCTTCGCCTCGTAATAATACCCGCGCGCATACCACATCACCGCCTCTTCCTCGTCCCCATCGGAAACAAGCCAGGCCCCGCGCAGATAGCGCACCGCGTATCTGAGATTGGTTTCGGCATCCAAGAGATCCGAAGGTTCCCCCCTAAACCCCATGGATCGTGCCGTTGCCGGCAGGATCTGCATCAGCCCGTAATAGGGTCCGTTGCGCGCTTCAGGGCGATGTGTGCTCTCCCGGATCACCACCCGCTGAACAAGCGACACAGGCACCTCGTCCTCCTGCGCCGCAGCGACAATCATTTCGCGCAGTTCGGGCGTTTCATTGGGATAGAGGTTCCGCGTCGAAACGGTGGAAACGGTTTCCTCAGACGTTCTCTCCACGGTGGCGGAACACCCTGGAACAACACCCGCGACGCACAAAGCAATTAGGACAGGACGCAACATTTTCATGCGCCAGCCTTGCGACGAAGCCCGCCGCAAGGCAATCGTGATATTTTCCCATCGGCAAAGCTTTGCTCAGGCCGCGTAATACTCGTCAAAAACCGGCGATGGCTGGCTGTTCTGTTCGGTCACCAGCTTCGGACGCGGCGTGTAATAGGCCCAGGCTTCGGACAAAAGACGCAGCGCTTCGTCAGCGGAAACAGGGTTCGATGGAGTGGCGGATGTCTCGTTCATTGGGGCTCTCCAAGATGTGTGCCTACCATGCGCTCCAACCTATGTGCCCTGCCCCACGACACCAGAGCCACAGCAACAGGCGCGCCATGCGCCCGCTGCATGGCTCAGGCCCGCTCGTCCTTCGGCGATCCCATCACCACGTAAGAGGTGATCGCATTGACCTGCGGCAGGACCCCCAGAACCTCGGTGTGAAAATGCTTGTAGGCCGCCAGATCCCGCGCCTCGACCCGCAAAAGGTACTCCACCGACCCGGTGATATTGTGACACTCCCGCACCTCGGGGCTGCGCGAAATCGCCCGCTCGAATGCCTCCTGCGCGGATTTCGTGTGCTGGCTCAGTCCAACGGTCACATAGGCGACGAACCCGACCCCGGTTTTCTCAGGGCTCAGAACGGCCCGATAGCCTGCAATCACCCCGGACCGTTCCAGCGCGCTAACCCGACGCAGACAGGCCGACGGCGACAACCCGACCTGTTCGGCAAGGGCAAGGTTGCTGATGCGCCCATCCCACGACAACACGCGCAATATCTGGCGGTCAATCTGATCAATTTCGCTCATAGATTGCAAATATATGCAATAGACGGCACAGATTCACAACCAATATGCGCGCATCCTGGCACAAAGTGCGCCGCATGACCCTAGAACTCTTCCTCGCCCTCGCAGGCTTCGCCTTCGTCACCGTGATCACACCGGGACCGAACAACCTCATGCTGATGACCTCCGGCGCGAATTTCGGCTTTCGTCGGTCCATCCCCCACATGCTGGGCGTCGGCCTTGGCTTTCCCTTGATGATTGTCCCTGTGGGACTCGGCGTGATGCAGGTCTTCGATCTCTGGCCGATGTCCTACACCATCCTCAAAGTGCTGTCGGTGCTATACATGCTCTATCTCGCATGGCGCATCGCCAATGCAGCCCCCCCCGATGGCGCGCCCAAGACAGGCAGCAAACCGCTTTCCTTCCTGCAAGCCGCCGCGTTCCAGTGGGTCAACCCCAAGGCCTGGTCCATGGCGCTTGGTGCGATCACCCTCTACGCCACCGGGCGCGACATCGCCGCCGTGCTTTGGGTGGCCGGGACCTATGTCGCGATGGGCAGCATCTCCACCACCACCTGGACCGTGATCGGCCAGCAATTGCGCCGCCTCCTGAACCGCCCGACCCGGTTGCGCATCTTCAACTGGGCGATGGCAGCACTACTGGTGGCGTCACTGATCCCCGTGATCTGGACCTGAGCTCAGCGGCACACAAATCTCGGTCTGCAAGGCCTCAGGCGCAACTGACGTAGGATCGTTGAGATACACCTCGAAGGACGCATGTTCTGCGGGCATCCGCCCCGATGCAGGCAAAGCCTGCCCATAAAGCGCGTCCCAAGCCGCAGGCAACCCGGCATAAGGACCGACATACAGCATCACCGCATGCGGCCCGCCGGGCAGGATGACCTCCTCGAGCACATCGGGCATTTCAAACGCTGCATCCACCTGGACACCAGCGTGACTTCTCAAGTCAACCTCGGCAACCGAGGATGGGTCGGAATGATACACCCCAACCATCGGCCCGGCCTGCGACCAAAGCCCCCGCGCCGAGAATATCGCGGCAACTTCCTGAAACGCGCGCCCAATATCCTGATAGGCTCCACGGTGCGGCAAAGCCGCCAGACGCACAGGCGCCTGTTCCCGAATGTCATATTCGACCATCTCTCTCCGTCCTTCTCTGAAAAGCTGAAAACCACCCGGCAGGCCCGCTGCGCGGAACACGGCAGGCGTCACTCCGAAATGCGCCCGAAACGACCGCGCAAAGCTTTGGACATTGCTGTGCCCCGAACGCCGCGCGATCACCGATATCGGCCAATCCGTCTGGATCAGCCAATGCCCCGCCTTGTGCGCTCGGATTCGCCGCACCGCTTGCGCACATGTCTCGCCGGTCATCGCAACAAAAACACGGTGCCAGTGAAACCGCGACATCGCCGCGACATCAGCCAAAGCATCAAGCGACAGATCTCCTGCCGGATTGTCGTGAATGTGCTGCACAACCCGCCGCACCCGCGCTTCGTATGAGATCATCCACCCCTCCATCGCTGTCGCCTGATGATCCTGCCCGATCCTCCAGAGACAAGTCTTGCGAACCTTACAGCCGCCATCAGATTGCAAAAGCCGACCGCCCCGGCCATATAGCATCAGGGAACAACAGGCAGATCCACGATGACCAACTACCTCGATTTTGAAAAACCGCTGGCCGAGATCGAAGGCAAAGCCGAAGAACTGCGCGCCATGGCCCGCAAGAACGAAGAGATGGACATCGAAGACGAGGCCCGCGCGCTCGACGCGAAAGCACAGGCGCTGCTCAAGGATCTCTACAAGAAGCTGACCCCGTGGCGGAAATGCCAGATCGCGCGCCACCCCGAACGCCCGCATTGCAAAGACTATATCGACGCGCTCTTTTCCGAATACACCCCGCTTGCCGGGGACCGGAACTTTGCCGATGACGATGCAGTCATGGGTGGCCTTGCCCGCTTCGACGACAAGCCGGTGATCATCATCGGCCACGAAAAGGGTCACGACACCGAAAGCCGCCTCAAGCGCAATTTCGGCATGGCCCGCCCCGAAGGCTACCGCAAGGCCGTGCGCCTCATGGATCTGGCCGACCGCTTCCGCATTCCCGTCATCACGCTTGTCGATACCCCGGGCGCCTATCCCGGCAAGGGTGCCGAGGAACGCGGCCAGTCCGAAGCAATCGCCCGCTCGACCGAAAAATGCCTGCAGATCGGCGTACCGGTGATCTCGGTGGTGATCGGCGAAGGCGGGTCCGGCGGGGCCGTGGCCTTTGCCACCGCCAACC
This sequence comes from Marivita sp., assembly GCF_017643905.1. Lineage (GTDB taxonomy): Bacteria > Pseudomonadota > Alphaproteobacteria > Rhodobacterales > Rhodobacteraceae > Marivita. Next base: position 6,329 of record NZ_JAEPMO010000167.1, read on the forward strand.
GCGTGGCGATGCTCGAACACTCGGTCTATTCGGTGATTTCACCCGAAGGCTGTGCCTCTATCCTCTGGAAAGACGCCGAAAAGATGCGCGAGGCGGCCGAGGCGCTGCGCCTGACCGCGCAGGATCTGCTGAACCTTGGCGTGACCGATCAGATCATTGCAGAACCCCTCGGTGGCGCACATCGCGGCCGCGAACAGACCATCCAATCGGTCGGCAACGCGCTGCGCGCCATGCTGAAAGACCTGTCGCAACATTCACCGAAGAAACTGGTCGCCGACCGCCGCCGCAAGTTTCTCGACATCGGCAACAAGGGACTGGCCGCCTGAGATGCGCGCGCTGATCCAACGGGTATCTGTTGCCTCCGTCACCGTCGATGGCGAGGGTCTTGGCGAAATCGGCGCAGGCCTGCTGATCCTGATCTGCGCCATGCAAGGCGACACCGAGGCTCAGGCCGACAAACTGGCCGCGAAGATCGCCAAGCTACGGATTTTCAAGGATGATGAAGGGCGCATGAACCGGTCGGTCGCAGATATCGGCGGCAGCGCCCTTGTGGTCAGCCAGTTCACTCTCGCCGCCGACACCTCCCGCGGCAACCGCCCCGGCTTTTCCACCGCCGCCGCACCGGACGAGGGCAATCGCCTTTACGACTATTTTGCCGACCAGATGGCTGCGCAGGGTATCCCGGTTGCCAAGGGTCGCTTTGGTGCGGACATGAAAGTGCGGTTGTTGAATGACGGGCCGGTGACAATCTGGATGGATACCGAGGACTGACCTCGGAAGGCACAGCAGCGGCACCGGCGCGTGTGCATATTTTTGAAAAGAAGAAGCAAGGGTCCGTGTCCACCCCAGCCAAGGCACCGCGTCCGAGCGTGGCTCTTGGTCAGCCTTGGCATGGGGCTTCTCCTTTTACGGTCATCGGCATGCCTGCCTGTACCGCACTGTCACCCGTAGCCCGTTGACCTTAACACGGCATTAATCGAAACGCGCGGTCCACGTCTTCTTCTTTTCAAAAATATGCAAACACCGAATAAGCCACAGACGCAGCGCCGTCTTTTGCGTCACACCACCACACGCCCGAGCCGCAGGCGAGACAAACCTGTCATGACGGGCAAAGCCCGGCATGTCCTTAGGGTTCGCGCAGCGCCTCGCGGGATTTGTAGAGCGGTTTGAGAAGGTATTGCAGCACCGTCTTCTCGCCGGTGTGCAATTCGACCGTCGCCTGCATGCCAGGGCGGATCTCCAGCTGACGCTGGCGGTCGCTGAGCGATGTCTTGTCGACACGCACGGTCACCTTGTAATGGGCCGGTGCGTCGGGGCGGCGTTCGTCTTTGAACGTGTCTGCCGAGATCACGTCGACCCGGCCTTTCAGTGATCCGTAGATGGTAAAGTCATAGGCCGAGAGTTTGATCGTTGCTTCCTGACCGGGGCGGATGCCCGCGATGTTCTCGGGCGCGACCTTGGCCTCGACATAGAGCTCTTCGCCCAGAGGGATGATCTGCAGGATCTCTTCGCCCGGGCGCACGACGCCGCCGATCGTCGTCACACCCAGCTTGTTGACGACCCCGTGCATTGGGCTCACCAGAACCGTTCGGTTCAACTGGTCCTGCGAGGACCGCAAATTTTGACGCAATGTTGCCAGTTCCTTGAGCGTCTCGGAATATTCCTGTGCACGGGTCAATTCGGTGTGTGTGATGATCTCGTCCATCTTGATCTGCGCATCCGCATGCGCCTTGCGAGCGCGGGTCACTTCGATCAGCGCGACCACCTTCTTTTCCAGAAGGTTCTCCATCAGGTTCTTTTCCTGCGTCGCCTGCTCCAGCACACGGCGCGCGCCGTCATAGCGGGAGTTGAAATCCAGCTGCCGCGCGGCCAGAAGCGCCTGTTCCGAGGCGGCCATTTCGGGGCTGCGCTGGCGCAGTTCCCACGGGATTTCAAACTGCACCAGACCGGCCATCTCGGCCTCGATCCGCAAGCGGCGGATGTCCAGCGCGGTGATCTGATCTTCGAGATCGTCCACGGACGACCGAAACTGCGTTCCGTAAAGCCGGGCCAGCACGTCGCCGCGCATCACCTCGTCGCCTTCCTTGACCAGCAGTTCGGCCAAAATACCGCCTTCGAGGTTCTGGATGATCTGCGGCCGCGAGGTCGAGATAAACTCACCGTCGGCACGCACGATCTCGTCGATCCAGGCATAGGCGGCCCAGACGATGAACAGCCACACCGCCGCCCCCGAGAGCCAGATCACCATCGACGGGCCACGCAGGCGGCGGCCAAGCTGGGCGTTGAGATCGGTTGTGCTGACCGCCATCGCTTACGCCCCCTGTGCCGTGCGCAGGTGGTTGAGCACCTGATCGCGCGGGCCATCGACCACCAGCCGCCCCGAGGCCAGAACGCTGGTCCGGTCGGCAAGGGCAAGGATCGGCACGCGGTGGGTGGCGACAATCGCCGTCCGGTCCGCCAGCCATGTCTCCAGCCGGGAGATCAGCGTCTTTTCCAACGTCTGGTCGAGCGCCGCTGTCGGTTCGTCCAGCAGGCACACATCGGGGTCCTGCAGCCAGAGCCGCGCCCAGCCGATGGATTGGCGCTGCCCGACGGAGAGGCCTTCGCCGCCGTCC
>NZ_JAEPMO010000124.1 GCF_017643905.1 Marivita sp.
CGACTACGGTGCTTCATGGCAAGACCAAATTGCAGGGTTTTCAATGCAATAATACAAAACCCTGCGGGAAATGGCTACAGGAATCACAGTTTATTCATTCATTATCAACAGCTTGGGCGTTGTTCAGGACGGACTAATCAGGATTAGCCTAGGTTAATCATACTCAACCTAATCTTGGATCCCGGATAGAAGGATATGAAGAAAAGGGAGGGTGCTGAACGAAGTCCTCCGGGGTTACTTGTTTTGATCCGAACCTTTGCCGGCTATGAACCCCAGAACCCTGCAAGACACCGGCACCCCAGTTTACCCCTGAGAGCCACGGAGAGGCCCGCTGGGTGCCATATTGGCTTATCCTATATTGGACCACCCGCGGACCGAAGATGCGCCTCACGGCGCATCTGATGGGCTTTCCTTGCATGCCTTCACCGGGAGACAGCAGATATCTCCGTCGGGTTACATGAGGTGCCTCCCGCATCCATACTTCATAACCCGGGAAGCATCTGCTTGCTTTTGGATTCGACACCCACCCCGGAGGACATCACCATCCCTTACCCCCCCTTCTTCATATCCTTCTATTTCGAAGTCCAAGAACAAGTTGGATCTAAGTCTTTCTAGAGTGATATTAATAGAAGGAGGGTAAGGTAGTGCCGCGCGGGACGGAATCTCTACATATGGATTAAAGAGCCAATATCGATCAATATGTTGTCCCGAATGACTTAATGTACGGCGAATAAACCTTCCGGGAAAATAGGTGAAAAATGCCGCAAACCACCGTGAGATCGCGGTTGAGTATAGATTTTCCCGGAGAGATTTTCTGGCCATATGCAGTACAGCTGAAGCCCACGGCAACCGCTATAACCGGCACAGTCGGCATCCTCTGCATATAGTTTTCTCTCAGGCCCGAACTGTTGCCGCCGCGCTCTGTCCGCGCTTCGGGATGACCAAGGCTTACCCCCGGAGTTCCGGCCCTCTTTGCGCAAGGCCGCAAGGTCATTGCATCACAATGCCGAAGACCCAACGAACCACCCTTCACCAATCCTTGCACAAGGCAATTCGAACGACCCGTCTGCAATCAGTTATGGCTGCCTGTTTCTTAGCTCTCGGAGTGCACGTTTCGCACTACTATATGTCCATGCCCGTCCAAGTGAGTTTCGCACGGTCTTTGCCGCATCGCTGTCAATGAACGCCTTGAGGCTGGCACCCGGGATGTCGTCTTTGTAAGCGTCGAACGCTTGTTGCAGCTGTCGAACAGCATCTTCAGCTCTCTGCTTTCTGACCAATGCTGAGTTCACCCGAGCGCTCTCAGTCTGCGCTTGCCGCTGCTTTTCACTGCGGACCGCAGTCTGCCTTCCGACTTCAAGACGTGGCATGTTTCCCATCTTCACCAACAGGGCAGTTTCAGACGACAGGTCACACAGTGATTTCCGCGTCTGTACGTCCCGGAAGTGCTCCTCATATTCAATCAAAGCCGACCAGAGTTCCGATTGCATTTTGGGCGTCGCTGCCCGGAACAGGCGGCTGTAGCTATCAATCACTATCTGCCCCGACCCTGTCCCATCTTCAGAACTTTGCTTCATCGTTTGCAAAGCTTTGAACAACTGGGGCAAGTCGTTGAGAGACGTGATCTTTCGCGCATAATCCCACGCGACGATTTTGAGACTGGCATCCAGCTTGCTGGCCATCATCTCCAGTGCCCGTATTTGCGTGCGAGCGGCGGGCTCCTTCGAAATATCTGGAACATGGCGTGGACCGGACGTGATCAGCAGATAAGCTATGACGTGACGGCTGTGACGTTGCATTTTGTCAGCATGGCGTTGCGTTTCGTTTCATAATGTCCAGTTCGATGGCACTCAGCGGGTTTCAGATCACTGCCTGAGTAAACTGCTAAATATTGGTATTACAATGGCTTGGATGCATTTTTCGACCGACATCCGACTATCATTGTGGGATAATTCAGCTCAACAACAGCAAAAAGGTATCCCCCATGCCCAAGTCCGACAAAACCGTCTCCGACGCCTGCCAAAGCTGGCTCAAGACCAGCGAACGCAACGAGCTCGAACGGTCGACCCTCAAGGCCTATCGCAGCCACGTGAACATCCACATTGACCCGAGGATCGGTACTCTTCTGCTCACGGAATTGACCCGCAGTTCGGTCCGCGACTTCATGTACGAGATGCTGGATGAGGGCGTGTCCCGGGCACATGTGAAAAAGGTCATGGTCAGCCTGCGGTCGATCCTCTCCGAGGCCGTCGAGCGGGAATGGATCACCCACAACGTGGCATTGGATGTGAAGCTGCGTCGCAAATCTCGGACCGCCGAAGACGAGAAGATCATCCCGACCAAAGACGAGATCAGACTGATCATCGAAAATGCCCCCGCAAGCCATCGTGCGATGTTCATCACTGCAATCTTCACGGGCATGCGCATTTCGGAATTGCGCGGGCTGACCTGGGACTGCGTCGACTTTGATCGCCGGGTCATCAAGGTCTCGAAAAGGGCCGACGAGTTCGGCGCCATGGGAGCGCCCAAGAGCCGCGCTGGCGTTCGGGACATACCCATAGCCCCCATGGTGCAGGAAACGCTCTCAGCGTGGCACTCAGAGGCTCTGGAAAACGACCTGGGGCTCGTGTTCCCGAACGGCGCTGGGCGGGTGCAGAACTACTCCAACATCTACAATCGCATCTTCAAGCCGATGCTTGTCGAGAACGGCATCGTGAGTGATCGCGGCGAGGCAAAGTTCGGCATTCATGCCCTGCGACATGCCGCAGCATCGCTATTCATCGAGCAGGGCTGGAACCCGAAGAAGATCCAGACACTGCTCGGGCACGCCTCCATCACCATGACGATGGACACCTACGGGCATCTGTTCGAAAGCCCCGAAGAAGACGTCTCGCTGTTCGAGAAGCTGGAGAGCGATCTGTTGGCGGCGTAGGCGCGCATTTCGGCTTACCTAATGGCATTTTCGCCCAGCTAACGACCTACTGTTGCATTCTTCAACAAGTCAACATTGCAGCAACACTTTTCGGCGAAGTTTATCGATAGAGACCTTCTCGACAGAAAGCGACGGGAAACCCTCTCGGGCAACTGATCAAAGCTTGATGGTGGCCTGAGAACAATGTGAAACGGGCCAATTTAGATCTGGCAGTCAGCCCGGACAACGCGCCTCGGCGAATTTGGTCAGATAATCTTTGCCTCAGTCGCAGACAGAATGTAGTCCCGCGTTACTTCGTCGGCGCATTCCACAAGCCGCAACCCATCCGGTGTAACGTCAAGCACACCGAGATTGGTAATGATGCGATCAACCACGCCCTTGCCGGTCAACGGCAGCGTGCATTCCTTCAGAACCTTGCTGTCACCGTGCTTGTTGGTGTGATCCATGACGACAATGACACGTCCGACCCCCGCGACGAGGTCCATCGCACCGCCCATGCCCTTGACCAGCTTGCCCGGGATCATCCAGTTCGCCAAGTCGCCCTTCTCGGACACTTCCATCGCGCCAAGAACGGCTGCTGCGATCTTGCCGCCCCGGATCATCCCGAAAGATGTTGCGCTGTCAAAGTAGCTGGTGCGCGCAAGCTCGGTGATTGTTTGCTTGCCCGCGTTGATCAGGTCGGGGTCCTCTTCGCCTTCGAACGGGAACGGCCCCATTCCCAGCATGCCGTTTTCGGACTGCAGTGTAATGTCCTTATCCCCGACATAGTTGGCGACCAGCGTCGGGATGCCGATGCCGAGGTTCACGTACATGCCGTCTTCAAGCTCCTGCGCGGCACGCGCCGCCATCTGATTGCGATCCCATCCTTTAAGTGAACCGGGCATTATGCAGTCTCCTTCTGGCGAACAGTCCGCTGTTCGATGCGTTTTTCGTGCTGACCCTGAACCAGACGGTGCACGTAGATCCCCGGCAGATGGATGTGATCCGGGTCGATGGAGCCGCGCGGCACGATCTCTTCGACCTCGGCCACGCAGACCTTGCCACACATGGCGGCGGGTGGATTGAAGTTGCGCGCGGTTTTGCGGAAAATCAGGTTGCCAGTGTCATCAGCTTTCCAAGCCTTGACGATGGAAAGGTCGGCAAAGATGCCCTCTTCGAGGATATAATCCTTTCCGTTGAACTGCTTGACCTCCTTACCTTGGGCAATTTGTGTGCCGACTCCGGTCTGCGTGTAGAACCCGGGGATGCCTGCGCCACCAGCCCGCATACGCTCGGCCAAAGTGCCTTGAGGGTTGAATTCCAACTCCAGTTCTCCGCTCAGATACTGACGCATGAACTCGGCATTCTCGCCCACATAGGACGACATCATCTTCTTGATCTGACGGGTCGCCAGCAGCTTGCCGAGACCGAAATCATCGACGCCTGCGTTGTTCGACGCCACGGTCAGGTTCTTCACCCTGCTGTCCACCAAGGCGTCGATCAGCAGCTCGGGGATGCCGCACAGGCCGAAACCTCCTGCGGCGATCATCATGCCATCCTGCAAGAGGCCATCAAGCGCCTCGGACGCCGATGCGTAAACCTTGTTCATGCCGCTTGTCCTTTCTCCATGCCCTCTGGCATCCGCAGCCCCAGAATGCGGCGCGCGTCCTGCCAGCGCGCCACGGGGCGATTGTTCTTCTCACAGATCTCCACAGCCCGGCGGACCAGCGCGGCGTTCGACGGCGCAAGCGTGTCGCGGTCGAGACGGACGTTGTCCTCGAGCCCGGTCCGGGCATGGCCACCCGCCGCGATGGCCCATTCGTTCAGCTTGAGCTGATTGGAACCGATACCCGCCGCGCACCACGGGGCGTCTTCCCCAAACAGGCGCTTCACCGTGTGGATGTAATAATCGAACACGTCCCGGTCGACCGGCATCGCGTTCTTTACGCCCATGACGAACTGCACATAGGGGGTTCCCGCCAACTGGCCTTTGTCGGCCATGTGCTTGGCCTTGAGGATATGGCTCAGGTCGAAAGCCTCGATCTCAGGTTTCACGCCGTAGGCCAGCATCTCACCCGCAAGCCAATCCACCAGATCCGGCGGGTTCTCGTACACGCGGGTCGGAAAGTTGTTCGACCCGACCGAAAGCGAGGCCATATCCGGTCGCAAAGACAGCATCCCACCGCGTGTCTTGCCCGCGCCGGACCGGCCCCCGGTCGAGAACTGAATGATCATGCCGGGGCAATGCTTCTCGATCCCCTCTTTCAGCGCCGCGAATTTGTCGGGGTCCGAGGATGGGGTTTCGTCGTCATTGCGCACATGGGCATGCACGATGGTCGCTCCGGCCTCGAAGGCCTCGTGGCTTGACTCGATCTGTTCCGACACGGTGATCGGCACGGCCGGGTTGTTGGCCTTGGTCGGCAAGCTGCCGGTAATAGCGACGCAGATGATGCAGGGGTTTGTCATGGTATCTTTCCGCTGTGCCAAGCCGAACGGGTCGGCTTGGCGTGATCAGTGATCTGTCAGGATCGCGCGACTGTGTGGACAGGCGTTTTTGTCTGGCTCAGGGCGTCAAGCGACTGTCGCTCTTCGTCGGTGAAGAACATCCAAGCCACGTCGGACGTCTTGTGTTTCTTGCATCCCGGACAGGGGTTTCCTTCATTCTTGCACATGGCTCCTCCTCCCGTGCTAGTGGCTTCGATCAGGCCGCTTTGGCCGCCTGCAGTGGCATCCTGTCGAGAGCGTCGACAAAGAACGGCCGGAAGCCGTCGGGATGTTCGCTCATCGGGAAGTGACCAAGCTCGTCCATCACGGCGAGCGTCGCGCCCGGAATGGCATCTGCCGTACGTTTCGCGTCTTCGGGCGTACAGGTCAGGTCATAGGCGCCGACGATGATGTGGACCGGCGTCTTGCGCGTGTCGATGGTTGGAAGACGCGGGATCAGGCTGTCATCCTTGGTGTAGAAGCTCAGATCGCCCCGGAACACACCCGGCCCGCTTTGCATGAACATCCAGAGCGTGTTCCACCGCTCGGCGTTCGGCGCGAAGGGAGAGATATTGGCCGACACCAGCGCCGCGCCCATCTCTCCGCCATGGGCGTCGGGACGGTGGAACCAGTCGATGTCATACCATGCGGGCTGGAAATCTGAGGCTTCTATGGCGATGAAGCCACTGAAGGTGTGCCCATGCAGCGCCGCGAGTTGCAATGCGATGCGCCCGCCCATGGAACAACCTGCCAGAACGGGACGGTCCAGACCCAGCCCGTCAATCACCGCAAGAACGGTCTCGATATAGGCCTCGGTGGTCAGCAGGTATTCCTCGGTCTCGAACCCTTCGGGCGGCAGGGACTTGCCATGCCATGGCATGTCGAAGGCGATCAGGCGGTTCGACGCCGTGATCTCGGCGTCATTCATAAGGTGCCGCCACTGGCGCGTGTCGGCTCCGGCGGTGTGCAGGCAGAGGACCGGACGCCCGTTGCCTGCTTCCTCGAAATAGATGCGGCGCGGGGCGCCTTGGACGGTGACGGTCAGGTAGCGCCCTGTGATCGGTTCGATGCTCATGCTGCGACCTCCTCTGATGCGCGGGCAAGACCCATGACCTCTTTGAAAAACCGCAGGTTCTTGACGAGGCTCAGGATGTCCCCGTCGATGCGACCCCGGCCAATTTTCACCAGACCGAAAATGTCGTGAAATCTCGGTGCGGGTCGCGCCTGCCAGAACTGCGAGAGTGCGTCCGCATCGGTGCGCAGCGCAAAGCGCCAGGGCGTCTTGCGGCTGGGACCTTCGACAACCGAGGTGATGCGGCCCTTGTCGAAGGTCAGGTAATATTCGTCGCCATCCACCTCGATCAGGACGATCTCGGAAAACAGCCTCCCGAGACGCAGCAGATGCGGCGCGCCGTCAAGGCGAGTCTGGATATGTGTGAAGGTGTCGATCACCTGCGCCTCCCATGTGGTCATGTGCTTGGGCTTTGGTGACATGCGCCAGTGTCCTCACGCCATGCCGGTCAGGGTATGGGTCGATACTCTGGGCTCGGTGCGCGGCGTTTCGCGAAAGGCGCGGTTTGTGGTATCACCCGATACCGCCCGAGGCATTGGGTGAAGGCCCCGTTTCGATGAAGTCTGAACAGCGACGGGAGGCACACATGCCCACCGACACCGATCCACAGACTGCCAGGAGGAGGAATTAACCCATGGGCATCGTCAACCAAGACAACATCACCGACGTCGTGATCGACAGCCTCGGCAAGCACGGCGACATTACCGACCGCGAGCGCGAGATCGCAACCGGCCTGATCAAGCACCTGCACGGCTTCATCAAGGACGTGAAGCTGCAGCACAGCGAATTCCTCGCCGCCTGCGATTACCTCGCCCGCGCCGGCAAGCTCTGCAACGACAACCGTCAGGAATTCATCCTGCTGGGCGACATCCTGGGCGTCGAGGTTCTGGTCGACATGATGACCAATCCGATCGAAGGCGGTGAAAGCGAATCCACGGTGCTTGGCCCGTTCTACCGCGAGAACCCGCCGGTTCTGCCCAAGGGCGGCTCGACCATTCAGAAGCATTACGACAACGAGGAAACCGCCTATTTCGAAGGCTACATCAAGGACGAGAACGGCAACGGAATTGCCGGTGTAACGCTCGACGTCTGGGAAGACGCACCGAACGGCGTCTACGAAAACCTCGACCCGGATCAGCCGGAATACAACCTGCGCGGCCGCTTCGAGACTGACGAGAATGGTCACTACGCCTTTGTCGCCGTGCGCCCGGTGCCCTACCCGATCCCGGACGATGAAACGGCGGGCGAGCTGCTGCGCTTCATGGGTCACCACCCGAACCGCCCCGGCCACATGCACTTCATCATCTCCAAGGACGGCTACCGCCCGCTGATCAGCCAGATTTACGACGCGGACAGCGCATGGCTCGAAGAGGATTCGGTCTTCGCGGTCAAGGAAAGCCTGATCGGCAAGTTCAAGCCCGCACCCGAGGGCCTTGGCACCGACCTGCACTTCGAGTTCGACTTCGTGCTCAAGGCTGAAGCCGCTGTTCAGGCCGTCGCGGCCGAGTAAAACTTATTACCCTCCCTGTTGACTGGCCCCCGTTTCTTCGGGGGCCTTTTTTCGTTTGTGAGATCAGCAGGATCGCATAACGTCCCACCTTGGGGAGAGGCGTTACAATGAACTTCAAACAACTGACCTATTTCATCGCGGTCGCCGAAGAGCTGCATTTCGGTCGTGCCGCCGAACGGCTCGACATGGCGCAGCCCCCACTCAGCCGTCAGATCAAGCAGCTCGAGGAAGACCTGGGCGCGATCCTCTTCAACCGGGGCCGCAGCGCGATATCTTTGACGCAGGCGGGCGAACGATTGCTCGCGCGCGGCAAGTCGATCCTTGCACAGCTTGAGGATACGCAGCTTGAGGTTCGCCGTCTTGGTCAAGGGGCCGAAGGGCGTTTGCGCGTCGGCTTCGTCGGCTCGGCCACCTTCGGCATCTTGCCCAACATCATCCGGTCTTACAGAGCGAATTACCCGGAGGTGAACCTCAGCCTCATACCGATGAACAACGCCGATCTGCACCGGGCGCTGGTGTCGCGAGAGTTGGATGTCGTCTTTGCCCGCCCGACGTTGAAAGACCCGGAATTCCTGTCAAAACATCTGGTCGAGGAAAAGCTGATCCTCGCCCTGCCCGACATCGTGGACACGGGCACGCGGACGGTGGCAAAGCTGGAACGGCTGATGACGCACCACCTGATCCTCTACCCCGAACGCCCAAGGCCCAGCTATGCCGACATGGTGCTGAAGGCCGTCGAAGATGCAGGCTTTCAGGCCCCGCTGCGCATCTGGTGTATGGACCTGCAAACCGCTCTCAGCCTTGTCGCGGTGGGGGAAGGGGTGTGCATCGTGCCTGAATCGGTGGCCAATGCGCCGCGCAAGGGAATGAAATTCTTGAACATCGAACCCGAGATCGCGCGGACCGAATTATCGGTGAACTATCGCGTCGATGAACAGGGGGTTCACGTCAAGAATTTCGTGACAATCGCGCAAAAGGTGGCGCGCAAGATGTTCTAAGGGGATCGGCCCAGTCTCCGGGCCAATCCGTCACACACCCAGCCAGGTGTGCTGTGCGTCTTCGTCGGCCTTGATGTCATCAGCGCTGCCGGTCCAGACGATCTGGCCTTTGCCAACGATCACCACATCGTCGGCCAGCGACGTGGCAAAGCCGAAGTTCTGCTCGACGATGATCATCGACAGGCCCGCAGCTTTCAACTCCTGAAGCTTGTCGTGGATCAGTTTGACGATGATCGGGGCAAGCCCCTCCGTCGGCTCATCAAGGATCAGAAGCTTTGGGTTCATCAGCAACCCGCGCGCAATGGCCAGCATCTGCTGTTCGCCCCCAGACAATTGCGTACCGCCATTGTCCATCCGTTCACCCAGACGTGGGAAAAGATCAAGCACCCGCTCCATCGTCCAGTCCGCCCCGGCGCCACCAAACCGCTTGGCCGCGATTTCGAGGTTCTCGCGCACGGTCAGCGACGGGAAGATGTCCCGCGTTTCCGGCACATAGGCGATCCCGCTCTTGGCGATGTCAAAGGGCTGGCCCGCCATCTTTTTGCCCTCGAACAGGATTTCCCCGGACTTGAGCGGCAGGAGCCCCATGATCGTCTTGAGCGTCGTGGATTTGCCCGCGCCATTGCGGCCCAGGATGGCCAGAACCCGGCCCGCCTGCGCCTCAAGCGACAGGCCATACAGCACCTGCGTTTCGCCGTAGCCGGATTCGATTGCGTTCAGGTTAAGCATCTTCCCAGCTCCCCAGATAAATGTCCTTGAGCAGTTTCGATCCCCGCGCCGCTTCGGGCAGGCCGTCAAAGACCACCTCGCCGTAGTTCAGAACGGTGATCGTGTCGGCTACGTCAAAGGCGAGGCCCATGTCATGCTCAATGATCAGCATGGTCAGGTCGCGCGGCAGGTTGTTGAGCAGGTCGTGAAACCCTTTCGACATTTCCGGCCCGACGCCGCTGGTGGGTTCGTCCATCAGCAGCACCAATGGACGCGTGGCCAGTGCCACACCAACCTCAAGCTGGCGGCGCACGCCATAGCTGATCTCGGACACCTTGGCGTGGATGTAGGGCATCAGGTTCACCTGCTCGGCCACCTCGTCCACGATCTCGCGCACTTCGGGTTTGGCAAGGCTGTCGGACCAAAGCTGGGTCGCGTTGCCGGTATGCACGGCGGCAGCCAACCCAAGGTTTTCCTCGACCGTCAGCCCGTCGAACAGGGTGTTCTTCTGGTAACTGCGCGACAACCCGCGACGGGCGCGTTTGGCGACCGGCAAGGCGGTGACATCCTCACCCGCCAGATGCACCGATCCGCTGTCCGGGGTCAGTTCGCCAACCAACTGGTTGAAGAGTGTCGTCTTGCCCGCCCCGTTCGGCCCGAGGATCACCCGGCGTTCGCCGCGTTCAAGTTTGAGCGACACGTTCCGTGTGACGTGGACGGCACCAAAGCTCTTGTCCAGATTGCGTGTCTCAAGCATCTCCGAGCACCTCCTTGGCTTCTGGCTTGCGGGTTGCGTCGGTCAGGCGGCGGTCGATCCGGGCGCCCCAGCGGGCTTCGATCCAGCCGAAGATCCCGTTGGCGCGGCTCATGACGACAGCGATCAGGAGGGCGCCCACGACGAGGTGCCAATAGGTGGTGACAGCGCTCAGTTCGTGCTTAAGCACGACAAAGGCCGCCGCTCCCACTAGAGGCCCGACAAGCGTGCCCAGACCGCCAAGGATGACGACAACCAGCGCCTCACCGGACACAGTCCAACTGAGAAGTCCCGGCGAGATGTACATGATGTGCTGTGCGGCGAGAACGCCAGCCAACCCGGCGATCATGCCCGACAGGCCGAATACATCCGCCTTCACGCGCCACACGGTCAGACCCAGCGCGCGCATGCGCTGTTCGTTGTGCATGACACCTGTCAGCGACCGGCCCAGACCGGAGCGCAGGATCAGAACCGACGCGCCGTAGATGGCACCAAGGCTGGCAAGACAGAACAGCGCAAAGCTGCGGCTATCGTTGAGGTCAATTCCCACAAAACTCAGATCAAGCCGGGAGATGCCGCCCAGCCCGTCATCGCCGCCGAAGATCGGCGCCTCGAACACGTAGGAATAGGCCATCTGCCCGAAGGCGAGCGTCGCCATGATGAAATAGATGCCATGGCTGCGCGAACAGATGGCACCAATGGCCCATGCGATGGCCCCGGTCAGGGCAACCGCCCCTGCCATTGCCACTGGAGGCGCAATGCCAGCCGTGGTCGACAGGATGGCATAGGCATAGGCACCCATCCCCATCAGCGCGCCGTGGCAGAGCGAGACCATGCCGCCAAAGCCCGCAACGATGTCGAGTGCCAGAACCAGCATGGCAAGGATCAGGATCTCGGTCAGGATCTCCAGGCCGAAATATTCGGCGGTGAACGCCTGGAACAGCGCGGCCGAGGCCAGCAGGACCAGAACAGCATAGCGAAGTGCGGTGTGACGAAACATGCGCTTATCCTTTCGCCGGAAACAGGCCCACCGGCTTGATCACGAGGACCGCAGCCAACAGGGCGTAGATGAGAACAGAGGCGAGTTGCGGGGCGAGCACGGCACCGAAGGTCTGCACGAAGCCGTAGATCAGCGATCCCGCGATGGCGCCTTTCAGCGACCCAAGTCCGCCAATCACGATCACGATCAGCGTCGGGATCAGGATTTGCAGGCCCATATCGGGCGTCACGCTCAATAGAGGTGCAGCAACGGCCCCAGACAGTCCGGCCAAGGCACAGCCCACGCAAAAGACGATAAAGAACAACCGCTCCACATTGATGCCAAGACAGGCAGCCATCGCATCATTGTCCACGCCGGCTCGGATCATCGCGCCGATCTGGGTACGGCCCAGAACGAAAGCGAGCGCGGCAAAGATGGCGAGACCCAGAGCAATGATGAAAAGACGGTAAGTCGGATATTCGACCCCAAGGAAGGTCAGTCGGCCCGACAAGATGGCAGGTACGTCGATGGCCAGCGCCAGATCGCCCCAGACGATCCGCGTGAGATCGAGCAGGACAAAGATCAGCCCGAAGGTCACCAGAACCTGCGCCATCGGACCGGATTTGCGCATCCGCTTGATGAGGCCCGAATAGAGCAGGATACCGACACCAGCGACGGCGACAGGGGCCAGAAAGAACCCCATCCAGTAGCCACCGACCGCAGCAAGGGAAGCCGCGAAATAGGCACCCAGCGCATAAAGCGACCCGTGGGCAAGGTTCACGAAATGCATCAACCCGAAGATGACCGTCAGGCCGATGGAAAGCAGAAACAGAAGCATGGACAGTTGCAGCGCGTTCAACGCCTGAAGTGTCCAGAAGCCAAGATCATGTGCCATGAGAGGTCCTCCTCGGACAGGGCGACCCGGCCGCTGGCAAGCGACCGGGCCGGACGGGTCAGTTGGAAACGGGAGCCATCTCGCAGCCGTTGACCGGGTCAGCCTCTGCCGGAAGCTGTGCCAGCACCTTCTGGGTCAGACCACCCTCACCCGGCACGGTCTCGTAGACATAGACCGGCTGGATGATGTTGTTCGTGGCCGGGTCAATCGACAGGTTGCCACGCGGGCCGTCAAAGCTGACCTGACGCAGAGCCGTGGCGAGCGACGCGCGGTCGGTGGCACCAGCCTTGACCGCCTCGATCAGAGCACGGGCCGAGTCATATCCCTGAACCGCGAATTCCGACGGCGCGCGGCCTGTCTCGGCGGTGAAGGCGGCGACAAAG
>NZ_JAEPMO010000118.1 GCF_017643905.1 Marivita sp.
CTTTCGAAAGCCCGTGACGCGGTTTCGAAACCGCGTTCCAAGCCTGTTCGAACAGGCTTCTCAGCCTGCAATGGCCGGTGTCACGCGGATCACCGTCGGTGTATCTGCCGTGAACGCCGCCAGAACCGCCTGCTGCAAGGCTTCCAGACTGTCGGGCTGCACCGCCCCTGCCCCATAAGCCTGTGCCAGTGCAAGGAAATCCGGGTTCCGCGCCACCACGGCATTGGGCGCGATCTGACTGCGGACCATGCTGTCCTCGATCTCGCCCAGCTTGCCATTGTCCCAGACCAGAATGGGCAGCGGCAGGCCCAGTTCCACCGCAGTGCCCAGTTCCTGAATGGTGTATTGCAGCCCGTAATCCCCGGCGATGGCCAATGTCGGCAGTTCCGGTCGCGCCACAGCCCCACCAATCGCGGCGGGCAAAGCATAGCCCAGCGTGCCAAATCCGTAGGGGTGGTGCCAATGACCGGGGCGCGGCATGTCCCAGATTTCTTTCGCGGCATAGGCGAATTGGGTCATGTCGGAATAGACCATCGTGTCTTCGGGCAGCACCGCGCGCAGCGTGTCGCAGACACGCCCGATGCCGGGGCGTTCGGCATCCACTTCGGCCCGCCACGCGGCGCGTTTGCGCGCGACACTGGCGGCATCCCATTTGGGCGGCTGGTCGGCGGTGCGCGCTGGAATGGCGATGGTCATCGCTTTCAGGAACGCGCCCGCATCGGCCAGAATCGCGCGGTCGTCGTGACCCATTCCGCTGAACACCTCAGGGTCGATATCCACGCGGATCATCGGCGCGGTGTGGCCCAGCGTTGGACGCCAGAGATCGACTTCTGAGAGCGTGGTACCGACGGCGATCACCAGATCGGCCTGAGCGGCGATGTCGGCGCTGTCGGGACGGGCAAGAAAGCTGCCGAAATAGAGCGGCTGATCGCCGGGCACGACGCCCCGCGCGGCATAGGTCACGATAGACGCCGCACCGGTTTGGCGCAGCAGATCAGGGATCGCGGCGGCCCCGGCGACGGCCCCACCGCCGAACACAAAAAGCGGTCTTTCTGCGGCCAGAACAGCGGCGACCACATCATAGACATCCGCGTGGGACGCAGCTGGCAGACCGGGGCGTGGCGCAGGTGACGGAGCGGCGTCGGCTGGAGCGCCCAGCGTGGCGATGGGCACTTGCAGATGGCAAGGCCGCGCGCGGGCGCTGGCGAATTGGTCGAAGGCGCGGTCGATCAGGGCATAGGCGGCAGGCGCGCTGCGCGCCTCCTCCGACCATACGCAGACAGTTTCGGCAGCCATGCGCTGATCCCGCATCTGGTGAAGCTGGCCACGCCGGGCCGCGACCTCGTCCAGACAGGAAGAAATGACCAGCACAGGCACCGAGTCCGAATAGGCCTGCCCCAGCGGCGTCAGGATGTTGGTCAGTCCCGGCCCGGTGATCACATAGGCCACACCCGGCTTGCCGGTGGCGCGGGCGTAACCGTCGGCCATAAACCCCGCCCCCTGTTCGTGACGGGCCAGCACATGCGTGATCCCGGCCTGTTCAATGCCGCGATACAATTCGACATTGTGCACACCGGGGATGCCGAAGATCGTATCGACGCCCCGATCTTTGAGCATTTGCGAGATTTGGGCGCCAAGCGGCTGACGGGTCATCACGCTCTCCAGAAATTGACGGTGAAGATGGCATAGACCGCCAGAAGTTCCAGCCGTCCGAGAAGCATGCCGATGGCCAACATCCATTTGGCGGTGTCGTTGAGGCCCGCGAAATTGCCCGCAGGCCCGATCTCGGGTCCAAGCCCCGGCCCGATATTGGCAAGCGCCGTGGCCGCACCCGAGACCGACGTGATCAGATCAAGTCCGGTCATCCCCAAGGCCACCGACAGCACGCCAAGCGAGATCACGAAGAACACGAAGAACGAGATCACCGAGTTCAGAACGTCATCCCCCACCGGCCGCCCATCATAGCGCGGCATGAACACCCCATGTGGAGAACGGATCTTGCGCAATTGCACCTTGATCGACGCAAAAAGGAGTTGATAGCGGAAGATCTTGATCGAACACGAGGTCGACCCCGCGCAGCCGCCGATCAGGCCAATGAAGAAGAAGACCGAGATCAGGAATGGCCCCCATCCCATGTAGTCGACGCTGGCATAGCCGGTGCCGGTCATGATCGATACGATGTTGAACAGCGCCTCACGGAGCGCCTGTTCGGGGTGGTGCGGGAAAATCTGGGTGAGGGTGAATGCGGTGACGAACACCAGCACCGCTATTGTCCCCAGAAAGGCACGGATCTGAGTGTCTTTCCAGAACACCCGATAATTGCCCTTGGTCATCTGCACATAGCGTACGAAAGGCAGCGCTGCGCTGATCATGAAGATCGAAGCGACGTATTCCGCCGGCCCCTGGAACGTCCCGAAGGACGCGTCGTAATTGGAAAAGCCGCCCGTCGACACCGTGGTCAGCGCGTGCACCGTGGCATCGAAGAAGTTCATGCCGACGATGTAGTAACTTGTGGCGCAGGCGATGGTGATCGCGATGTAGATGGTCGAGATCGATGTCGCGATCTCGGTTGCGCGGGGCAGGATCTTGCCCATGGTGTCGAACGCCTCGGCGCGGAAGATTTGCATCCCGCCGATCCTGAGTTCGGGCAGGAACACCATGGCGACAACGATGATCCCGATGCCGCCCAGCCATTGCAGCAGACCACGCCAGAGGAGGATGCCCTTGGGCAATTCGTCCAGCCCGGTGAAGACGGTCGATCCGGTTGTCGTCAGTCCCGACATTGCCTCGAAAAATGCATCGACGAAACGCGCGTCGGTCTCGCCCAGCACAAAGGGAATGGCGCCGAAGATCGGCAGCGCAACCCAGACCCCGGTGGTGAGCAGGAAGGTCTGCTGAATCGACAGTCCTTCCTTGACGCCATTGGCCGACGCCAACGCGATCAAACCGCCGGAAAACATCGTCAGCACAGAGCTTTGCAGGAAAACATGCCATTCGCCGCGCGCTTCGGCGAGATCGACCAACATCGGCAAAAGCATTGTTGCCCCGAGAACAGCGACCAGAAGGCCGATCACATAGGCTACGGGACGGATGTCGAACATGAGACGAAGCGTTGGCCTTGTCCCGTCGGGGTGTCAAGCCGTTGGCCGCTGCTTTGATGCTGCCAGATCGCCAAAACAGTCTTCGAAGACGAAAGGCAGGATGTCGTCGCGGGTCAGTCCGAGGGACGCAAGCTCTGCATCACTCATGGCGTCCAGCCTCAGAATGCTGACCAGTCGGCTGCGCACCATGGGCATCGGATTGAACCCCTGTCCCTTCTCGGCAAAGAAAAGGTCGATCCGGTGGCGCAGACCGGGGCGGGCAAAGTGCAGGTGGAGTGGTTCTATCGACATTGGAAACCTCGTTAAGACCCTTGGTTTCCTCCCGGCTCTCAGGATAGCGCAGGTTGGTTTTGGAATCGCGGCGAAGACAGCGCGCCCTTCGGTTCGCCTCTGATCTGTGGGATTGCAACGACACTGAATGATCGTCTCTGCCCGATCGGCGGGCAGACCGGCGAGGATTTGATCACAGCGTGTATCCACCGCCGGAACGTCTTGTCTAAAACGAAAAACGGCGGCAGACGCCGCCGTTTTCGTATTCATCTGTTCAACAGCGCCTTAGCCGACATGGAACAAGGTCGAGAAGAGTTTGGGATCAAGGCTGTCCGCCGCAAAAAGCGTACCTTCGGTCAGCACTGAAACCGCGTCATGGCTGTGTAGGCTTTCCTGATGGCTGGCCAGCACACGGTAGTCGCCGATTCTCGGGTCGGCCTGCAGCTGCTCGGCAAAAAGCCGTGCCGCGTCTTCAACGAAGATCGGATTGGCGGCGTTCAGTTCCGCAAATGCCTGTTCGTCTTCACGTTTGACCATGACCTGCGTCTCGGTCGGCACGGCACGGCGACACATGTCGATCAGGTCTTCGAACCACAGGCACTTGCCGTTCTTCACCTCGACCGAAATCCGCGCAACGGATCGCTGCGAATGGGGTGTCGCCAACTGTCCGCGCTCGCGCCGCGCATGTTCGCTGAGTTCGAGCGAACAGGGGCAGGTCGAGCTGTAGACATAATCAAGATGCATGATCTTGCGGCGCACGCCGTCGGTTTCGACCAGTTCCAAAGCGATGTCGTAATACTGGTAACCCGACAGGCCGGACCGCAGGCTGTTCACCTTCATCGGGAAGGACAGACGCATGTTGATGCGTGCATCAAAGGATTCGAGATCAGACTTATAATCGTCCAATGCCGCTTCGATCACATTGAAACTGAATGTCTTTTCCGCATGCACATAGAAAGACCGCATGATGCGGCTCATGTTGATGCCCTTCTTGTCGGCATCAAGGCTGACGGTGCCGGTCACGCTGGTTTCCAGCGTCAGATCACCGTTGTTGCGCGTGTGATAGCTGATCGGCAGGCGGAAGTTGGAAATCCCAACGTGTTGAATGCCCCGGTTCGCACCGCGAATGAGCGCAGACGGCCCGTTTTGCAGGTCGGGCAGCGTGTCCTTGTAGGCAGCATCGACCGCGAAACCATCGGGATAGTCGCGCGACAGGACCGGATAGGCGTCGGCAGTCCCTTCGACCAAACGGCGCAGAACGGGATCAACCATGTCGATTTCCGCATCATGGGCCTTGCCAGCCCATTGCCGCAACAGGGCCAGGGCAGCCTCGGCCTGTTCACGGCTGGGTTTGCGGTCAATCTCAGGTGTATGGATATTCATACGCAGGCCCCCTCGCCTGTTGGACATGTCCTAGAGATAGGCATCTGTCCGTTTTTTTCCACTCACCTTATGTACGATATACGACGTTGCCCCGCAAATGGTTCAAACCTGCGGGGAATTTCCTTTGTCATTTCGCCGTCATGCAGTGTCCAGCGCCGCCAGAATATCGTCGATAAGATCATCCGTATCCTCGATTCCGACCGAAAGACGCACCAAACCGTCGGTAATGCCCAATGTTTGGCGCTGTTCGGCGCTCAGTCGCTGATGCGTTGTGGTTGCGGGATGGGTGACGATACTTTTCGCATCCCCGAGGTTGTTGGAGATCACGATCACGTCAAGCGTGTTCAGAAAGGCGAACGCCGCTGCTTTACCGCCCTCGAGTTCAATCGCCAGCATGGTGCCACCCGACCCCATCTGCCGCTGCGCCAATGCCGCCTGCTTGTGTGACGGCAGGCCCGGATAGATCACCTGTTTCAGTTTGGCATGGCCCACAAGCGCCTCGGCAATGGCCTGCGCTGATTGCGCCTGTGCGCGGACGCGCAGATCAAGCGTTTCAAGACCTTTGAGCTGCACCCATGCTGTAAAGGGCGACATGGAGCCGCCGGTGTGCTTCATGTAAGGCTCGACGACTTTGCGGATATGGTCGCGCGTGCCAAGGATCACCCCGCCCAGCGTGCGTCCCTGCCCGTCGATATGCTTGGTCGAAGAATAGACGATGACATCCGCGCCCTGCCCCAAAGCGTCCGAGAAAACCGGCGTGGAGAAAACGTTGTCCACGACGACCAACGCGCCCTGGGCATGGGCGATTTCGGAAACCGCCTGAATATCAACCAGTTCCAGCGTGGGGTTCGACATCGACTCGAAGAACACCGCCTTGGTGTCGGGACGGACCGCTGCGCGCCATTGGTCCAGATCAGCCCCATCCACCAGCGTCACCTCGACCCCAAAGCGGGGCAGGATGTCCTCAACGATATAAAGACAAGACCCGAACAAGGCCCTCGCCGACACAAGGTGATCGCCCGCCTTGAGCATCGACATCAGAGCGCCGTTCACCGCCGCCATTCCGCTCGCCGTGGCAAAGGCGTCTTCCGCCCCTTCCAGCATCGCGATCCGTTCCTCGAACATCGCGACCGTGGGGTTGCCGTAGCGGGCATAGATATATTCGTCGGGGCCCGATTTGATGAACCGCTGTTCGGCCTGTTCGGCATTTTCATAGACGAAGCCCTGTGTGAGGAAGATCGCTTCGCTGACTTCCCCCCACTGGCTGCGTTTGGTGCCAGCGTGCACCAGTTTTGTACGTGGTTTCTTGTCTTTCATGTCTTCACCTGCGTGGGCCTCGACCCATCAAAAAAGCCCCGTTCCGGCCAAGCGAAAGGGGCTTTCGGCTGACCTTTTAGCGGCATGTTTAACGTGGCCCGCAATCCGGTAACAAATCGCCACAGTTTTGCTTTACGCCTTCGGCATGCGTCGGTCAACATTCCGGCATAGGCTTCTTTGGGCTAAACACACCTCGGGGGCAGAGCACCCGGATTTTCAGTCAACTGAAAATCCCGGACGCGTCGACGCGTCCGCCCGCCTAGAACGGCACATCATCGGCAGCACAGATGAACCGCGCGACGACTTTCTTGATGCCCGCCTTTTCGAATGCGATTTCGAGCTTGTCGCCCTCGATCCCCATCACCGCGCCATAGCCGAATTTCTGATGAAACACCCGTTCGCCCAGCGCGTAGGAACTGATCGCGGTGGCGTCGATGACCGTATTGCGGGCCTCGGTGGGCTGACTGACCGGGCGTTGCTGGGACCTTGCCTGCAAGCGTCGCCAACCCGGCGAGTTGTAGACGTTTGCATCCGCCGCTTTCTGGTGCAGGTCGGAACCGGCCATCATCTGCGTCGCGGGCGAGGCCATACCGGCAGCACCGTAACCGCCGCCGTAAAGACCGGGCGGGGTCAGCACCTCAACATGTTCTTCGGGAAGTTCGTCAATGAAGCGCGACGGCAGCGCGGATTGCCATTGTCCGAACACCCGGCGGTTGGCAGCAAAGGAGATCGTGCAGACCTCCTCGGCGCGGGTGATTCCCACGTAAGCAAGGCGGCGTTCCTCGTCGAGGCCCTTGAGACCGCTTTCGTCCATCGACCGTTGCGAGGGGAACAGCCCATCTTCCCAACCGGGCAGGAAGACGGCGGGGAATTCCAGACCCTTTGCGGCGTGCAGGGTCATGATCGACACTTTCTCGCCATCCCCGCCTTTGTCATTGTCCATGATCAGGCTGACATGTTCGAGGAACCCTTGCAGGTTTTCAAACTCTTCCAAAGCCTTGACCAGTTCCTTGAGGTTTTCGAGCCGCCCCGGTGCCTCGGGCGTTTTGTCGTTCTGCCACATGGTGGTGTAGCCGCTCTCGTCCAGCACGATGCCCGCCAGTTCGGCATGATCGGTGTCCTCCCGCATGCGGCCCCAGCGGTCGAGATCGCGCACAAGCTGGTCCAGTTCGGACCCGCCCTTGCCCTTGATCAAGCCCTGCTCGACCGCCAGCCGCGCGCCTTCGACCAGCGACACGCCATTGGCGCGGGCGACGGTCTGGACGGTCTGCTGTGCCTTGTCGCCAAGACCGCGCTTGGGGGTGTTGACGATCCGCTCGAAGGCCAGATCGTCGTCCGGGCTGGTGACGAGGCGGAAATAGGCCATCGCGTCGCGAATCTCCATCCGCTCGTAGAAACGCGGGCCGCCAATGACGCGGTAGGGCAGACCGATGGTCAAGAACCGATCCTCGAACGCGCGCATCTGATGCGAGGCGCGGACAAGGATGGCCATCTCGTCAAGGCTCATCCCGCGCATGCCACGGGTGCCGCCCTGCATCGCCTCGACCTCTTCACCAATCCAGCGCGCCTCTTCCTCGCCATCCCAATGGCCGATCAGGCGGACCTTCTCGCCCTCCTGCGCATCGGTCCAAAGCGTCTTGCCCAGACGCCCCTGATTGCCGGCGATCACGCCAGAGGCTGCGGCAAGGATATGCGGGGTGGAACGGTAGTTTTGTTCGAGCCGCACCACATGGGCACCCTCGAAATCCTTTTCGAACCGCAGGATGTTGCCCACTTCGGCCCCACGCCAGCCATAGATCGACTGGTCGTCATCCCCCACGCAGCAGATGTTCTTGTGCCCCGACGCCAAGAGGCGCAGCCAGAGATACTGCGCGACGTTGGTGTCCTGATACTCGTCCACGAGGATGTAGCGGAACCAGCGCTGGTATTGGTCGAGCACGTCTGGGTGCGCCTGAAAGATCGTCACGACATGCAACAGCAGGTCACCGAAATCCACCGCGTTCAATTCCTTGAGCCGCGCCTGATAGAGCGCGTAGAGCTTGGGTCCCTGATGGTTATACGCGCCAGCATCAGCGGCAGGCACCTTGTCAGGCGTGATCGCGCGGTTTTTCCAGCCGTCGATGATCCCGGCCAATTGCCGGGCAGGCCAGCGTTTGTCGTCGATCCCGGCGGCGGACACGAGTTGTTTGAGCAGCCGCAACTGGTCGTCGGTGTCGAGAATCGTGAAGTTCGACTTCAGCCCCACCAGTTCGGCGTGGCGGCGCAGGAGTTTCACGCAGATCGAATGGAAGGTGCCGAGCCACGGCATGCCCTCGACCGTCTGGCCAAGCAGACGCCCCACCCGTTCCTTCATCTCGCGCGCAGCCTTGTTGGTGAAGGTCACCGCGAGGATCTCGTTCGGGCGGGCGCGGCCCGTGTTCAGAAGATGCACGATCCGGGTGGTCAGCGCCTTGGTCTTGCCGGTGCCTGCCCCTGCGAGCATCAGGACAGGACCATCCATCGTCTCGACCGCCTGGCGCTGCGCCGGGTTGAGATCGTCCAGATAGGGCTGCGGGCGCGCGGCCATCGCGCGGGCGGACAGAGAGGCGTTTTCGAACGCCTCCATTTCATCGAAACTGCTCATGCGCGCCAAGATAGCGCCGCATCCACCAGAGATAAAGATGTTCTGATAATGTTCACATCCCCACGGGCGGATTTCCTTCTGAGGAAATCGCCGGATTTTTCGAAAAATCCGCTTCTGGACAATTCCCGGGAACTGCCCACAAATGCACCTCTATGGATCATCACGCAAAATACCCCGCCATTTCAGACCTCAAGGCGCGTGCGCGTCGGCGCATCCCCAAATTCGTCTGGGAATATCTTGATTCCGCCACCGGAAAAGAGGCCACGTTGCGGCGCAACCGGGAGGCCCTGGACCGGGTTCTGTTCATGCCCTCGATTCTGCACGGCGAATTGCCGGTGGACCTGAGCACGACGCTGTGCGGACGCGACTACCCTCTGCCGTTCGGCATCAGCCCGGTTGGCATGTCCGGCCTGATCTGGCCAGATGCGGAACGCAAGCTGGCGCGGGCGGCGACCAAGGCGGGGATTCCCTACAGCATCTCGACCGTTGCCACGCGCACCCCCGAAGAGGTGGCGCCGCGGCTGGACGGCAATGGCTGGTTCCAGATGTATCCGCCCCGCGACGAAGGCATTCGCACCGACATGCTCAAACGCGCCAAGGATGCGGGGTTTACGACCCTGATCCTGACCGTGGATGTACCCGTGCCCTCGCGCCGGGAACGGCAGGTGCGGTCGGGACTTACAACACCGCCGAAGCT
This sequence comes from Marivita sp., assembly GCF_017643905.1. Classification (GTDB taxonomy): domain Bacteria; phylum Pseudomonadota; class Alphaproteobacteria; order Rhodobacterales; family Rhodobacteraceae; genus Marivita. The sequence goes on from NZ_JAEPMO010000118.1 coordinate 9,392, forward strand.
GACCCCGCGTCTGCTCGCGCAGATTGCCATGTGCCCGACTTGGGCGATGGCCACCGCACAACTGGGTATGCCGCGCATGCGGCTGATCGACGATTACGCGGGCAAAGTAACGGGTCTCAGTTCGACCCAGCACGCAGGCTACCTGCTGCGCACGTCGCCGGATTGGGATTATGTCCGCTGGCTGCGCGATGCGTGGGATGGGGCATTCTTTGTGAAAGGTGTGCTCAACCCCGAGGACGCTCCGCGATTGGAACAAGCCGGTGTTGACGCGATCTGGCTGTCGAACCATGCCGGACGCCAGTTCGATGCCTCCCCTGCCCCGATCGAGGTTTTGCCCAAATTCCGGGCAGCCACCGATTTGCCGCTCATTTTCGACAGCGGTGTGGAAGGCGGTCTGGATATCCTTCGGGCAATCGCCCTGGGTGCTGATTTCGTCATGTTGGGCCGGGCTTGGCACTATGCGCTTGGGGCGCTAGACAGCGATGGGCCTGCGCATCTGGTTGAAATCCTGCAAAAAGACATGGCGGCGAACCTTGGCCAATTGGGCGCGATCAAACCCACTGATCTTCGTGGCAAGGCTTGGTTCGATGGGGACGACCGGTAAGCCGCGCTGTTTCTTGCTGTTGAGAATGTAACGAATTCTTACTAAGCAGCGCATACCGTCATTACGTCAGGACTGCTGCCATGTCAGATTTCAAGAAAATCCTCGTCGCCAACCGCGGCGAAATCGCCATCCGCATCATGCGGGCCGCCAACGAGATGGGCAAGGCAACGGTCGCCGTCTATGCCGAAGAAGACAAGCTGGGCCTGCACCGGTTCAAGGCGGACGAAGCCTATCGCATCGGTGAAGGCATGGGGCCGGTGGCCGCCTATCTGAGCATCGATGAGATCATCCGCGTCGCCAAGGAATCGGGCGCGGATGCGATCCATCCGGGCTACGGCCTCTTGTCCGAGAACCCGAACCTTGTGGATGCCTGCGTGGCCAATGGCATCACCTTCATCGGGCCCCGCGCCGAAACCATGCGCGCCCTTGGCGACAAGGCCAGCGCCCGTAGGGTCGCCATAGAAGCGGGTGTGCCTGTCATCCCCGCGACCGAAGTTCTCGGCGATGATTTCGACGCCATCGCCAAGGAAGCCGGCGAAATTGGCTATCCGCTGATGCTCAAGGCGTCTTGGGGTGGCGGCGGCCGTGGGATGCGTCCGATTACTGGACCGAAAGAGCTTAAGGAAAAGGTGCTGGAAGGCCGTCGTGAGGCCGAGGCGGCCTTTGGCAATGGCGAAGGCTATTTGGAAAAAATGATCACCCGTGCGCGGCACGTCGAGGTGCAGATCCTTGGCGACAAGCAGGGCAACATCTACCACCTCTACGAGCGGGATTGTTCCGTCCAGCGCCGCAACCAGAAAGTGGTCGAGCGCGCCCCTGCCCCGTACCTTTCCGAAGCCCAGCGCGAAGAACTGTGTGAACTGGGCCGCAAGATCTGCGCCCATGTGAATTACGAATGCGCGGGCACCGTCGAATTCCTGATGGATATGGATGACGGCAAGTTCTACTTCATCGAAGTGAACCCCCGCGTGCAGGTGGAACACACCGTCACCGAGGAAGTGACCGGCATCGACATCGTTCAGGCGCAGATCATGATCGCCGAGGGCAAGTCGCTGGCCGAGGCCACCGGCAAAGCCTCGCAATATGACATCCGTCTGAACGGCCATGCGTTGCAGACCCGCGTGACGACCGAAGACCCGCAGAACAACTTTATCCCCGACTATGGCCGGATCACCGCGTATCGCTCGGCCACCGGAATGGGCATCCGTCTGGATGGCGGGACGGCCTATGCGGGTGGCGTGATCACGCGCTACTACGACTCTTTGCTGACCAAGGTCACGGCCTGGGCGCCGACACCGGAAAAGGCGATTGCGAGGATGGACCGCGCCTTGCGCGAATTCCGGGTGCGCGGCGTGTCCACCAACATCGCGTTTGTGGAAAACCTGCTCAAGCACCCGACCTTCCTGAACAACCAGTACACCACCAAGTTCATCGACGAGACACCGGAGCTGTTCCACTTCCGCAAGCGCCGGGATCGGGGCACCAAGGTGCTGACCTATATCGCCGACATCACCGTGAACGGGCACCCCGAGGTGGCGGGCCGCGCAACGCCGCATCCCGATCTGAAACCCGCCCGTGCCCCCAAGCTGCGCGCCGAGACACCACCGCCGGGCACCAAGACGCTGCTGGACGAAAAGGGCCCGCAGGCGGTTTCCGATTGGCTGGCCGCGCAGAAAGAGGTGCTGATCACCGACACGACGATGCGCGACGGGCACCAGTCGCTGCTCGCCACGCGGATGCGGTCGATCGACATGATCAAGGTGGCGCCCGCCTATGCGGCGAACCTGCCGCAGCTTTTCAGTGTCGAATGCTGGGGTGGTGCGACCTTCGACGTGGCCTATCGCTTCCTTCAGGAATGCCCGTGGCAGCGCCTGCGAGATCTGCGGGCGGCGATGCCGAACATCATGACCCAGATGCTGCTGCGTGGGGCCAATGGCGTCGGCTACACCAACTACCCCGACAACGTGGTGCAGTTCTTCGTCAAACAGGCGGCCGAGACGGGTGTCGACGTGTTCCGCGTGTTCGACAGCCTCAACTGGGTCGAGAACATGCGCGTTGCGATGGATGCGGTGCTTGAGACCGGCAAAGTGCTGGAAGGCACGATCTGCTACACCGGCGATCTGAACGATCCGGCGCGGTCGAAATATGACCTCAAGTACTATGTCGCGATGGGCAAGGAGCTGAAGGCTGCCGGGTCGCATATCCTCGGCCTCAAGGACATGGCGGGGCTGCTGAAGCCCGCGGCGGCTGGCCCGCTGGTCAAGGCGCTGAAGGAAGAGGTCGGCCTACCCGTCCACTTCCACACGCATGACACCTCGGGGGCTGGCATCGCCACGATTATGGCGGCGGCGGCTGCTGGTGTGGATGCCGTCGATGCGGCGATGGATGCGCTGTCGGGGAACACCTCTCAGCCGACGCTGGGATCGGTGGTCGAGGCGCTGCGGCATACCGAACGCGAGACCGGCCTCGACATCAGCGCAATCCGGGAGATTTCCAACTACTGGGAAGCGGTGCGCGGGCAGTATGCGGCGTTCGAGACCGGGCAGCAGGCCCCCGCCTCGGAGGTCTATCTGCATGAAATGCCCGGCGGGCAGTTCACCAACCTCAAGGCGCAGGCGCGCAGCCTTGGGCTGGAAGAGCGCTGGCACGAGGTGGCGCAGACCTATGCGGATGTGAACCAGATGTTCGGCGACATCGTAAAGGTCACGCCGTCCTCCAAGGTGGTGGGCGACATGGCGCTGATGATGGTGTCGCAGGGCCTGACCCGGGCGGATGTGGAGAACCCGGACACCGACGTATCCTTCCCCGACTCGGTGGTGGACATGATGCGCGGCTCGCTGGGGCAGCCTCCGGGCGGGTGGCCTGCGGCGATCCAGAAGAAGATCCTCAAGGGCGAGACAGCCTTCACCGACCGTCCCGGCCTGCACGCGGCCCCGGTGGACATCGAGGAAACCCGCGCCAAGGTGATCAAGGAGCTTGAAGGCAAGCCCGTCGATGACGAGGACCTGAACGGCTACCTGATGTATCCCAAGGTCTTCCTCGATTACATGGGCCGCCACCGGACTTACGGCCCGGTGCGGGTGCTGCCGACGCGGACGTTCTTCTATGGCATGGAACAGGGCGAGGAAATCAGCGCCGAGATCGACCCCGGCAAGACGCTCGAAATCCGTCTGATCGCCGTGGGCGAGACGCAGGACGATGGCGAGGTGCGGGTGTTCTTCGAACTCAACGGCCAGCCGCGCACCATCCGTGTGCCTGACCGCAAGGCCAAGGCCACCACGGCGGCACGGCCCAAGGCGGAGGTCGGCAACCCGAACCACATCGGCGCCCCGATGCCGGGCGTCGTCGCCTCCATCGCGGTGTCGGCGGGTCAGAAGATCAAGGAAGGCGACCTCCTGCTGACCATCGAAGCGATGAAGATGGAGACGGGCCTGCACGCCGAACGCGATGCGGTGGTCAAGGCGGTGCATGTGTCCCCCGCGGCGCAGATCGACGCGAAGGACCTGTTGATCGAGTTGGAGTGAGGTGGGGGTTGGTGTGGGGCGGGACTTCGGGCCTGCCCTGCTATTGGCCGATTCTGTGGAAAAACAGGCGTTCGCTGGCGCAGAATATCGACGGCTGAACGTGGCGCGAGCACCTTTTCTGTCAGGCGTTTCGCGGTTGCTGCGGTGCAGGAAAGATCTTTGCCAGTTTGCGGAGGTTCTGGGCGGTTGCGGCGAGGAGAAATTCGTCATTTGCGCCGCATGGACCACGTAATCGGAGCCGCC
>NZ_JAEPMO010000100.1 GCF_017643905.1 Marivita sp.
CTTCAAGGCCAGCTCGGAGACCGCGAAAAAAAAGAGGAAGGAGACGCCAATGTTGACCCCGTCATGAACCGACCGACATACTGACAGGCGGGTCAAATCTCGATGACAATGCTGGGTCAGTTCTCAGTGACATCCAACACCTTGGCACGACAAAGGCTAGCGCCACGTGCTCACGTGGCGCCGTTCTTTATAACAGCTAGTCTGTGCGCTTCGAACACTGGGTTAGTAGATCGCGAATACAGGTGATCATTCGAAAATTTAACCATCGTCCAACAGAATGCCGCGCGTTGCCCCTGTCTGCACTCTCAGTTGGTTGGGGCGTTCGGGAAAAACAGCTGCTGATCGGCCACCTTGTAACCCGCGATGGCCGTCTGTCCGTCCGCCGAAACCAGCCAATCGGCAAACGTCTGGGCCGCGTCTGCGTTCACACTTGGGCACTTGGCAGGATTGACCGGGATCACGCCATATTGGTTGAACATGTCGTCATCGCCTTCGACACTGATCTGGTAGTCCTGCTTGTTCTCGAAGCTGATCCAGGTTGCGCGGTCGGTCAGAACATAGGCACCCATGCCGATCCCCGTGTTCAGGGTCGCGCCCATGCCTGATCCGGTTTCGCGGTACCATTCGCCGCTGGAGGATGTCGGATCGACCCCGGCGCTGGCCCAGAGCGACATTTCTTTCTTGTGCGTGCCACTATCATCCCCGCGCGAGGCGAACAAGGCGCCGCTGTCCGCGATCTTGGTCAATGCCCCCTGAACATCGTTCATTCCGGCGACACCCGCCGGGTCAGAGCTGGGGCCGACCACGACAAAGTCGTTATACATCAGGTCGATCCGAACCGTTCCAAACCCGTCGGCGACAAATTTCTCTTCCGACGCCTTGGCATGAACCAGCAAGACATCGCCATCGCAGTTCTCGGCATTCTTGATGGCCTGCCCGGTGCCCACGGCGACCACGTTCACCTGAATGCCCGATGTCTCTTTGAACAGCGGCAGGAGATAGTCATAGAGCCCGGAATTGGCTGTCGATGTCGTGGACTGCACAATGATCGAGCTGTCCTGAGCGGATGCCAATCCGGCGATAAATAGCGCCAGTGCAGCTGCTAAAAAACGATGTGAATACATGATGATCCCTGTTTGATAGCGACCGGTTTAGACGACAATTCTGCCGTCGATGTAGTCGCGGGCCGCGGCGCAACGCGGTTCCCGGAAAAACGCCGCCGCCGGGGAATGTTCCCCGATGCGCCCGCGGTGCAGAAACACGACATCGTCCGCCATGCGCCGGGCCTGTCCAACGTCATGAGTCACGAGAACGACGCGCACCCCACGATCCCGTGCGTCAGCAACGATCTTCTCGATGGCCAGGACAGACGCCGGATCAAGGCTTGCCGTCGGCTCGTCCAGAAAAAGAACCTCCGGATCGGTCGCCAAAGCCCGCGCCAAGGCAAGACGCTGCGCCTCGCCTCCCGACAGCAGCCGCGCGGGCTGATTGGCCTTGTGCCGAAGCCCGACATGGTCAAGCAGGTCGTCGCGGCGCGCCATGTTCTTACCGCGCGCCTTGAGAACGAAGTCGATATTCGCAGCAACCGAGCGGCGCAAAAGCACGGGCTTCTGAAACACAAGCGCCTGTCTGGACATCGCATCCTTAGGGTGTACCCCGGCCCACAGAACAGTGCCGGAACTTGGCGTGATCAAACCGTGCATCACCTTGAGCAGCAGGCTCTTGCCCGCGCCGTTCGGTCCCATGATGACCGTGCACCCCGTCGCGCCTAGGTCCAGGCTCACTCCGTCCAGCGCCATCACATTGTCAAAACGCAGACCAACATCGCGCATCACAAGGTCAAGACCCGCCGTCAGCGACGCGGTGCGACTGGACGGGTCAGAACCCATGGTGGCCGCGTCAAACATAGGCTTGCCGCGCCGCCGTCATGCGGACGGATTGCACCGCCGCGTTCACACCCAAAGCAATCACCAGCAGGATGATTCCAAGGGCCAAAGCCAGCGCGAGGTCCCCTTTGGAGGTCTCAAGCGCAATTGCCGTCGTCATCACCCGCGTCAGGTGGTCGATATTGCCACCAACGATGATGACAGCCCCCACTTCGGCCACAGCCCGCCCGAACCCGGCAAGGCCCACCGTCAGCAGCGAATACCGCGCGTCCCAGAGCAAGGCCTGCACGGTCTGCATCCGGGTCAGGCACAGCGACCGGAACTGGTCGGCATATTCGGTGTGCAGGTCTTCGAGAACCTGCCGGGACAAAGCCGCAACAATCGGCGCGATCAGGATGGTCTGCGCAATGATCATCGCCGTCGGAGTATAGAGCAGCCCAAGAAAGCCAAGCGGTCCAGACCGGGACAGGTGCAGGTACACCAACAAGCCAACCACCACCGGCGGCAGCCCCATCAGGGCATTCATCAGGATGAGAACCGCATTGCGCCCCCGGAACTGGCCAATCGCGACAAGTGCCCCAATCGGAAGCCCTATGGCACAAGCGACGATCGTTGCGGTCAGACTGACCCTCAGTGACAAAAGAACGATTTCAAGCAGGTCCGGATCACCGGACAGCACCAGCGCGAAAGCGAGTCCCAGGGCGTCTCCGATGCTTTGCAAAATTTACCCTCAACCTGCATAATTTCCGCTTCCGGAAAATTTACGCAGCTCTATTCGCAAAGATCAAGTCCGCATCACGGTCAAACATGCATTTTGCAGACGCTTTTTTGTATCCCGAGGAAAATTGCACGACGACGCCGTGTATAATTTCCGGAAAAACAACTCGGCCGTGAAACTAAGGTCAAGGCACGACTAACGATCAGCGCGTGCGACGGAGCAGGTCCCAACCGGGGTCCGCGCAGCCATTCGGCACAAATCCTGCAGCCTCGAGCACACGCCGCGACGCGACATTGCCGTCCTTGACCTTGGCGATCAACGCAACCAGCGACGCATCTTCTGCAAAGCACTGCCGGACAAAAGGAACGACCGCCGCACTGGCAAAGCCCTGCTGCCAATACGCGCGGCCAATCCAATAGCTGAGTTCTGAAACGCCGTCTTCCTGTGCGCTATCTAAAGAATGGAGTCGCACTTGGCCGACAGGAACATCGTCGTAAAGGATGGCAAAGACGCTGTGATGCCCTCCATGGTTCGCGATCTCGATCAGGGATTGCGCCATCTCGAGGGTCACAGCACCGGGATAGGGTTCTGGTAGCGTCTCCCACATCTTGGGGTCGTCAAGCAGTTCAACAAGCCGCGGCGCATCCTTCATTTCCCAAGGGCGCAGATGCACATGCAAAGAAACGTTTGTCTGCGCGCGTCCCGTTCTGGGATGCGCGGGGTCAATCACTTCATTCGGGAACAGATCGTCTATCCCCTGCGCCAGCACCCAGCCACATTGCATGGGATCAAAGGCAAGGGGGATGCCGTGGGTCTTGCAAAACTCCAGTTCGTCCGCACCAAGAATTCCATCAGACCGCAAACGGTCCATGTGGAAAGGTCGTCCACACGGCAAAGTCAGTAACTTGTCGTCAGTCAACATTGCACACTCCCGCCCCTGAAAAGGCATTTGGGAGTATTTTTTAAAGTTACAACTGGAATACCTCTTTAATTTTTGCGCAGCGCCATTACAGCGCGCCTGCAGCCTCAGCGCATCACGAACGGATTGGACATGGGTACTTCCGACGTGCTGATCCAGACAGTCTTGGTCCGGGTGTAATCGTGGACGGCTTCAATCCCCGCTTCACGTCCATAGCCCGACTGGTTGAACCCGCCGAAGGGCGCGATGGGCGACACGGCGCGATAGGTGTTCACCCAGCAAATCCCCGCCTTGATCCGCGCCGACACGCGATGCGCGCGGGCGACGTTCTGGGTAAAAACCCCCGACCCCAACCCGAACGGGGTGTCATTGGCCAAGGCGATGGCCTCGTCTTCCGTATCGAACGGCAAGAGAGACATGACGGGCCCAAACATCTCGACCTTGAGCGTTTCTGTACCTGCGTCCGCGCATTTCACCAGCGTTGGGGCCATGTAGTTGCCGGGTCGGTCCAGACGAGCCCCGCCAAACCGGATGTGCGCACCACCTTCGACCGCTGCCGCCAAGGTGGCCTCAATCCGCCTGACCTGCGCCTCGGTGCAAAGCGGACCCACATGCGTCGCCGCCTCCAGCGGGTCGCCGATCACAACGCCCGCCATCTTCGCCTCGATCCGCGCGATCAGGTCGTCCATCACCGACCGATGCACAAGCCCACGACTGCCCGCGACGCAACTTTGGCCCGACGCGCCGAAATTGCCCGCGATCAGCCCGTTGGCAGCACCGTCGAGATCGGCATCCTCGAACACGAGGATCGGGGATTTCCCGCCCAGCTCCAGCGTCGTCACGGCGAAATTCTCGGCCGAATTGCGCACCACGTGCCGCGCGGTTTCCGGCCCGCCGGTAAAGGCGATCCTGTCCACATCGGGATGACGCGTCAGCGGGATCGCGCAATTCTCCGCGTCCCCGGTGATCACCGACACCACACCGGGCGGAAAGCCCGCCTGCTCGATCAACCGCGCGAATTCCAGCATCGGCGCAGGCGCGATTTCCGACGCTTTGAGCACCACCGTACACCCCGCCGCCAAGGCCGGACCCAGTTTGGTTGCGGTCAGGAACATCTGCGCGTTCCACGGCACGATAGCCACCACGACACCAATCGGTTCACGACGGGTGAAGACATGCATCTCCGGCTTGTCGATGGGCAGAACCGCGCCTTCGATCTTGTCGGCCAGACCGGCATAATAGCGATAGTAATCCGCGACATAGCCGGTCTGGCTTACCGTTTCCGCAAGAAGCTTGCCGCTGTCGGTGGTTTCGATCCGACCGATCTCCTGCGCATGTTTCGCAATCAGATCCGCCAGACGATAGAGCAGCTTGCCCCGCTGCGTCTGCGTCATACCCCGCCACGCCGGATCATTCAGCGCCCGCTTTGCCGCCCCAATTGCACGGTCCACATCGCCCGCATCCGCACAGGCAAAGGTCGCCCAATCCGCGCCCGTCGCAGGGTTCTGCGACCGCATCACCTGCCCGCTTCCCCCTTCCGTCCAAACGCCGTCGATGAAAAGCGGATAATGCGGTAACTGGGTCATAACATCCCTCACTGAAAGGCCGGCATCACATCGTCGATGAAGCGCGCCAGCGACGCGCGTTTGCGCTCGAAACTCATGCCGCTGTCGATCCAGAACGAATATTCGTCATACCCCAGATCCTCGTATGCCTTGATCCGATCCACAACCTGATCCGCTGTCCCTATGGTCAGGTCGCGCGCCATATTCTCGGGCGCCATCAATGCGTTTGCCGCCATCTCATCCTCGGTGAGCGGTTCGATCAAGCCCTGACTGACCGGGCGCTTGTTATGGAACCATGCCCCGAAATAGCAGTAAAAGCGCGACAATTCCTTGGCCGCAACCGCCACATCTGCCTCATCGGGCCCCACATATGTATGGTGCAACAGCATGATTTTCGGACGCGGCCCGTCATAGCTGGCACAGGCGGCGTTGAAGCGGCCCATCAGGGTTTCGATCTCTTCCATACCCATCCACAGCGGCGTGACCTGGATGTTGAACCCGTTATGCACGCCGAACTCATGGCTGTTCGGATCGCGCGCGGCAATCCAAATGGGCGGGCCATCGGGCTGAACAGGTTTCGGGGCTGATGTGGTCGCCGGGAACTGGAAGAACTCACCTTCATGGGCACAATCCCCGGCCCAAAGCTTTCGCAGCAAAGGCGTGATTTCCCGCATGCGCTGCCCGGCTTCCCAAGCATCCATGCCGGGCCGCAGGCGTTCATATTCGTAGGAATAGGCCCCCCGCGCGATGCCCAACTCGATCCGTCCGCCGGTCAGCAGGTCCGCCGACGCGGCCTCTCCCGCCAGTTTGATCGGATGCCAGAAAGGCGCAATCACCGTGCCTGTTCCCAGCCGCACGTTCTTTGTATGGTGCGCGATATTCACCAAGGACATCAGGGGGTTCGGCGCAATGGTGAACTCCATCCCGTGATGCTCACCTGTCCAGACCGCCCGCATCCCGGCTTCATCCGCCATCTTGCACAGCGCGATGAACTCTTCGTTCAACTGGTCATGCGGTTGGTCCGGCGTCAGGCGTTCCATGTGCACGAAAAGCGAGAACTCCATGTCTCAGGTCCTTTCAAAGAAGAGAGCGATTTCAGCCGGGGTCACGACAGCACCTCGGCGGCAAAATCCAACAGTGCCGCGTTGACCACCTCGGGATGGGTCATGGGCATCATATGCGCCGCATCCGGAACGAGGATCGCGCGGCCGTGCGGCGCAAGAGCCGCCATCGCCTCGGACATCGCGGGGGTCGAGTTCAGCTCCAGAGCGCCGGTCATGAACAGTGCGGGGCAGAACAGACGCGCCAAATCCGCGCGGCGCGGGCCGGGATTGTGGGCAAAGGCGGTATAAGCGGCTTTGTAGCCCGCGGGTGTCACGGAGCAGAGCCAGTCTTCGCAAGCCAAGCGTTCGGGAGAGTCGTCGGGGCCGAACCAGCGATCCAACGCTCCTGTCGGGTCGGCCACGGATACCCCGTCCAACTCCGCCGCACGCGCCTGCACCGCGCGCGCTGCTTCGGGGCTCCGCTCGAAAACCGCATTCAGCGCAACGACGCCCCTCACCCGATCCGGTGCCCGCACCGCCAGATCCAGCGCGATCATCGCCCCCATCGAATGGCCGACAACCATCGCAGGGCCGTCGACGGCGGCCAGCACCGCATCGGCATAGTCCGACACACGGCTCATCTCCGACCGAACCGCGCTTTCCCCATGCCCCGGCATGTCGAACGCGGTGACGTGATACGCTGCAGCCAAAGCGTCGATCTGCCGGTTCCACGCCTCGGACCGAAGGCCCACGCCGTGCAACAGCACGATCTGCGCGCCCTCGCCCGCCTCGATCGCGGCAAGGCCCGCCCGATCAGACCGCGGCCGGGTTGTCCAGGTCATGGCCCAAGTCCTTGAGGTCCTGATAGCGGTCGCCAATCCGGTGATGCGGACGCCCCGAGGTGGCTCCACCCAGCACGACGACAATCTCATCCGCGCGCGGCGCGTCCGGTATAGCAAACTGGATGGTCAGGTAGTGCGACCGCCGCCCGGCATCGTTCTTGTCCATCAGCGGCACCATGATCGGCGCATTCGCCGGGCCGCGCGTGTTGGTGAAGGCAAGGTAGGACTTGGCACCGACCGCCTGCCGATAGAAATTTCCGAACCTCAGCGTGTGGATCAGGCCCGAGGCATGTTCGACCTCGCCATCCAGACCCACCACCGCCGCCTTGCCATAGGCTTCAATCGCCTCGCCACCCCCGGCCAGCCGCAACATCCGCTCGGTCAGCATCTCGCCCAGAACCGGCCCGTAGGCGCGAATCTCGGGAGTCAGGTCTTCGACGTATCGCCCCGCCCACGGGTTCCGAACAACGGCGGCCACGGCGAACATGCGCCACGGCGTTTCGGCGACTTTGAACCCTTCGATCAGCACCTCTTCATCATAGGTCACGATCTTGCGGATCTCTGGTGTCATGTTGGTCTCCTGTTCGCTGTCGGCGACAGTAGAAACCGGCAAAATCTTTGACAAACGAATGAATTGGAGGGCTAGGTATTAAAAAGAGTAATGACTGATTTGACCCATGGCGAAATCGCTCCCACCCTTGACATGGTTCCGCTCATTCGAAGCGGCGGCCCGGCATCTGAGCTTTACCGCCGCAGCGGAAGAAATCGGCCTCACCCAATCCGCCGTGAGCCAGCAGGTGAAGTCGCTGGAACTGCGCATGCGCGTGCCGCTCTTCGTCCGCCAAGCGCGGGGGCTGATGCTCACCGATGACGGGCGACGGCTTCTGCCCGAGATCAGCGCAGCGCTTGATGCACTAGCGGGTGCGGCAAGCCGGTTCGAAGCCGGACCGGTGGAAAACCTGCTGACCGTCGCCACCTCGGTCAGTGTCGCGCAATGGGTGATCGCCCCGCGCCTGCCCGACTTCACCGCACGTCATCCGAACATCCGCCTGCGCTTTCTCAGCGCGATCTGGCCGGATGATTTCCACTCGGCCCGTGCCGATGTCGAAATCCGGTTCGGATCATCGAAGCAAGCCGGGCGACACGCAGAGCCGCTGCACCCCAACAACCTGATCGCGCTGAAATCCCCTGCCCTCAACGGCACTCTTGACACGCTGCCTCTGATCGAAGCCGTTGGCACCTCGAGCGGCTGGCGCGCGTGGTCAGACAAACTCGGCGGGCATCGCCAGCCGTCGCTGTTTGCCGACACCTACGGTATGGCGCTGCAACTGGCGGCACATGGCAACGGTGTTGCTCTTGTCAGCGCGGTGCTGGCCGGGCATGCGCTTGCGTCAGGAATGGTCGAACGCGCGCATCCGGCGTCGATCCCAAGCCAGGAAGGCTATTTTCTGTCGATTGCCGAACCCAGCCACGCGGCCACACAGTTCCGGTCCTGGCTGATGGAGCAGTTGCCAAAATGACAAACGCCTCACTTTCGATGGCTTGCGCGACCGGAATGATCCATCTAACGCTGTGCCACTGACGATCCCGCATCATCCGAGATCGTTGCAGGATCTCGGCACGCGACCAACGGAGGATTGGCTTGGACGCATTTGATTTCGTGATCGTCGGGGCCGGGTCGGCCGGATCGGTGCTGGCCAACCGGTTGACGGCTTCCGGCAAATACACCGTGCTTCTTCTCGAAGCCGGTGGGTCCTACAAGACCCCGCTCGTCCAGATTCCCATCGGCTACGGCAAGATCTTCTACGACGCCAAGGTCAATTGGAAATACGTCACGGAACCCGATCCCAATCTCGACAATCGCCCGATCTACTGGCCGCGCGGAAAAGTGCTGGGCGGGTCAAGCTCGATCAACGCGATGGTCTATGTGCGCGGGCACCAGAATGATTACGCCGAATGGAACGCCGCCGCCCCTGGCTGGGGCTGGAGCGATGTGGAGCCGCTGTTTCGCCGCATGGAGAACTGGGACGGCGCGCCAAGCCCGGCGCGGGGCACGGGTGGCCCACTGGCGGTGCATGATGTCCTGCCCGAGGTGCATCCCCTCACCCGCATCTATCTTGAAGCGGCTGCTCAGGCCGGGTTTCCGACGAACCCGGATTACAACGGTTCCGACATGGAGGGGGCGACCACCTACCAGATCACCACGAAGGGTGGCTTCCGCGCCTCTGCCGCGCGCTGCTACCTCGATCCTGCACGCAAGCGTCCTAACCTTGAGATCCGCACGCGCGCACATGTGACCCGCGTTCTGTTCGACGGCACCCGCGCCATCGGTGTCGAATACCGCCACAAGGGCCAGACCAAGACCGCCCGCGCCCGGGCCGAGGTGATCCTTTCTGGCGGTGCGATCAATTCACCGCAATTGTTGCAACTGTCGGGCATCGGGCCGGGACAGGTGTTGCAGGACCACGGCATTGACGTACTGCTTGAGGCACCGCAGGTGGGTCGGAACCTTCAGGACCATCTCGGCAGCGACAACCTCTATGTCTCCAAAGTCGCCAGCCTCAATCAAGAGCTGGGGCCGCTGCTGGGCAAGATGAAAGTCGCGCTGCACTATGCGCTGAAACGCAAGGGGCCCCTGTCGCTGAGCCTCAATCAGGGCGGCGGGTTCATCCGCGTGCGGGAAGACTCCCCCAGCCCCGACCTGCAACTCTACTTTTCGCCGGTCAGCTACACCCGTGCGCCCGTCGGCGTGCGGCCCTTGATGAGCCCTGACCCCTTCCCCGGTCTGCTGATTGGCTTCAACCCCTGCAAGCCGACCAGTGTCGGGCATCTGCAAATCCGGTCGCCCGACCCGTTTGTGGCCCCGGAAATGCACCCGAATTACCTCTCGACCGAATATGACCGCACGCTGATGCTGGCTGGCACCAAACTGATGCGCAAGATTGCGGGCACGCAGGCAATGAGCGCTGTGGTCGACAGCGAATTGCTGCCGGGTGCCCAGGTCGATAATGACGCCGCCATCGAGGCTTACATCCGAAAGACAGCCTGGACCGTGTTCCACCAATGCTCCACCTGTCGGATGGGCACCGATCCCGCGACTTCTGTTGTTGACCCACGCCTAAGGGTGCGCGGCATCGACGGATTGCGGGTGGCCGACGCGTCGATTTTTCCGTCCATTCCCACCGGGAACACCAATGCGCCCGCGATCATGGTTGGCGAAAAGGCTTCGGACCTGATCCTCGAAGATGCGCGCGGGTGAATACGGACCTGACCAAAGGGTCTCGCCGGAACTGTGCCGAGCAGACTATAGTTCGCAAAGCCTGCACTGAACAAAGGAGCCTGCGATGACAGCATGGATCGAAATGATCTCGGACGAAGACGCCTCACCCCGTCTGAAAGAGCTTCTGGATCAGGCGCGCACCCCGCACGGGACCGTCGACACCGTGATGCGTGTGCATTCGCTGCGCCCTGAAACCATGCACGGGCATGTGGCGCTTTATCGGTCGGTGCTGCATTCCGACGACAACAAACTGCCGTTCTGGTTTCTGGAAGTGGTGGCCAGCTACACGTCGATCCTGAACGATTGCACCTATTCGCTCACGCATCACTTCATGAACGTGCGCAACCTGATCAAGGACCAGCCCCGGTCCGACCGCATCTTTACGGCGCTCAAGGCGCACCGGCCCGAAGATGAATTCGACGGCAAGGAACTGGCGCTGCTGCGCTACGCGGCGAAACTGACGGTGTCGGTTGGCAAGATGGTCAAGTCGGATTTCGAGGCGCTCAAGATCGCGGGTTGCGATGACGGAGAGATCCTCGAAGTCAATCAGGTCTGCGCTTACTTCAATTATTCCAACCGCTTGCTGAACGGCCTTGGAGCGACGACAGACGGCGATATCGTGGGCTATTACAAAGCCTGATCCACGTCCTGCACGACCAGAAGCAGCATCTCGCCGCGTCGAACCATCCCGCGATTGGTGTGAGCCAATATCATCCCGTCCTGCGGCACAGTAAGGCGCACCGAGGGGCGTTCGGGTTCCGTGACATGATGGAACCACCCGGCAAAATCGCCCGCCGCCACGTCCTGCCCCGCGCTTAGCGCACGATCGAACAGGCCCTCGGATGAAGCATAAAGCGACGCGCGGGGGTCACGGATTTCGACAACTCGGGGTTTGGGTGGGTGATGCACAGCGCCATCGACCATCCCCAGATGGCGCAGGATGTTCCAGACCCCCGCCTCGGCCTGATCGGTGATACCCGGGTCGACCCCACCGCCGCCGCCAAGTTCCGTGGCGATCATGGGAACACCGGCTCGGTCTGCAGCGGCGTTCACCGACCGATTGTCGTTATGCGCGCCCAGACGCCAGACAAGCGGCAAGCCGAACAGGTGGGCAAGCTCCATATTTTTCGCCGCCAGAACAGGGTCTTCGGTCAAAGTCGGCAAGGCGCAGGGCTGGAAGAACGACGCTTTCCCGCCAGAATGCAGATCAATCGCCGCATCACAAAGCGGCAGGATCTCGGTTTCCAGAAACTGCGCAATCATCGCGGTCGGACCGCCGTCGCGGTCGCCGGGAAAGGCGCGGTTCAAGTTCGCACCGTCCAGCGGCGACACCCGCGATGACGCGGAAACAGCGGGCATGTTCAACGCGGGAAAGGCGATGATCTGACCGCGCAGATCGGATGGATCAAGCGCGTGAATCACCCGCATGATCGCTGCAGGACCTTCGTATTCGTCGCCATGCGTGCCGCCGACCAAGAGCAGCACAGGCCCGTCCGTGCCCTTGACCGAAACAACCGGGATCGGGTGATAACCCAGCGGATTGCTGTTGTCGGACCAGCGCAGCATTGCATCCCCGACCTGTCGACCAGGGGCCGACACATCAATCGTCAGTGAAATCCGGCTCTTGGGACTCATCGCAAAACCACGCCTTTCTGGGTCAGGCCGTCAGAAGACGTCGAAACAGGGTAAACATCAACCATAGCTGGCGGAAACGACCGATCAGAATTGCAGCATTCGCTTTGTCAAAGCCGCCCGCACAAAGATGTTCCAAAACTTTGTCTTGCACCTGCAAGGACTTCCTTGGTTTGATGGTTACAGCCACTGGGGAATTTTAGATGTCTGCTTTGCATGTCGGATAGCGCGCCGATCATCACATTTGACCATGTCGATAAGTTCTACGGCGACTTCCACGCCCTCAAGGACATCTCGATCAGCGTCCGTGAAGGCGAGCGTATGGTGGTGTGTGGCCCGTCCGGGTCGGGCAAATCCACGCTCATTCGCTGCATCAACGGGCTTGAGTTTCACAATTCCGGGGTTCTGACCGTCGACGGGGTCGAGGTCTACGAGGACTCAAAACATATCTACCGGCTGCGGCAAGAAGTCGGGATGGTGTTCCAGCAGTTCAACCTCTTTCCGCACCTGACCGTTCTGGAAAACCTCACCATCGGTCCGATCAAGGTTCGCAAGGTCTCCCCCTCTGAGGCGGAACGCACCGCGCGCAAATACCTTGAACGGGTCCGGATTCCCGAACAGGCCGACAAATACCCGTCCGCCCTGTCCGGCGGGCAGCAGCAGCGCGTGGCGATTGCCCGGTCGCTTTGCATGGAAAGCCGGATCATGCTGTTCGATGAACCCACCTCGGCGCTTGATCCAGAAATGATCAACGAGGTGTTGGATGTGATGGTCGAACTGGCCGACACCGGCATGACGATGGTCGTTGTCACCCACGAGATGGGGTTTGCCCGCAAAGTCGCGGACACGATGGTGTTCATGGACGCAGGCGAGATTGTCGAGACCGCCCCGCCCGACGTTTTCTTCACCAACCCGGCCAGTGCCCGGTGTCGCGCGTTCCTTGACCAAATCCTGGACCACTAGATGAGCATCGCCGAGCCATCATACACCGCCAAGGGCCGGGCACTTCCACAGCGACAGCCGATCGCCAAAGCCATCGACTCCGTCACGTTTGCGATCATCGCCTACACGGCCATCATCGGCGGCATCGTCTGGCTGGCCTATAGCGGCGCGCAGGCGATGGGATATAACTGGCAGTGGTATCGCATTCCGCAATATTTCTACACGTTCACCGATGATGGCTTCCAATGGGGCGAGATCAGTGTCGGACTGGTCAAAACGCTGACCCTGTCCAGCATCGCCTTCGCCTTGGCGGTCGTGATGGGCCTGATCGTGGCGCTGCTGCGCCTGTCGGGGCTGGTGGTCTGCACGGCGGTTTCTGTCGCCTTCCTCGAACTGATCCGCAACATCCCGCTTTTGGTGCTGCTCTACCTTTTCTACTACGTGCTTGGCCCGATCTTCGGCTTTGACCGCTACTGGGCCAGCATCCTCTGCCTCGCTGTCTTCCATTCCGTCCTGATCTCCGAGATTTTCCGCGCCGGGATCAACGCGGTGGCCAAAGGCCAGTGGGAGGCCGCAACCTCCATCGGCATGTCAAAGGGGCAAGCCTATCGCTACATCATCTTGCCCCAATCCATTCGCTTCATGCTGCCGCCGATGACCGGCGAGGTCGTTCATATGGTCAAATCCTCGGCCATCGTCAGCGTGATTGCCGTGGCCGAGCTGACCACCATCGGGCGGAACATCATCTCGGAAACCTATATGAGTTTTGAAGTCTGGTTCACCATTGCCGCTGTCTACATGGCGGTGACGTTGATCCTGTCCGTTGGCGTGTCGTTTGTCGAAAAACGCTACGCCGTTGATACATAACCCGCGCTCTCAAGGCGCACATTCTGAACAGGGAGTTCATCCATGAATATCACCAGAAGATTTCTAGGCGCCGCCCTTGGCGCGACGCTGGCTGCAACAGCAGCGCTGCCAGCCTTAGCGCAGAGCACGGCACAGGACATCGCCAGTGCAAGCGTGATCGAAGCGATCAAGGAACGCGGTGTCATCAAGATCGGCCTGTCGCTGTTCAAGCCGTGGTCGATGCGTGACTTGAATGGCGAATTGATCGGGTTCGAGCTTGATGTGGGTCGTCAATTGGCAGAAGACATGGGCGTCGAGGTGGAATTTGTCCCGACCTCGTGGGATGGGATTATCCCAGCGCTCGTGTCGGGCAATTTCGACACGATCATCAGCGGCATGACCGTCACACCGCAGCGCAACCTGACGGTCAACTTCACCATCCCCTACGCCTATTCGGGCATGACCATCCTTGCCAACACGGCGATGACAGAGGGCTTCACGCTTGAGGATTACAACAGCCCCGATGTGACCTTTGCAGCCCGTCGCGGGGCCACACCCGCCACCGTAATCGCGGATATGTTCCCCGAAGCGCAATTGCTACTGTTCGATGAGGACGGCGCTGCAACACAGGAAGTGCTGAACGGCAATGCACACGCGACCATGGCGTCCGAGCCCACCCCGTCAAGCGAAGCACGCCGTTATCCCGACGTGCTGAACGTGCCGTTCAACCAGGCATTTCAGGCCGGTGGTGAAGGCTTTGCCGTCCGCAAGGGCGACCCCGACGCGCTTGCCTATTTCAACAGCTGGATCACCGCCAAGACCAACACCGGTTGGTTGAAAGCACGCCATGATTACTGGTTCCGTGGCAATGACTGGGCCGATCAGGTTCCTGAATAATCAATGCTTTGCCCCCCGGCCCGGCACTGGGGGGCAGATTTGCAAAGGCCAGTGATGTGCTGAACAAACTGAAAAAACTGCATTGGCTCGACTGGCTTGTTTTGGCCGTGGTGCTGGCGTTCTTCGGCTACATCTGGTGGAAAATCGAAGGCACGCTGAACTACAATTGGCGCTGGCACCTGATCCCCAACTACATTCTGCGCTTCCACACCGAACGCGAGGAATGGTTCGCCAATGTCCTGCTGCAAGGGTTGATCGCGACCATCCGGATCTCGATTTACGCCAGCATCCTTGCGGTCATTCTGGGCACAATCCTTGGCATCGCGCGCTGCGCCAAGAACCTCACGATCCGCATGCTGGCGCGCACCTATCTGGAATTCCTGCGCAATATCCCACCCGTCGTGGTGATCTTCATCTTTTTCTTCTTCCTGTCCCAACAACTCATCACAGCGCTCAATATCGAAAGCTGGGCGCGCGAGATTGCCCGCTCCGAGAACCGCGCCGTGTGGGAGTTTTTCTTTGGCGACATGCGTCGCTTTCCTTCGCTCATCTCGGGTGTGATCGTACTTGCGCTGTTCGAAAGCGCCTTTGTCGGCGAAATCGTCCGCGCGGGCATTCAGTCGATCCCCAAAGGCCAGCGCGAGGCGGCGCGGTCCATCGGCATGAGCCGGTATCAGGAAATGCGCTACGTCGTACTTCCACAGGCGATGCACAAGGTTGTGCCGCCCATGGCAAACCAGTTCATCACCCTGATCAAGGACAGCGCGATCATCTCGTTGATCTCGGTACAGGAACTCACGTTTAAGACCGTTGAACTGGTGGCGTCAACGCGCCTGATCTTCGAGGCGTGGATCACCACTGCGGCGTTCTACTTCGTGATCTGTTTCGGATTGTCGATGCTGTTCCGCAGGCTGGAAAACCGAAAAACCTAGGACGCCGCCTCGAGCAGCGCCGGGCCATCAGACATCGCGCGCCAAGCCGCCAAACCGACATGAGCGTCCGGATGCGCAAACACGGCCGCCGCATCAGGATAGCGGTCCAGAATGGCTTGCCCGCCCGCAAGACGCGAGGGATGGAACACGCCGTTTTCCCACACAGGAACACCGTCCATCCAGATGGTGGGGTCCAACACATTCCACGAAATCTCTCCCGGCGCATAGGCACCGCAGGTGTGGAAATGCAGGATGCGGGGATTGCCAAATGCGGCACCGCCCCACCGTTCGTAATTCGCCCGGGCCTCTCGCCGATAGCCGCAGCCCGGATGGATGCCCGCATGCCACGAATGGACGAAGTTGCGGTCTATGCCCAAGATACCCGAAATCCGGTCATAATGCGCATTGGCCGCAGCCACGTCGCGCGCACATCCGTCAAAACCGACCAATCGGCCCTGCTCCAGATAGGCCATCACCGGACCATCGAATTCAAGCGTGTAATCGTCGTAGTATTGCGACCCGGTGCCTGTGAGGAACCCGCAAAGGGCGACGCGTCCCGAAAAGCTTTGCGCCGGGACAGGTTTGAACACCGACATCGGAAAGCGCGACACCGTGGTGTCCCCTGCATCCGCGTGCGGCATCTCTGGCGTGCCAACAACATCCGTACCGTTTGGGCATGTCACCCGTACGGTTGCGGCGCTCGAGAGCGCGCCCGTCACACAGTCTTTCAGCGCGACAAAGGCACCATACGAGGTTGTCCCGAACCCAGAGCCAAGCAAATCGTCATCCAGCGCAAAGCAGACCACAATCCGCTTGTCCTTGGGCATGTCGCAGAAGCGCAGTTGGTCGCCGAGACGCGCGAGAAAGACAACTATATCGACCTTGTCCATCTGCGCCCGCAGCGCGTCAGAAAGACGGGTCACATGCGGATCGAACCCCACATTGACCGTCTTGACGATCAACCCCATCTCGTGGGCCAAGCGCCCCACGGCATTGAGAACGGACGCGTCGAAATAGCCGTATTCGGCAGGTTCATAGGCCAGTAGAACACGCTCCCCGCGCCGCGCACCCGCGCAGTTCGCCAACATGTTCCATGCCCCTGCCATCGCCGTCATGACTGCGCCTCCTGTCACAAAAACGTTAAAATCAGCGCGTGCAGGTCACCAATTGAAAGCTCGCATGAATGTCATTAGTCTGGCTAATATGATCTTGAACCTTCCCTTTGCCGCACTAAGAGCCTTCGAGGCCGTTGCCCGCCACGGCAGTTTTTCCGAAGCGGCGGATGAATTGGGCGTCGGCCAGAGCGCTGTCAGTCAGCATGTCAAAGCGCTCGAAGAATGGTTGGGTCACGATCTGATCACCCGCGGCCCGAAACGGTCCCTGCCCACCCGCGATGGCGCGCGACTAGCGCTGAGCATCGCCAAAGGATTGGGCCACATTTCGGAGGTCTGCGAAGACATCCGCGACAAGCGGCGCGACGACCACACCATCGTTATCAGCTGCCATCCCGGCTTTGCCTTTATCTGGTTGTTCCCGCGCCTGATGAGCTTTGATCGGGCGCACCCGGAATTTGCCATCTCGATCACCACCGACACCGGATTGCGAGGAGTGGCGCGGGCCGAGGCGGACATTGCAATCCGCTACGGCACCGGCGATTTTCCCGGCTACACCGCCATCCAGCTGATGCCCGAAACGTTGTCGCCGGTCTGTGCGCCAAGCCTTTTGAACGGCTCGAAACCCTTGCGCCGGATTGCTGATCTGACATTTCACACCCAGATCCGCGACGAATTTGCGCCCACCACAACCGACCTGCCCACATGGGAATACTGGGCCCGCGAAACGGGGCAAAGCCTGCCAACACCGGCGCGGATCCGCAGTTTCGCGCAGTCGAACATGGTGGTGCAATCCGCCATTCAAGGCGATGGCATTGCGATGGGCCGAAGCCCCTTGGTGATGGACGCGCTGCGGGACGGGCGTTTGGTACAGCCCTTTTCGCAAACGGCACAATCCCCGTTGAATTACTGGTTGGTGTATCCCGACGACCAACGCCGGGCGCGCAAGATCATGCTGTTTCTGGACTGGATCATCACCGAGGCACGCAACCAGTCGCGTCAACATGC
>NZ_JAEPMO010000226.1 GCF_017643905.1 Marivita sp.
ATGTCGCGCAGACAATGAAAGCGCATTTGCGCGATGGAGATTTCATCGCGCGATATGGTGGAGAGGAATTCTTGATCGTCCTGCCTGATGTGACCCCGGCTCAGGCGCGATCCGTTGCGAACCGATTGCGGGATGCCGTGGCCGACAGCCCAAAGCCCATCAAGAACGGCACCTATGTGCGTGCCACCATCAGTATCGGGATTGCCGTCGCACAGCGCAACGAAAGCGTCTCGACCAAAGCCCTTTGCTTCGCTGCAGACAGAGCCCTTTACGATGCCAAACGGAACGGTCGCAACCGGATTGAGGTGTCAGAAGGCGCGATCCGGCCAATGATACCGGAGCATCGCATGGGTGCCTGAGCAAAATGACCTGTGGGTCGCGCCTCAGCGTCGAACGCGCTTTGCCAGTTCGGTCAGACGGTCTTCGATCCGGTCAGCATAGGCCGCGCGTTCTGCATTGGTCATCGTGGCGACGCGATTGGCAAGGATCGCGCGTCCCATGTTCTCGCGCTCTGCGCGGGCGCGAGACTGGTCTGCCAACGCAGCCTCAAAGGCCTGTGCATCGAACGGCGTTGCCCGCAGGGTGTCGAGCGTCGCGCGCAAATCCGCGATGAATGCCCCCCGGTCGCGCCCCTCTTTCTGCAGGCCCGACACGAAGTCACGCCTCAACGCACGCTGATCCTGTTCGCTGAGCGCACGCATGTAGAACGCTCCGAAATCGAACCGGTCCCGGTCCGACCGTCGATCCGGACCGCCCATGAGCAGGAAGCCTGCAATTGCTCCGACGACAAGAACGTTCAGGGCGATTGAGACAAACAGCGTCAGGCGCATCCAGAGCGGTGTCTTGGGTTTCGTTGCATCTGCCATATCAGCCATCCACCAAGAGCAAGTCGAAGGCCCCCAGACCGGCACCGAAATCAAGTGTCGCCTCATCCAGAGGCGACAGCGACAGCATCAAATCATCCGTCAGCGTACCGCCGACCCAAACCCCGACGCAGGCCGTCATCGCAAGCCCTGCGACTGCGGGCCAGCCCCCAAGCGTGCCGAAGATCTGCCGCCACCATGGTTGTCGGACAGGACGGGGCATCTCGGCCGCCGCATCCGCCAGAACGCGCGCCATCAACCCGTCCGGAAGCGGCGGCATCGTCTGACGCGCCTGGGTAAAGGCTGCCTCGAGCGGGTCGTCAAAAGGAGGTTTCGACTGTGTCATCTGTATACCCCAAGCCTGTGCGCTGACCGCTCAGAAGCGCGGCCAGAGTTCGTTTGCCGCGTGCGGTCAGACTTTCCACCGCACGAGGCCCAATGTCCATGATCTGGGCAATCTCGGTGTTGCCCAAACCCTCGATATGTCGCAGCACGACAGCCTGTCTCTGGCGGTCCGGCAATTGCATCAGCGCCTCGTCCAGCGCCATCTGCCGTGCCTTCGCCTGCAATTGCGCTTCGCCCCCCGGCGCATCGTCGGGCACATCCAGATCCTCTGGCATCCCGTCGGGCCGTGTCTTCCGAAGTCGATCGATACACAGATTGGCTGTCACCCGGTAAAGCCATGTGCGCACCGATGCACCCCCGCCTACATCCCATCCCGGTGCCTGCCGCCACAGCTTGAGCATCGCCTCTTGCGCGACATCCTCGGCCTCGGCCCGGTCGTTGAGCATCCGAAAGGCATGCGCGAACACAAGAGGCGTGTATCTCGCCGCAAGCGTTCGTGCCGCGTCGGAGTCACCGGCGGCGTAATCGTCTAGCAATGCCGCCTCCGCAGCAGAATCGGTCGGGTTCTGGGTCATTCCACCGCGCGGTTGTGGTTTCCGGTCCAGTCTATCAGGTGCCATGAGCGATGCACACACACCGCTCATGGCGCTGCTCGATCTTAGCGGTTGCCGCCGTGGCCTTTGCCACCGAACAGACCGCCGCGCTTGCCGCCGTGATCGCCCATGCGGGCCTCGGCGAACTCTTCAGCGCTCACCATGCCGTCGTCATTGGCATCCAGCCGTTCGAACATCCGTGCCGGATCACGGCGCGACTTGATCTCGTCTTCAGACAAGGCCCCGTCACCGTTTGTATCCAGCCGCGCGATCATGCGCTCTGCCCGCTGTGCGGCACGCTCGCCAGCGGCTGCAGCGATTTCCTCGACGGTCAGAAGTCCGTCGCCATTGGCGTCGGCACGCGCGAACCGGTTGCCACCCGCAGCGAATTCCTCAACCGAAACAGAGCCATCGCCGTTCGAGTCCAGTTCAGCAAAAACCGTGGCACGACGTTCGTCACGTGTGGTTGCATCCTGGGCAAAGGCCGCACCGGCTGTGGTCGCCAGAAGAGCCGCAATAACGAGTGCCGAAATCTGCTTGTTCATGGTCATGTCTTTTTTCCTTTCGATGTCCGGTCTTTCGTCCGGATCGTTTGAACAACGGGCCAGAACGACATCCTGTCTCTCTGGCATCCACTGCGTTTCACGGCGCAGGTCTGAACTTCCGTCGCAAAAAACTCGGACAAGGGTTCACGGCTGCGTGATTTGCGACATCCAGCCGCAAGGACAGTTTGGTCACTGTTCATCGCTAACAGTCGTCGCCATCTTGCGCGTGGGAGTGCGAACATGACGACATCACATTTGACAGACGGGGACGAACGTCCGACATGGCCTGCGTTGCGCAAAGGCTGGCGACGGAAATGCCCGAATTGCGGCAGCGGTCCGTTGCTGAGCGGCTATCTCAAAGTGCGCGACACCTGCCCCGTCTGCCGCGAAGAGCTGCATCATCACCGTGCCGATGACGGCCCGGCCTACCTGACGATTTTGATCGTCGGACATCTGATGGCGCCGCTTCTGCACATCGTGTTCGTCAATTTCCGCCCCGAACCGCTTGTGCTGTTTACGATCTTCGCGGTTGGCTGCGTCGCGCTGACGCTCTACCTTCTGCCCAGATTGAAAGGGGCGATCGTGGCGTTTCAGTGGTCACGGCAGATGCACGGATTTGCCAACAGCGAATCCTGACCCTTTCTGCACAGAAGGGGTGTGTGCGTGACCGAACCGGGGACCATCGACAAGACAGCCATCCGCGACGCCGCGGCGGTAATCGTGCTGCGGGACCGCAATCACGAACCCAGCGTACTGATGGGACAGCGTGGCGCAAATGCTGCCTTCATGCCGAACAAGTTTGTCTTTCCCGGAGGCGCTGTGGACCCGGAAGATGCCCACGTGCCCTTTGCCGACCCTCTGTCGCCACTTTGCGAAAGCCGGTTGACCGATGGTGTTGCCAAGGATCGCGCATTGGCGCTGGCAGGCGCAGCGATCCGCGAATTGTGGGAGGAAACCGGGCAGATCCTAGGACGTCCGGGCACCTGGGATGCTCCTCCACACAACTGGCAGGACTTCGCGGCACGCGGCCATCTGCCCAGCGCAGCACCGCTTCAATTCGTGTTTCGGGCCATCACTCCGCCGGGTCGCCCGCGCAGGTTCGACGCGCGTTTCTTTCTGCTGGATGCCGATGATCTCGCCAGCGACCCGGATGATTTCTCGGCCGCGTCTGACGAGTTGGCGCATCTGCAATGGATCGCTCTGGACAAGGTGCGTGGCTTCGACCTGCCCTTCATCACCGAGGTGGTTCTGGCCGAAGTCGCAGCCCGCGCCACTGATCCGCACCCTCCAGCCTCGGTTCCGTTCTTTCGCAACGATGACGAGGAAAGCCTGTTTCTGCGCCTCTATGGGCGGCCGATGCCGGATTAGATCACAAGGATGAAGGTGAGGATCGAGAGTGCTAGAAAGCCAATCCCGATCAGTTCACGGGCGGTGATCTTTTCCTTGAAGAACAAGACCGAGGCCATGAGCGAAAAGATCAGTTCGATCTGACCTACGGCCTGCACATAGGCCGCGGTCTGCAAGGTGAAGGCGGTGAACCATCCCATGGACCCCGCCATTGACGTTAACCCGACCCAGACCGCCACTTTGCGCGCCCGCCACACAGCACTGAGCTGCCCCGGCTCGCGCCAGCGCAGCCACAGCGCCATCCCGATGAACTGTGAGGCAGTGACGCAGGTCAGGGTCACGGCCGCCCGCAACAAGGCGTCCTCGCTGTCGATCTGAAGCGACGCCGCACGGTAACTTGTGCCCGAAAACGCAAAGAAGAAGCCTGATGTCAGCCCAAGCCCCGTTGCGCGGCCTGTCAGACTGGACCAAAACCCTTGATCCAATCCTGGGGTTCGCGACAACAACAAGACACCGATCAACCCGATCAGAATTGCGCCCCACCCCGCCAGCGAGACTTCCGCACCAAACAGGGCAACTCCGACGATGGCGGTCTGGATCACTTCGGTTTTCTTGAAGGTGATGCCCACTGCGAAGTTGCGTTGCCGGAACAGCGCCACAACACAGACTGTGGCAAGGATCTGCGACACGCCGCCCAGCCACGCATAGAACCAGAACCATCCATCAAGCACGGGAAACGGCGCTTCGCGTAACCACAGATAGGCAACTGCCACCAGCATCGCAGCCGGGGCGGCATAGGCGAAGCGGGCAAAGGTCGAACCAGCCGTGCTCAGCACATCCATGCTCAGCACTTTTTGCAGCATGAATCGGACGGTCTGAAACAGGGCGGCCGCGACGCTGGCGAAAATCCAGAGTTCCATCCGCCTCTATGGCGTCAGGTCAGCGCCCTTGTCCATCCCGGTAAAGCGGATGCGGCACCGGATCCTTGGCGCGGAACAGATACTTGCGGGCGACGTCTGCATAGGTGCCGTAGTGATAGTCCTGATTGGACGCGAGGTATTGCGTCCGCCGTGTCCGGTAGAGATCGCGCAATGCGTACCACGGCACGCTTGGGTGCATATGGTGCACCGCGTG
>NZ_JAEPMO010000010.1 GCF_017643905.1 Marivita sp.
AAGCTGGCGCAAGCTGCGCGGCTTCGTTCATCTCGCCGACGTCATCCAGGGCGTCGATTTCGTCAACGGCATCAAGCCAATAAACCAGCAGCTAACCGCCGCATGATGATCGCTTGGGCACCAGATTTGACAATAACTCAAGGATTTTCTCTTTCGGGGTCTGATAAAGCACCTCGATAGGTCAGGTCTGCAAACTTTCGCTCATTTAAATTTTGTCCATTGACCGTTTATGTTGATCTCTGGTTTCATAATACTACCTAGGGAGGTGTAGCGTACTGAGTTTACGACCAACTGGTGGTCAAAGATCACTGTAAAAAAACACAGGATTACGCTCATGAGCCACACTAAAAAACTACACGTTCTCATCATCGAAGATCGCGCTCTCATCTCGGACCTGCTCTCGTTGAGCCTGGAGGAAACGGGTGACTTTGAAACCACGTCAGTTTCCACTGTCAAACGTGCGTTTGAGGTCAAGGCCGATAAGAAGTTTGACTTGGTTATGTTGGAAACCAGTTTGGCAAATCCCGTTAAAATTCGGGACGTGCAAGACATGGTGCAACAATTTGATCCTGCGAAAGTTGTGCTTTTCGGCAGATCCACAATCCCCATGTTCGCGCAAAACTGCCTGGATATTGGCGTTTCCGGCCTGATTCCCAAGCAGTTTTCTCTCGAAGCGCTTATCCTTACACTGAAGCTGATTCATACCGGGCAAAAATTCATTCCAAGTGAACAGCAAATGGCTACGGTTTCGGATCAGGCTATGGATCGGTGTTCTCTTTCGCGAAAAGAATTCGATGTTCTGAAAAAGCTCACCGAAGGACTTTCGAACAAGGATATAATGGTAATTCTGGGCTTGTCTGAGTCCACGGTGAAAATGCATATCCGGTCGATTTGCAAAAAACTTGGAGCCACAAATCGGACGCAAGCTTTGGTTTTTGCCCAGAGACACGGCTTGATATAGCGTTTCGACGTTTCTGCGCCCATAGTGTATCGGGTGCAAATGTTCAGTGTCGTCAAATTCGGTCAGTGCAAGGTGACAGCGGTGGAGCCGAGACATTTTCTGCTTGCTTGACAGAAAGCGATCTGTTGGGCCGCTCCATCGCGATGTTCTCGTCAAGAGGAACGATGTATCCACGACGCGCGGCGGTGCGCGTTGCATAAGCGTTTTGGCTGCAATGCCGACGGTGAAACTGGACAAGCGAACGCATTTGGCCCATCCCTCGGGTCAGAAAACCTCTGGCAAGGACGGATTCCCGAATGGCTGACGGCACATTTGCAGCACTGGTCTTCATCATTGGCCTGACCGACATGAGCATGAACCATTGCGGGACGCAGGCGGGCTGTCTGGGGAAATCCGACGCCACGCCGCGGGTTTCGATCTCTGGGGGAGAGGTTCTGGAGCGGCGAGCCGATCCTGCGGGAGAGGTGTATCTTCGCTACGATCTTGGCCATAAGCGTGGGCCGTTTGGCAATGCCGCCGGTTTGTCGATCGGAGAAAACGGAGAGACGTGGATCGGATTTGGCTCCACCTACACGATCCCCTTTGGCCGCAGCGGCGCATATGCTGAACTGCATTCCATGCCGGGACTGTATTTCGACAATGGCGGCTTCGACCTTGGCGGACCGATTGCATTCCGGTCTGGCATCGAGTTCGGTTACGAAAACCGGCGCGGCTGGCGGATGGCGCTGATCTATGACCATCGGTCGAATGCCGGGATCTACGAGGACAACCCCGGCATCGAGACAGTTCAGTTCAAGGTTTCTGTGCCATTGAACTGACTTGCACGATCAAAGGCGTCAGGAACCCAGGACTTCCATCACGGCGTTTGTCGCCTCGCGCTCGTACCGGAACACCGGCACGGCCTGAAAATCCGAGGTCTTGCAGGTGAAGCTTGTGCGCAACGTGTCGAACAGCTCGGCATGGTCCTTCTGGAACTTTTTCATGTCATTGGCATCATCAAAGTTCACAGTAATGTAGAGAGAGCCTTCCTTGCAAAGCAGGATATTCAGAGCGGAGATATTGGATTTTGCGATCAGGCCACCGATTTCTTCCGCTGCGTAGGACGCCGCGATTTTGCCTTCGGTCAGGCTTGCCATTTTGATGTGATAAATCTTTGTGTACATGGCTTTCTCACTCCATCATTGCAAAAAGATCTTCGATTTCGATCGCCTTCTTTGGCGCGATTAGGTGACGACGGAATGTCGATGCGTGAAGACCGTGTTGTGACTGGATCTCGCGACCCTTGGCTGTTAGATCCGGCTGTTTTCCGTCCAGGGTCACAATGCCCCATTCGGCCAATCGCTGAAGCTGACCGGTATCCACGGGCTGGCCCGCACAGAGGTCAAGAAAACTAGCCATCTCACCGGGATGCACATCGGGGTGAGCATGGTGGAAATACTTGGCAAGTCTGGACATCCGTTCGGTGATCGCGTCGCGCTCTTCCATCTGTAATGAAATGACAAGCGTCAGGTTATTCGCCAGCGATTGCATGCGTTGAACCTGAGTGGGGGCCATGACACGCGGTTTGTAATCCACAGTACATAAGGTGCCCAGCACAAGCCCGTCATTGCTGACCAGAGGGTAGGCACCCCAGAACACCCAATGTGGTGAGTCCGTTACCAAGGGATTATTCTTGAGCTTGGGGTGCTCACGCAGATCTGGCACGATCAGAGGTTGCGTGGTGCCGAGAGCATATTGGCACAGCGTCAAATGACGCGGCACTTCATCGGCGTCAATCAGACCGCCGAAATCCTTGGCCAGAAAAAACTGGCGGTCTTCGTCCAGAAGGCCGGTATAGGCAACCGGACAGTCGGTGATCAGTTTAGCGAGATCCACATACAGCCCGTAGCGGTCCTCCTGATGGACATCCATCACGCCCGATCGGTGAACCCGAGCAATGCGGGCCTCTTCATTTGCGGGAAGTGGCGCGGCCTCATAGACGGGGAGCGCCGGTTCGCGGTTAGCAGCAGCAGACATTTCAAGTTCTCTCCGTTCTCTTGATATAATAATCGTAAGGCGATGCCACTTTCAGTGAAGGATATCGAAGGGTAAGTCCGATATGTCTTTTGATCGCGCGCGTCGTTATCGACCCGCCGCGGAGCGAGCGAACATGTGGAAAGATCTTGCAGAATATGGGTTTAGTCCGACTACCGCAGCCGCAATTCGGATGTCGCATCGAACAGATACATGTGGTCGGGATCAACCACGAGATCGACCTGATCTCCAATTGCAGACCTGTGATCCCCACGTTCCTCGACGATGATCTTCCCGCCATCCGGTCCGATCAGGTGAACATAGGACACACCGCCAAGGCTTTCCGTCAGGTCGACCCGGTGCGACGATCCTGCTTTCAGCGTCAGATGCTCCGGCCGCAGACCGATCAAGACCTCTTGGCCGTCTTGCGCTGATCCGGTCTTCGGCACCGAATAGGTCAGACCGTTGGACATGACCTCACCGCCCTTGACGGTCCCACGGATGAAATTCATCGACGGAGATCCGATGAACCCTGCAACAAAGCGGTTGTCGGGATCGCGATAGAGGTCCATCGGGGCACCCACCTGTTCGATGCGACCAGCGCGCAGCACGACGATCTTGTCGGCCAGCGTCATCGCTTCAACCTGATCGTGGGTCACGTAGATCATCGTGGCACCAATCTCTTTATGGAGGCGGGCAATCTCCACGCGCATCTCGACGCGCAGCTCGGCGTCGAGGTTCGACAGCGGCTCGTCGAAAAGGAACACCTCCGGCCCGCGCACGATGGCACGACCGATGGCCACGCGCTGGCGCTGGCCGCCGGACAGGGCCTTGGGCTTGCGCTTGAGATAGTCGTCCAGCTTGAGGATGCGGCTTGCCTCGGCGACCTTGGTCTTGATTTCGGACGCGGGATGGCCGGTCATCTTGAGCCCGAACCCCATGTTTTCCTCAACCGTCATATGGGGGTAGAGTGCGTAGGTCTGGAACACCATCGACACGCCCCGATCCGACGGATCAAGCCGCGTCACGTCGCGGTTGCCGATGCGGATCGTGCCTTCGGTGGTTTCCTCAAGCCCGGCCACCATGCGCAACAGCGTGGACTTGCCGCAGCCCGATGGCCCGACAAACACGCAGAACTCCCCATCCTGAATGTCCAGATCTATCCCGTGGATGACCTGCGTGTTGCCATAGCGTTTGATGACAGAGTCAAGCGTCACTCCGGACATGGGACATCTCTCCGTTGTTGTGGGGGGTGGGCAGCGCGGCAGATCGCGGGAAGAGCCAGCTTTCCGCGTCGCGGGCAATCGCGGACGCGGCTTGCTTGAGCCGTGGACCGAGGCTGCGCAGCGTGTCGAGATTAGTGCGCCGGGTGGTGCCTGTGACGGACAAGGCGCCAAGCGGGCGGGACTGCGAATTGAGGATTGGCACAGCAACGCAGACGATGCCGATCTCGTGCTCCTCGCGGTCAAAGCTAATTCCTTCGGCGCGGATCTCTGCCAATTCGCGCTGAAGACTGGCGGCAGAGCCATGCGTGGCAGACGTAAACTGGTGCCAGCTTTGCTGGGCGAGGGCGGTCTGCAATTCCGGCTCTGGCAGGAAGGCCAACATCGCCTTGCCCACCCCCGTGCAATACGCCGGGCCGACTTTGCCGGCCTGACTGAACATCTCGACCGGATCGCGGGCGTTGCGCTTGTCGACATACAGCACTTGTGCGTGATCGAGCTGGGCGAGGTGAATGGTCTCTCCGGTCTCGGCGCTGAGCGCGTCGATATGGGCGCGCGCGACAGGGGCCAATGAGGATTGCGCCCAGGCTGCATGTGCGAGCCGAACAAGCCGCAAGCCCGGCGCATAGGTCTGACGATCGGGATCGTATTGCAGCATGCCCTGATTGGTGAGTGTCTGCACAAACCGGTAGAGCGTGGCTTTCGGCATGTCCGACTCGGCCAGCAATTCGCCAAACCGAACCGGGCGTCCGCAAGACGCGATCTGATCCAGCACGGACAGGGCTTTGCCCACGGTGCCGTCATTGCGTTCGACCGATGCCATGTCGCGAGATCCTCCCTTCACCGCAAGTCGCGCCCTGACGGCTGTTGACAACCATAGGCGAGTCGCTGTTATGATTTCAATATGCAAAACAAGGTTTCAAATAATGGAACCAATCTTGCACCAGAATTGGGAGCATAAGGGAGGACACCATGCGTTCCACATTGAAAGCGTCAGCACTGGCGCTGACGGCTGCACTTGCAGCCTCAACGGCATTTGCAGGAAGCCATTCGCTCAGCGGCGATTTGAAGATTTTCCTCGATACATCGAACCCGGCACCCCGCGCCACCATGGAGGCGATGATCGCGCGTTTCCAGGAACAGCATCCGGGTCTGAACATCGAAACCACGGTGATTGATCGCGAAGCCTACAAGACCCAGATTCGCAACTTCCTGACCGCAGACGCACCGGACGTTGCGACATGGTATGCCGCCAACCGCATGCGCCCCTATGTCGAGGCGGGTCTGTTTGAAGACGTGTCCGACCTCTGGGCGGAACCCGCGATTGCCGAAAACCTCGCCTCCACCAAGGGTGCGATGACCATTGATGGGAAGCAGTGGGGCGTGCCTTATACCTACTACCAGTGGGGCATCTACTACCGCAAAGACCTCTACGACCAGTTCGGTCTGAGCGAGCCTACCAACTGGGAAGAGATGAAGTCCAACTGCCAGACGCTGCTGGACAATGGCGTCAAGTGCTACACCATCGGCACCAAGTTCCTCTGGACTGCTGGCGGCTGGTTCGACTACTTGAACTTGCGTACGCATGGCTATGATTTCCATATGGAAATGGCCGCTGGAGATGTGGCGTGGACCGATGACCGCGTGCGTCAGACCTTCGCCAACTGGCGCGAGCTGATCGACATGGGCGCCTATGTCGACAACCACCAGAACTACTCCTGGCAGGAAGCGCTGCCCTTTATGGTGAACGGCGATGCTGCCGCCTATCTCATGGGCAACTTCGCCGTGGCCCCGCTGCGCGAAGCGGGTCTGACAGATGATCAGCTCGACTTCTACCAGTTCCCGGCGATCACCGAAGGCGTCGCCATGGCAGAAGACGCGCCGACCGACACCTTCCACATCCCGGCCAATGCCAACAACAAGGAAGCGGCACGGGAATTCCTGCGATTCGTGGTCTCGGCGGAAGAACAGACCGTCATCAACAACGGCCAGAACCTTGGTCAGCTGCCGGTGAACGCATCCGCATCCATCGACGACGACAAGTTCCTCGAGCAGGGCTTTGCGATGCTGTCGTCCAACAGCCCAGGCGGCGTGGCGCAGTTCTTTGACCGCGACTTCCCGGCCGAGATGGCGGCCGAAGCGATGCAGGGCTTCCAGGAATTCATGGTGTTCCCGGACAACCTCGACGACATTCTGGCCCGCCTCGAGCAGGTGCGCCAGCGCGTCTACAAGTAAACCAATCGCGTGGGGGCCGGGAACTTCCCGGCCCGTCACGGCTCATCCGCAAGCCGCAGCCGCGGCTTTCGCGTGGCCCGTGTGGAGGAGACCCGACCATGACCACCGCAACCCTGCCGGACACTGACCCGCCCAAGCGCGGTTGGTACAAGCGCAACGAAATCGCGGTTACGCCGTGGCTTTTCCTTGCGCCCGCCATCCTGTTCTTCGCGGTCTATGTCATCATCCCGATCTTCCAGAGCTTTTCGATCTCGCTTTACGATTGGGACGGGTTGGGGCAGGCAGAGTATATCGGCCTTGCCAATTATCAGGAGCTGATGAACGACCGTGCCTTCGAGGTGTCGCTCTGGAACAACCTCAAATGGCTGGTCTGCTACCTGCTGGCAATCCCGGCGGGCCTTTTCATCGCGCTTTTCCTGAACCAGACGGTCACAGGTATCCGCATCTACAAGTCTTTGTTTTTCTTTCCATTTGTCCTCAGCCAGGTTGTTGTCGGCCTCGTCTTCGCGTGGTTCTATCTGCCGAACGAAGGGCTTTTGCCGGCCATCGTCGGATGGTTCGGCTTTGGCCCGGTGAACGTGCTGGGTGACCCGTCTTGGGCGACCTACGGCATCATCCTCGCGGGCCTATGGCCGCAAACGGCCTATTGCATGATCCTCTACCTAACCGGCCTCAACGCCGTGGATCCCGAACAGGTCGAGGCGGCGCGGCTGGACGGCGCCAAGGGCTGGAAGATGCTCTGGTACGTCATCATCCCACAACTCAAGCCCGCCACTTTCATCGCCTTTGTCGTGACAATCATCGGCGCTTTGCGGTCCTTTGACCTTATTTCGATCATGACAAATGGTGGCCCCTTCGGCCAGACCCGCGTTCTGTCCTTCTACATGTTCGAAAAGGCGCTGTCGGAATACGGCTTCCGCATGGGCTATGGCGCGGCAATCGCGGTGGTGCTGTTCCTTATCATGCTGGTCTTCATCGCCTATTTTCTCTGGTCGATGTACCGCGAAGAGAAGGGGCATTGAGCATGTGGGGACTGACAGGAGCCTCCGGCGGGAGTTTATTTGGCAAGATGAAGAGCATGTCGTGGTGCTTTGACGGGGAGGTGGTCTGATGTTCCCGCGTCCCATCCAACAGGCCAGCGCGCCCGCGCAGACCGCCTACAAGACGATGCTGCCTATCGCGCTGATCCTGTGGCTTCTGCCGCTGATCGCGGTGGCGGTGTTTTCGATCAAACCGGCATCCGATTTCACCCAGGGCAATTACTGGGGGGTGCCCGGCTCGTTTGAATTCTTCAACAATTACGGGCAGGTGTTCTTCAACTCCGACATGCCGCGTTACATGCTGAATTCAGTGCTGATCACCGTGCCCACGGTGATTGGGGCTGTGGCCTTGTCGGCGATGGCGGGGTTCGCGCTTGGGGTCTACAAGTTCCGGTCGAACATCTGGGTGTTCTTCATGTTCGTCGCGGGCAACTTCGTGCCGTTCCAGATCCTGATGGTTCCAGTGCGCGACCTGACGCTGGACCTTGGGCTGTATAACACCAAGACGGGCCTCGTGCTCTTTCACATCGCGTTCCAGACCGGGTTCTGTACGCTCTTCATGCGCAACTTCATCCGCGCCCTGCCGTTCCCGCTGATCGAAGCGGCGCGGGTCGAAGGCGTCGCAGAGTGGCGCATCTTCTGGTACGTGGTGCTGCCCCTTATGAAGCCCGCGCTGGCGGCGCTTGCCGTGCTGATCTTCACCTTCATCTGGAACGATTATTTCTGGGCCATCGTTTTGACCCAAGGACCGGATGCACAGCCCGTCACCGCTGGGATCACCAGCTTCAACGCACAATACCGCGCCGCCTATCACCTGATGAGCGCGGGCAGCATCGTCGCGGCCTTGCCGCCGGTGCTGATGTTCTTCCTCATGCAGAAACACTTTATCGCGGGCCTGACATTGGGCGCGGTGAAATAAGGACCAAAGACCATGACACGCATCGCCTTTATCGGCGCAGGCTCGACCATCTTCACGAAGAACATCGTGGGCGACGTTCTTCACTTTCCAGCGCTGGAGGGGGCCACCTTTGCGCTGATGGACATCAACGAGCAGCGGCTGGAGGAATCCGCGCTGGTGGCGCGCAAGCTGATCGCCGCCTCGGGGCGGTCCGCGCAGGTCGAGACAACGACAGATCAACGTCGGGCGCTGGCCGGGGCGGATTTCGTCGTGACCGCGTTTCAGATCGGCGGCTATGAGCCATCGACCGTGATCGATTTCGACATCCCCAAGCAATACGGTCTGCGTCAGACGATCGGCGATACATTGGGTGTCGGCGGCATCATGCGCGGGTTGCGCACCGTGCCGCATCTCTGGGGTGTTGCAGCGGATACGGCAGAGCTGTGCCCGAACGCGACCCTGCTGCAATACGTCAACCCGATGGCGATCAACACATGGGCGCTGGCCGAACGCTATCCTCATGTCAAACAGGTGGGGCTGTGCCATTCCGTGCAGAACACGGTCGAAGAATTGGCGCATGATCTGGACCTGGCGAAAGACGAAATCCGTTATCGCGTGGCCGGCGTGAACCATGTGGCGTTCTTTCTGGACCTGACGCACAAGGGCACATCGCTTTATCCTGCGTTGCGCGACGGTTATTGCAACGGCAGCCTGCCCAAACCGCCGCTGCTGATGTCGCGTTGCGCCAACAAGGTGCGCTACGAGGTGATGGAGCATCTTGGCTATTTCTGTACGGAAAGCTCGGAACATCTGGCCGAATATGTGCCTTGGTTCATAAAGTCGGGCCGGGAAGACCTGATCGACACGTTCAGCGTGCCGCTGGATGAATACCCCAAACGCTGCATCGAACAGATGGCCGATTGGGCGGATCAGGCAAAGGCTTACCGTACGGCGGATCAGATCGACTTCAAGAAGAGCCATGAATTCGCGGCCGAGATCATGAACGCAATGGTCACCAACCAGCCCTACACGATCTACGGCAACCTGCCGAACCGGGGTCAGGCGCCGCAACTGCCCAAGGGCGCGGCGGTCGAAGTGCCCTGCATGGTGGACGCAAACGGCATCCAGCCTTCGGTGGTCGATGATATCCCGCCGCAGCTTGTGGCGCTGATGCGCACGCAGATCAACGTGCAGGAACTTGTGGTCCGCGCGCTGGTGGACGAAGACATCGAACATGTCTACCACGCCGCCATGATGGATCCGCACACCGCCGCCGAATTGGATCTGCGCCAGATCCGCTACCTTGTGACCGATCTCTTGGCTGCACATGGCGACATGCTGCCCGAATTTGCCCGACTGAAGAAAGCCGCCTGAATGACCACCTACGCGACATTCCACGACCTTAAGGACGCTTCGGTCTTCATCACCGGAGGCGGTTCCGGTATCGGCGCGGCGCTGACCGACGGGTTCCTCGGGCAGGGCTCGAATGTGGCCTTTGTCGGGCGTTCAGACGCGTCCGGTTTCGTGTCCGATATGCAGGCGAAGCACGGCACAGCGCCGCTCTTCATCCAGTGCGACATCACCGATACTGCGGCACTTCAGTCCTCGATCGCGCAGGCGGCAGAGGCGCATGGTCCGATCACCGTGCTTGTTAACAACGCCGCAAATGACAAAAGGCATACCGCGCTCGACATAGATCAAGCGTTCTGGGACTGGTCCACTGCCGTCAACCTTGACGCCTATTTCTTCGCCTGTCAGGCGGTGATCCCCGGTATGCAAGAGGCAGGGGGTGGCGCGATCGTGAATTTCAGCTCCATCAGCTACATGATGGGTAACGCAGGTTACGTGGCATATACCACGGCAAACTCAGGCATCACCGGCATGACCCGCAGCCTTGCGCGCGAATTCGGACCGGACAACATCCGCCTTAATGCGCTTGCCCCCGGCTGGGTCCTGACGCCAAAGCAGAAAGAGCTTTGGGCAGATCCGGCGTCGCTCGCCGCCCATCTTGACAGGCAATGCCTTAAGGAGCATCTCGTGGAGCAGGACGTGGTGGATGCCACGCTGTTTCTGGCCTCAAAGACCAGCCGCATGATGACGGGGCAGACGCTGGCCGTGGATGGCGGTGTGGTCACGGTGGCGGCATGACGGACTGGCTTGCCGTTGATTGGGGCACCTCCCACCTGCGGGTCTGGGCGATGACGCAGGGCGGCACGCTGCAGACCCGGCGCAGCAATGATGCCGGCATGGGGACGCTCTCGCGCGATGGGTTTGAGCCTGCGCTGCTCGATCTGGCCGGAGACCTGCTCGGTGCCGGCAAAACGCCTGTGATCGTCTGCGGCATGGCCGGATCGCGCCAAGGCTGGGCCGAGGCGAAATACGTGCCCACGCCCTGCACTCCGCCGGGGATCGACCGGGCGACCTATGTGCCGACCAGCGACCCGCGCCTCTCGGTCCACATCCTGCCCGGAGTCAAACAGACCAACCCGGCGGATGTGATGCGCGGTGAGGAAACGCAGATCGCAGGGTTTCTTGCGCTCAATCCGAAATTTGACGGCGTGATCTGCCTGCCGGGCACCCACACCAAATGGGTGCATATCAGCGCGGGTGAGATCGTCAGCTTCCGCACCTACATGACCGGAGAGATGTTCGCGCTCCTGTCGCAGCAGTCCGTCTTGCGCCACACGGTGACGGGGGACGGCTGGGATGTAAGCACATTTGCTGATGCAGTGTCGAACGGAATGTCCAACCCGGCAGAACTTGCAGCGCGGCTTTTTTCTATACGCGCCGAAGGCTTGCTAAACGATCTTCACGCAGATCAGGCCCGCGCGCGCCTGTCCGGTCTGCTGATCGGTGCCGAACTTGCCGCCGCCAGACCCTATTGGCTGGGCCAGCATGTGGCGCTGATTGGCGATGACAAACTGTGCAAGGCTTATGCCGATGCTCTCGGGGCCCAAGGCCTGCCCGTTGAACGCACAGACGCGGAACGCATGACGCTGGAAGGGTTGAAAGCCGCCTATGCGGCCCTCAAGGAGACCACGCAATGACCCGCAAGATCATCGCCATCCTGCGCGGGATCACCCCAGCTGAGGCCGTGCCGATCACCGAAGCGTTGATCGAGGCAGGGATCACCTCCATCGAAGTGCCGCTCAATTCGCCCGATCCGTTCACGTCGATCAAGCAGATGGTGGACGCCTTCGGGCAAACTGCTCTGATCGGTGCAGGCACGGTGCTGAACCCCGACGACGTGCAGCGTCTGCACCAGATCGGCGCGGGCATGGTCGTGTCGCCCGATTGCAACCCGCGTGTGATCGTCGCGACGAAACAGGCGGGCATGAAAAGCTATCCCGGCGTGATGACGCCGACTGAATGCTTCACCGCACTGCGCAATGGGGCGGATGGGTTGAAGCTCTTTCCCGGTTCCCTGATCGGGCCGCAGGGGTTGAAGGCGATCAAGGCTGTCCTGCCGCCAGGCACCGAAACCTACGCCGTGGGCGGTGCTGGCCCGTCGAACTTTGCCGACTGGCGTGCGGCGGGTGTGGACGGGTTCGGCATCGGCTCGGCACTCTACAAACCCGGCACATCGGTTGCCGAGATTGAAACCCGCGCGGCAGAGATTGTCGCGGCCTATGACGCGGTGATGTCCTGATGGCCTCCATCTTCAGCAACACGGTCTGCACCCTTGGTGAAGGCCCGCTCTGGCATCCGCAGGAACAGGTTCTCTACTGGTTCGACATCATCGGCAAACGGCTCTACCGCAGCGACGGGACCGATGAACAAAGCTGGGATTTCGACGAACATGTCTCTGCCGCCGGTTGGGTCGACACCGGCTTTCTGCTGATCGCCAGTGAAACGTCACTTTCCGTATTCGACACCGAGACCGGCGAAAGCACCTTCCTGCATCCGCTGGAGGCCGACAATCCGATCACCCGGTCCAACGATGGCCGCGCCGACCCGTGGGGCGGGTTCTGGATCGGGACGATGGGCAAGAACGCCGAACCGGGGGCAGGGGCGATCTACCGCTACTATGACGGCACGCTGACCAAGCTGTTCGACAGGATCACCATCTCCAACGCGATCTGTTTCGCACCGGATCGCAGCCATGCCTTTTACACAGACACGCGCAAGCGCAAGATCCTGAAGGTGGCGCTGGACGACGACGGCTACCCGGATGGCAAACCGACGCTGTTCACCGATCTGACCGCGGCCGAGCTGAACCCCGATGGTGCGGTTGTCGATGCCGAGGGCAACCTCTGGGTCGCGCAATGGGGGGCGGCGCGGGTGGCCTGCTACGGACCCGATGGCGCGTTGATCCGTGCCATTGCCGTGCCCGGCGTGCAGGCCAGTTGCCCGGCCTTTGGCGGTCCGGATCTGAGCACGCTCTACGTCACGACCGCCGCAGAAGGGCTTGATCCTGCGGGCGAAAATGATGGCAAAACCTTCGCCATCCCATCAG
This sequence comes from Marivita sp., assembly GCF_017643905.1. GTDB lineage: Bacteria > Pseudomonadota > Alphaproteobacteria > Rhodobacterales > Rhodobacteraceae > Marivita. Next base: position 12,827 of record NZ_JAEPMO010000010.1, read on the forward strand.
GCACCAGAGGCCAGAAAGAACACCAAGTCATCCTATGAAACGCACGCTTGGCACCTGCTACTATCCCGAACATTGGCCTCGCGCGATCTGGGAGGAAGACGCCGCCCGCATGGCAGCCCTTGGACTCACCTGGGTGCGCATCGGCGAATTCGCATGGTCCCGGATCGAACCCGCACCGGGCGATTTCCGGTGGGAGTGGCTGGACGAGGCGATCGACGTCTTGGGCGCTGCGGGCCTCAAGGTCGTGCTGGGCACGCCAACGGCTACACCGCCGCGCTGGGTCTGTGACAAACATCCCGACATGTTCGCCGTCGATGCGCAGGGTCGCCCGCGCGGGTTCGGCTCGCGCCGCCATTACTGCTTCAGCCATGAAGGCTACCTTGACGAATGCCGCCGCATCGTCACCGAGGTCGCCAAGCGCTATGGCCGGAACCCGCATGTCGCGGCGTGGCAGACTGACAACGAATACGGCTGTCACGACACGATCCTGTCCTATTCCAACGCCGCGCGTCAGGCGTTCCGGGGCTGGCTGCGCGCACGCTATCCGGGGCAGGGCAATGATGGCGACATTGACGCCCTGAACGCCGCGTGGGGCAATGTGTTCTGGTCGATGGAGTATGACGATTTCGATCAGATCGACCTGCCGAACCTGACCGTGACCGAACCCAACCCGGCCCATGTGCAGGCGTTCCGGCGGTTTTCCTCCGATCAGGTGGTGCGCTTCAATCGCATTCAGGTCGAGATCATCCGCAAATACTCCGAAGCGCCGATTTCGCACAATTACATGGGGCGGATCACCGATTTCGACCATTTCGCGGTGGGCGAGGACCTCGAAATCGCCACATGGGACAGCTATCCGCTGGGCTTCCTTGAAGACCGCGTCGGCGCGTCGCCAGAGAACCAGCGCCATTACGCGCGCCAAGGAGACCCGGACTTTCAGGCGTTTCACCACGATCTCTACCGCGCAGTCGGTAAGGGGCGCTGGTGGGTGATGGAGCAGCAACCCGGCCCGGTGAACTGGGCACCCTACAACCCGGCACCATTGCCCGGCATGGTCTGCCTCTGGACGTGGGAGGCCTTTGCCCACGGGGCCGAGGCGGTCTGCTATTTCCGCTGGCGTCAGGCGCCTTTTGCGCAGGAACAGTTGCACGCGGGCCTCTTGCGCCCCGACAGCGTGATCGCGCCGGGCTATGTCGAGGCCGAGCAGGTGGCGCAGGAACTGGCCGACGCGCCGGATGTGTCGATCACCCAGGCCCCCGTCGCGCTGATCTTAGACTATGACGCAGCCTGGGCGTGGCAGGTGCAGCCGCAGGGGCAGGGCATGGACTATTTCGGTCTGGTCTTTGACCTCTACCGTGCGTTCCGGCGGGCAGGAGTGACCGTCGACATCCTTCCGCCAACCCAGCGCGACTTCACAGGGTATCGCGTGGTCGCAGCGCCCGGAATGATGACCATGCCGGATGACCTGAAGACCGCACTTTCGGAAAGCGATGCCGAGGTATTGATCGGTCCGCGCTCCGCCGCCCGGGATGGTGACTTTACTATCCCCGTACCGCTGCCGCCCGCATGGCCGGGGCTGGACGTGACCGTGACACGGCTTGAGACGATCCGTCCGGACATGCCGATCCCCGTTGATGGCGGAGGACACATCAAGAGCTGGTTTGAACATCTTGAAGGGCAATCAGAAATTGCCTTCACGACCGACAGCGGTATGCCAGTCACCATGCGCTCCGGCACCACCACCTATTGCGGTGGCAGGGGGGATGATGCGTTTTTTGACCGTTTGGTGAAAGACCTCTGCGACCGGGCCAAGGTGGATACCATCGCCCTTCCCATGGGCGTGCGTCTGCGCGATACTGGCGCTGAGCGGTTCTGGTTCAACCACAACCCACACGATGTTGAGATCGCGGGGAAAATCCTTGGTCCGGCCGGTCTGATCCGGGAGCCGGTGGCTTAACCCATCAGCTCCATCAGATGCGCCGCCGATCCGGTCAGGGCCGCGTAATCGTCATCGACCAGATGCACCGGGAACTGTTCCATGAACTCCGAGAACCGTCCCTTGTCGTAGAACGCCTCGCGGAAGCCCAACCGTTCGAGATGCGGAGCAAAATGGCGGGCCACGCCACCGATCAGGTAGATGCCGCCAAAGGGCAGATGCACCAGCGCCAGATTGCCCGCAGCACGTCCCATCATGCGGATGAACATGCGTGCCGCGTCTTCCGCGATCTGGCTGGAGCCATCGTTCACTGCCTGCATGATCCCGCCCGCATCCAGCGGCGCATCCACGCCAGCTTCATCGCAGAGCCATTCGTACACCCGCTCGAACCCGCGCCCCGACAGCACATCCTCGAACCCCGGCGTGCCATGTTTCTTTGCGATCCAGTCGAGCAGCCGCAACTCGTCGCTGTTCTGCGCGGGTAGGGAGACGTGACCGGCCTCCGAAGGCGGCACCAGAGTGCGTTCGTCCAGACGATACACCGCTGCCGCGTTCATCCCCGTTCCGACACCGATCACCAGCCGTGCGGCGTGATCCCCGGCTTTCTGCCCCGGCAGGATGGTCTGCAACACATCGGGCTTCAGATGGTCCAACGCGTGCCCTTGCGCTTGAAGGTCGTTCAGGACCGCGACAGTCTTGGCTCCCGTCGCCTCGGCCACCGACGCACGGTCGACGGTCCAGCTGAGGTTCGTCAACTCGCCCACGCCATCTCGCACCGGACCGGCCATCGCGACGCAAGCCGCATCCGGCACCACCGTCTGATCCGCCATGTAGGCCCGCAGAACCGCAAGCAGATCAGGATGTTCGGCGTTGCGAAAGCGCTTGATGGTCTCGGTCCGCACGATGCCGCCATCCGTCAGCGCGACACGGGTATTCGTGCCGCCCAGATCGGCGACCAATGCGGTCAAGGTCGTGGTCTTGGTCATGTCAGATCCCGGTCAACGCGGATTTGAGCGCGTGATAGGAGGATTTGGGCGTGCGGTCCAGTGTGTCGAAATCCACATGCACCAGACCAAAGCGTTTCTCATAGCCCAGCGACCATTCGTAATTGTCCATCAGCGACCAGATGAAATAGCCCTTTACCGGAGCCCCTTCCGCCATCGCGCGTTGAACGGCGGCGACATGTTGATTGAGATAGTCGATGCGGTGCGGGTCATCGACCACACCGTTTTCGATCACGTCCGGTGCCGCCATGCCGTTTTCCGTCACATAAAGCGGCAAATCCCCGGTGTACTCGCGCGCGGTGCGGGTGAGGAAGTTGTACAGTCCCTCGGGATAAATCTCCCACTCCATGAAGGTCTTGGGCAGCGGGCCTTCGACCTCGTGATGACTGGGCCACGGGCCATCGTTCGGCGCGATGATCTTGCGGGTGTAGTAGTTGATGCCGCACCAGTCGAGCGGGGCTTGGATGATGCCGAAATCATCCTGACAGCCCTTGGGCATATGCGGCTCCAGCCCCTCCATCACGTTCTCAGGATACTGGCCTTTGAACACACCCGACATGAAGAAGTGGTTGTAATAGCCGTCATAGAGCGCTGCTGTTTTCTGCGCAGCTTCGCTGTCATCGACAGGTGTGGCCCATTCCATGTTGAACACTCCGCCAAGGTTGCTGATGCCCAAGCCGCGCATCGCTTGTATCGCGGTGCCATGCGCCTTGAGAACATGGTGCATCGCATGGGCCGTCGCGCGGATGTCGCGCAGGCCGGGGGCGTGATGGCCAAGGAAATGCGAAAGCCAGCCAACGCACCAAGGCTCGTTGATCGGCGCGACCGAGAACATGCGGTCGCCGATCCGGCCCATGATGACCTCGGCGAAATCGCCGAACCACTTGGGCAGGTCCGGGTTGCGCCAGCCGCCCAGATCGGCCAGCGCCACGGGCAGTTCCCAGTGGTAGAGCGTGGCGCAGGGTTTCAGACCGCGTTCGAGCATCGCGTCGGTCAGACGGTCGTAGAAATCCAGACCTTCGGGATTGGGCGCACCGCGCCCGTCCGGCATCACCCGCGCCCAGCTCGTGGAAAAACGGTAGGCATCGAGGCCAGCCGCTTGGACCAGATCGAGATCCGCTTCGTACCGGTGGTAGTGATCGCAGGCCCGATCGCCGTTTTCCGCGCGCACCACGTTGCCGGGGGTGGCCGCGAAGGTGTCCCAATGGGTTTTTCCCGCCCCGCCAAAGGCATGACCTTCGATCTGGTAGCTGGAGGTGGCGGTGCCAAACAGGAAATCGTCAGGGAAATCCTGCCGTGTGAAGTTCAGCATGGGGTGTCCTTCAGGTTGCGGCGGGTCCGGTGGACCGGCCGATGATCAGGTCTGCTTCGAGCAGGCGGGTCTTGGGCCCTTTTTGGGGCAGGGCGATCAACGACAGCAGCATATCGGCCGCCTCTGACCCGGCATAGCGCACCGATGACCGCAACGCGGTGAAAATTGGTACATCATCCCCATTCTCGAGATAGCTCAGCGCGTCGTCATGGGTGATGATGGACACGTCCCGCGCCAGCACAAGCCCCGCCTCGTGAATCGCACGGCGCACGCCAATGGCCGTGATGATCGAAGAACAGACGAACGCAGTCGGTTTTTGTGATCGTGCCAGCATCTCCTTGGCGGCGCGATAGCCATAGATCTCGGTCATTTCCTCGCTGCGCATCAGGCTGGTATCAATGGAAATACCGTGATTGCGCAGGGCCGTTTCGTAGCCCTTGCGCCGCCGAAAGGCGAAATCCATGTGCTCGAGACCATTGAGCAGCGCAATGCGCTTGTGGCCGAGTTCGATCAGAAACTGCGTCCCGCGTTCGAACGCGCCACGGTTGTTCACGTCGATCCACGAATAAGGCAGATTCACATCCGTCGACCGCCCGTGCACCACGAAGGGCAGGCCGATGCGGGACAGAAGCGCGATGCGTTCGTCGTTGATCACAGGGCCATGCACGATGATGCCATCCACCGTGCCGCGCGCCCGGATGTCTTCGTAGGCGCGGGTCTCGTCACGGTCGGGTACCAGCTTGAGCATCATGTCATAGCCTGCCCGCGCGTAGCTTTCTCCAGCCCCCGCGATGAAATCGCCGAACACGGGGTTCACCATCTCATGCTGGTTGGAGACCGGGATCACGTGCCCAATGGCAAGCGCACGGCCTGTCGCAAGCCCCTTGGCGCGGAGGTTGGGGCGATAGTTCAGATCCTGTGCCGCCTTCAAAACGCGGGTGCGGGTGCTTTCGCTGACTTCGGGATATCCGTTCAGCGCGCGACTCACCGTGGTCTGCGACAGGTTGAGGTGTTCCGAAAGTTGCTTGAGATTCACAGGGTTTTCCAAAGCGCTTTTATTTTTGCCACCAAATTAGACACAAAAACCAAGGCGAGGAAAGCCCCTTTACGCGCGCAAAATTTCTGCAAAGCAGCATAATACAATGATAATTCTGGCTCAACTGCGGATTGACAGACGCTAACAAATCGGGGAGTTTTAAGCATCCAAAGCGCTTTGGAGTGATTCCAGCGCGGGGGATGAGTCAGGCGCTAACATGCGCAACTTGGGAGGTACCTCATGAAAAAGACGCTCACATCGAGTGTGGCGGTTGCCGCGCTGTGCTCCAGCGCCGCATTTGCCGAAGATCTCACTGTATTCGGCCCATGGCTTGGCCCGGACCAAGCCAATGTCGAGGCGGTTCTGTCCGATTTCGCCGCGAAGTCCGGTCACAACGTCAGCTATGTCGGCTCCGACAGCTTTGAACAGCAGATCGTCGTTGATGCTGAGGCCGGTTCGGCTCCGAACATCGCCGTTTTCCCGCAGCCGGGTCTGGCGTCCGATATGGCCGCGCGTGGCTTCCTCACGCCGCTCAAGGATGGCACCGCTGACTGGGTGCGCGACAACTACGCCGCCGGTCAGTCCTGGGTCGATCTGGGTACCTATGCTGGTCCGGACGGCGCAGAGGACCTTTACGGCTTCTTCTACAAGGTCGATGTGAAATCGCTGGTCTGGTACTCGCCCGAGAACTTCGAGGATGCGGGCTACGAGATCCCGACCACCATGGAAGAGCTTAAAGCACTGACGGATCAGATCGTCGCCGATGGTGAAACGCCATGGTGCATCGGTCTGGGGTCCGGGGGTGCAACCGGCTGGCCGGCGACCGACTGGGTCGAGGATATGATGCTGCGCACACAGACGCCCGACGTCTACGACCAGTGGGTGTCCAACGAAATCCCGTTCACCGACGAGCGCGTTGTTGCTGCGATCGAAGAATTCGGGGCATTTGCCCGCAATGACGACTATGTGGCCGGTGGGGCCGGGGCCGTGGCCTCAACCGATTTCCGCGACAGCCCGAAGGGTCTCTTTGCAGCACCGCCGCAGTGTTACATGCACCGCCAGGCATCGTTCATCCCGGCGTTCTTCCCGGAAGGCACCGAAGTGGGCGCGGATGCGGATTTCTTCTACTTCCCGGCCTATGCGGGCAAGGATCTCGGCTCTCCGGTTCTGGGTGCAGGCACGCTTTGGGCCATCACCAACGAGAACCAGGCCGCACATGATCTGATCACATATCTCCAGTCGCCCGAAGCGCATGAGATCTGGATGGCGAACGGTGGCTTCCTGACACCGCACAAAGGCGTCGACCTGTCGAAATTCTCGACCGAAGCTGCCGCGAACATGAACCAGATCCTTCTGGACGCCACCACGTTCCGCTTTGACGCCTCCGACCTGATGCCGGGCGGCGTGGGTGCAGGCACGTTCTGGACCGGTATGGTCGATTATGCCGGTGGGAAGGATGCGGCCACGGTTGCCGGCGAAATCCAGTCGAGCTGGGACGCGCTGAAGTAAGCGACTTGCAATGATCCAGGACTGCGCGGGCATTCGCGCAGTCCAAATCTACAAAGCTGCAAAGCCAAAACCCGTTTTAAGGGACCACCAGTGGCACACACTGGATCAGCACACATTTTGGGAGGGACAGATGAATCCCGCAATTCAAGGTCTGTTGACCATTGCCATCGGTGTCGGCGGTTGTCTGAGCTATTTCTACTTTTCCAACCAGATTTTGGACAAGGTGGTGTTTCCCGCCAAAGGCCCGAACGCGGGTAAGAACATCAACCGCGCCAATCTCGTACGCCCGTGGCTGTTCCTGCTGCCGGCTCTTCTGGCGTTGGGGCTGTACCTTGCCTACCCGGTGGTCGAAACCATCCGCCTGTCTCTCACCTCGCGCGAGACATTGCCGGATGGCACAACCGTCTACAATTTCGTGGGTCTTGCCAATTACGTGCAGATGTCGGGCGATCCCAAGTTCTGGGAAGCATTGGTCAACAACATGTTCTGGCTGATCGTCGTTCCCGCCATGTCGACCGCCTTTGGTTTGCTGGCTGCACAGCTGACTGACCGGCTCTCATGGGGCAATATCGCCAAATCGCTGATCTTTATGCCGATGGCGATTTCCTTTGTCGGGGCTGCGGTGATCTGGAAACTGGTCTACGACGCGCGCCCGCCGGGCACCGAACAGATCGGCGTGCTGAATGCCATCTATGTCTGGCTGACGGGCAATGATCCGCAGCAATGGCTGACCACGCCATTCTGGAACAGCTTTCTGCTGATGATCGTTCTGATCTGGATCCAGACCGGCTTTGCCATGGTGATCCTGTCTGCCGCCCTGCGCGGCATCCCGGAGGAAACCATCGAGGCCGCCATCGTGGATGGTGCCAACCCGTTCCAGATCTTCTTCAAGATCAAGATGCCCCAGATCGCCGGCACCATCGTCGTGGTCTGGACCACCATCACGCTCGTCGTGCTCAAGGTGTTCGACATCGTGTTTGCCATGACCAACGGTCAATGGGGCACGCAGGTTCTCGCCAATTACATGTTCAACCAGTTGTTCGTCGCCCGCGATTGGGGCGTCGGGTCGGCCAGTGCCATGATCATCATGCTGCTGGTGACGCCGATCCTTTACTGGAACGTGCGCAACGCGCGCAAAGAAATGCGCTGAGGAGGGACGGAGCATGGACAATATTGCAGGTACCAAATCCTCGCTCACATGGGCGGTCCACATCTCAGTCGCTCTGCTGGTGGCGCTCTGGCTTTTCCCCACGGTCGGCCTCTTCGTGTCGTCCTTCCGCACGGCGGACCAGATTGCGACATCGGGCTGGTGGAAGGCGCTGTTCCCCACGGAACAAAGCCTCACCCTGCGCACTGCTGATCCCGATACGCAGACTCTGGTCGATGGGGTCTACGTGATCGAGGGCAATCTGTTCACAGGCGAAGACCTGTCTGAGGACATCGACATGTCTGCATGGGGCACCTCGTCCCGTGATGTCGGCGCCTATGCACCGGGTGACACGGCCGAGCTGCGCGATGGTGAGCGGATCACTGTGCAGGCCAATGGCGATTACCGGCTGGAAAGCCCGGTTCAGATGGAAGGCAACAGGGGGCAGCGGATCTTCGTGACCGCCGAACTGCCGCCGGATTTCACGCTGGAAAACTACGAGCAGGTTCTCCTGTCCGGAAACGCGACCGACAGCATGGCCAAGGCGTTCTTCAACACTCTGACCGTGACCATTCCGGCGACCATCATTCCGATCGTGGTGGCGGCGTTCGCGGCCTACGCGCTGGCTTGGATGGATTTCCCGGGCCGGGCGCTGCTGATCGCCATCGTGGTCGGCTTGCTGGTCGTGCCGCTGCAACTGGCGCTGATCCCGCTCCTGAAGCTGCATTTGGGGATCGGCATCGGCAAAGGCTACCTCGGCACATGGCTGGCCCATACGGGGTTCGGTCTACCCTTGGCGATCTATCTCTTACGCAACTACATGGTCGGTCTTCCACGGGACATCATCGAAAACGCCCGCGTGGATGGGGCGACCGAGTTCCAGATCTTCACCAAGATCATCCTGCCGCTGTCCTTCCCGGCACTGGCCAGCTTTGCGATCTTCCAGTTCCTGTGGACATGGAATGACCTGCTGGTGGCCAAGGTGTTCCTGATCGACGCGACAGGTCAGACCACGGTGATGACCAACCAGATCGTCGAACTTCTGGGCACACGCGGCGGCAATTGGGAAATCCTTGCCACGGCAGCTTTTGTATCCATCGCGGTGCCGCTTCTGGTGTTCTTCGCGATGCAGAAATACCTCGTGCGCGGCCTGCTGGCCGGATCGGTAAAATAACGCGTCCCGCCCAAGCGGCGGGGCCAATTCTCACAACGCATCTGCGGGTGCGGATGCAAGGAAAACAGGACGATGAACGTGGCAAACACTCTGGCCGCAGAAAACACAGCCGTAGACAATGACTGGTGGCGCGGTGCGGTGATCTACCAGATCTATCCGCGCAGCTTTCAGGACAGCAATGGCGATGGCGTCGGGGATCTTCTGGGGATCGCGCAGCGGCTGCCTTATGTGGCGTCGCTTGGCGTGGATGCGATCTGGATCAGCCCGTTCTTCACCTCGCCGATGAAGGACTTTGGCTACGACGTCAGCGATTATTGCGACGTTGACCCGATGTTCGGATCGCTGGCCGATTTCGACGTGCTCGTGCAAACGGCGCACCGCTTGGGCATCCGGGTGATGATTGACCTCGTGCTGTCGCACACCTCGGACCAGCATCCGTGGTTTCAGCTCAGCCGGTCGAGCCGCGACAATGAAAAAGCGGATTGGTATGTCTGGTCCGACCCAAAGGACGATGGCACGCCGCCCAACAACTGGCTGTCGATCTTCGGCGGGTCGGCCTGGCAATGGGATGCGCGACGCGAGCAGTATTATCTGCACAACTTCCTGACCTCGCAGCCCGACCTGAACTTCCACAACCCGGATGTGCAGCAGGCACTTCTGGATGTGACGCGGTTCTGGCTGGATCGCGGTGTCGATGGCTTCCGCCTCGATACGATCAACTTCTATTTCCACGACAAGGAATTGCGCAGCAATCCGGGACTGCCCAAGGAAAAACGCAACGCCAATATCGCGCCGTCGGTGAACCCGTATAACCATCAGGAACACCTTTATTCCAAGAACCAGCCCGAAAACCTAGCCTTCCTGGAGCGGTTCCGTGCGCTGCTTGATGAATACAACGGCACCACATCCGTGGGCGAAGTGGGTGACGCGCAGCGCGGGCTCGAAATCATGGGTGAATATACCCGTGGCGAAAACCGCGTGCACATGTGCTACGCGTTCGAATTCCTTTCGGGGGTAGAGCCGACCGCCGACCGGTTTGTCGAAGTGTTGGGGCAGGTCGACGAGGTGGCGTCGGACGGCTGGGCCTGCTGGGCGTTTTCGAACCACGACGTGACGCGCCACGCCTCGCGCTGGAACCTGTCACCCGCCGCACAGCGCCTCTTTGCGACGCTGATGATGTGCCTGCGCGGATCGGTCTGCATCTATCAGGGCGAAGAGTTGGGTCTGCCCGAAGCCGAGGTCGGGTTCGAGGATCTGCAGGACCCCTACGGCATCCAGTTCTGGCCGGAATACAAGGGCCGCGATGGCTGCCGCACGCCGATGGTCTGGGAGCCGTCGAACCAGAATGGCGGCTTCACATCCGGCCAGCCTTGGCTTCCGGTCAGCCACGAGCACTTGCACCACACCGTCGCGCATCAAGAAGACGATCCGGCGGCGATCCTGCACCATTACCGCCGCGCCATCGCCTTCCGTCACGCGCAGCCCGCGCTTGCCAAGGGCGAGCATGATGGCGTGAAAAGCACGGGCACCATCGTGCATTTCACCCGCAGCCATGATGGCGCGACGATTTTCTGTGCCTTCAACCTGAGCGACCAGCCCGCCACGATTGCAATGCCGACGGGCAACTGGGCGCAGATCGGTCTGGAACTGGGGAGTGCCGGACCACAGGCGGATGGCAAATTGCATCTTGGCCCGTGGCAACCGTGCCTCGCGCTGAAAATGAATTCCTGAAAGAGACAGGGTTAGGGAGGGACAGTCATGGCCAATTTAAAGCTGACGGATGTCGAAAAGACGTATGCCGGCGCGGTCAACGTGCTCAAGAACATCAACCTCGACATCAAGCAAGGTGAGCTGATTGTCTTTGTCGGCCCATCAGGCTGTGGCAAGTCCACGCTGCTGCGGATGATCGCCGGACTGGAAAAGATCACCGGCGGCACGCTCGAAATCGACGGGCAGGTGGTCAATGACATGCCGCCCGCGATGCGCGGCATTGCCATGGTGTTCCAGTCCTATGCGCTTTATCCACACATGACGGTGCGCGAGAACATGAGCTTTGCTCTCAAGATCGCCAAGAAGCCGCAGTCAGAGATTGATGCCGCGGTGAACCGCGCGGCCAAGATGCTGCAATTGGACCAGTATCTCGACCGACTGCCCAAGGCCCTGTCTGGCGGTCAGCGTCAGCGTGTGGCGATTGGCCGGTCGATCGTCCGCGACCCCAAGGTTTATCTGTTCGATGAACCGCTCTCGAACCTCGATGCGGCGCTGCGCGTCGCCACCCGGATCGAGATTGCGCAACTCAAGGAACAGATGCCCGAAAGCACGATGATCTACGTGACCCATGATCAGGTCGAAGCGATGACACTTGCCTCCCGCATTGTCGTTTTGGCCAACAAGGGGATCGCGCAGGTCGGGGCGCCGCTGGAGCTGTATGAACGACCCAACAGCGAATTTGTGGCGCAGTTCATCGGCTCGCCGTCGATGAACCTGCTTCCGGGCGAAATCGTGGGCACCGGGGCGCAGACCACGATCAAGATGGATGGCGGCGGCACGGCGGTGTCGGATTACCCGACCACCGATGCAGATATGGGCCTCAAGGTCAATGTCGGGGTGCGGCCCGAGGATTTCCTCGAAACGGATGGCGATTACATCTTCGAAGGCAAGGTGAACATCACCGAAGCCTTGGGCGAGGTGACGCTGCTTTATTTCGAAAAGCAGGGCGATGCGGACGCGGTGATCGGCAAACTGCCGGGCATCCACGCCGATCTTCGCGGCAAATCCGTCCGGCTGGGCGCATCACCGGACAAGGTGCATGTGTTCCACAACGGGGTGTCGCTGCTCTACCGCTGAGCCATCTCGCCAAGGACCAAACACAAAAAACCGGGCCCGCGACATGCAGGCCCGGTCCGTTTGTTCCGGAGTGGAATAGGTCAGATCAGATCAGGCTGCCTTGGTCTTCTTTTTCTTGGTCTTGGCGCTTTTGGCTTTGGCATCAGATTTCTTTTTCTTGTCCGCTTTTTTCTTGGTTTTTCCGGGCTTTTCGTCAGCAGACGCCTTTTTCTTTTTGGTTTTCTTCTTGTCGGACGCCTTTGACTTCGAGGCGGTCTTGTCGCTGTCTTTTGCCGCTTTGGTCTTTGACCCGTCCTTCTTCTTTTTCGCCTTGGGCTCGTCTTTCGCCTTGGTCTTCTTGGCTTTCGTCTTTTTCGGTGCGGGCGTGTCTGCGCTCTCCGTCGCTTCGACCTCGGGAAGAGCGGCGGTCGGCAAAGCGACCACGACGGGTGTCTTGGCGTCCCCTTTGGCCATTGGTGTCTCTGACGGGGTCGCCGCCTTGGCCGGGCTGCCTGAGGCGACGTTAGCACCCATCTCGGCAATCGCCTTTTTCCACGTGGCCATACGGGCTTCGGTGACACCCGGAATGGAAGCCAGCGCGACAGGATCCGCTGCTGAAAGCGCATCGCAATCAGCAATACCAGCCGCCTCAAGCCGTTTGGCGAGTGCCGGTCCGATCCCTTTGATCTCGGTGAGTGAAGTCATAATGTTTGGTCCCCTTGGAACTTGATCAGGCCGCTGTCGTGAGCGCCCCTTCCAAACAGGAACGCTACGCCAACGTAATTCTGTTGAATATAGATATCAGCGACTCCGATCCCGCGCGGCGGTGCCATTCTTTCTTTGAGAGCGCAGTATTATTGTGCCGTAGTGATACGAGACGCATGTTCGCATAATGTTCTCACTTTTCGATTGGAGAATTCTTGACGACCCACTATGTGTTAACAATCCGTATCGGGGGACCACATGGCCGAATTGAAGCACATCGAAGTGCGTGGCGCACGCGAGCACAATCTCAAGAACATCGACGTGGACATCCCACGCGATCAGCTTGTGGTGATCACAGGCCTGTCGGGGTCGGGCAAATCGTCTTTGGCGTTCGATACGATCTACGCCGAGGGCCAGCGCCGGTATGTGGAATCGCTCTCTGCCTATGCGCGGCAGTTCCTTGATATGATGGAAAAGCCGGATGTGGATCACATCTCCGGCCTCAGCCCGGCGATCTCCATCGAACAGAAGACCACGTCGAAGAACCCACGCTCGACCGTCGGCACGGTGACCGAGATCTACGACTACATGCGCCTGCTGTTTGCACGGGTCGGTACGCCCTACAGCCCCGCCACCGGCCTGCCCATCGAGGCGCAGCAGGTTCAGGACATGGTGGACCGTGTCATGGCGATGGACGAGGGCACGCGCGCCTATCTTCTGGCACCCATTGTGCGTGACCGCAAAGGCGAGTACCGCAAGGAATTTCTGGAACTGCGCAAGCAGGGCTTCCAGCGCGTGAAGGTGGACGGACAGTTCTACGAATTGGATGAGCCGCCCACGCTCGACAAGAAGTTCCGCCATGACATCGACGTGGTTGTCGACCGTCTGGTGGTAAAAGAAGGGCTGGAAACCCGGCTTGCCGACAGCTTCCGCACCGCGCTGGATCTGGCGGATGGGATTGCGATCCTCGAAACAGCACCCAGCGAAGGTGAACCGGAACGGCACACGTTCTCGGAAAAATTCGCCTGTCCCGTCAGTGGCTTCACCATTTCCGAGATTGAACCGCGCCTGTTCTCGTTCAACGCACCGTTTGGCGCTTGCCCCGACTGTGACGGCCTTGGCGTTGAACTGTTCTTTGATGAACGACTGGTGGTGCCCGATGCCACTCTCAAGATTGCCGATGGTGCGCTGGCCCCGTGGCGCAAGGGGAAGTCGCCGTATTTTCTGCAGACCATTGAATCGCTCGCGAAACACTACGAGTTCAACAAGAACTCCCGCTGGAAAGACCTTGATCCGCATATCCAGCAGGTCTTCCTCTATGGCTCGGGCGAAGAGGAAATCCCGTTCCGCTATGACGAAGGCGGTCGCGTCTACCAGGTGACCCGCACCTTCGAAGGCGTCATCCCGAATATGGAACGCCGCTACCGCGAGACCGATTCGAGCTGGATTCGAGAAGAGTTCGAACGCTACCAGAACAACCGGTCCTGCGGCACCTGCGGCGGCTACCGCCTGCGGGAAGAGGCGCTGGCAGTCAAGATTGCCGGTCTGCACGTGGGGCAGGTGGTTCAGATGTCCATCAAGGACGCGTTTGACTGGTGCAAGACGGTGCCTGATCACCTGACCAACCAGAAGAACGAAATCGCCAAGGCCATCCTGAAGGAAATCCGCGAACGTCTGGGCTTCCTGAACAATGTGGGTCTCGAATACCTGACGCTGTCGCGCAATGCCGGCACTCTGTCGGGCGGCGAAAGCCAGCGCATTCGTCTGGCCAGCCAGATCGGCTCTGGCCTGACTGGGGTGCTCTATGTGCTGGACGAACCCTCCATCGGCCTGCACCAGCGCGACAATGACCGGCTGCTTGGAACGCTGAAATCCCTGCGGGATCAAGGCAATACGGTGATCGTGGTCGAACATGACGAAGAGGCGATCCGCGAGGCGGATTACGTCTTCGACATCGGCCCCGGGGCCGGTGTGCATGGCGGGCGTGTCGTGTCGCATGGCACTCCGAAAGAGGTGGCCGACGATCCAGCGTCCCTGACCGGCCAGTATCTCAGTGGCGCACGCGAAATTGCCGTTCCTGCGGAGCGGCGCACGGGCAAGAAGGGCAAGTCGATCCAGGTGGTCAAGGCGACCGGCAACAATCTCCGCGAGGTTACGGCTGATTTCCCACTGGGCAAGTTCGTTTGTGTCACCGGTGTCTCCGGTGGTGGCAAGTCGACGCTGACCATTGAGACCCTGTTCAAAACCGCCTCCATGCGCCTTAACGGCGCGCGCCAGACACCCGCGCCCTGCGAGACGATCAAGGGACTCGAACATCTGGACAAGGTGATCGACATCGACCAGCGCCCGATTGGCCGCACACCGCGCTCCAACCCCGCGACCTATACCGGCGCGTTCACCCCGATCCGCGACTGGTTCGCCGGTCTGCCCGAAGCCAAGGCGCGCGGCTATAAGCCGGGGCGCTTCAGCTTCAACGTAAAAGGCGGACGTTGCGAGGCGTGTCAGGGCGACGGCGTCATCAAGATCGAGATGCACTTCCTGCCCGATGTCTACGTGACATGCGAAACCTGCAAAGGCGCACGCTACAACCGCGAAACGTTGGAGATCAAGTTCAAGGGCAAGAGCATTGCCGACGTTCTCGACATGACGGTCGAAGACGCGCAGGAGTTCTTCAAGGCGGTGCCAAGCATCCGCGAAAAGATGGACGCACTGGTGCGTGTGGGTCTGGGCTATATCAAGGTGGGCCAACAGGCGACCACGCTCTCGGGTGGTGAGGCACAGCGCGTGAAGCTGTCGAAGGAGCTTGCGAAACGGTCCACCGGACGCACGCTGTATATACTAGACGAGCCAACAACTGGCTTACATTTCGAGGATGTACGCAAGCTTCTTGAAGTTCTGCATGAACTTGTCGACCAAGGCAATTCGGTGATCGTGATCGAACACAACCTGGATGTGATCAAGACCGCCGACTGGTTGATCGACATTGGTCCCGAAGGTGGGGATGGCGGCGGCCAGATCGTTGCGACCGGAACACCCGAGGAAGTGGCCGAGGTCACGGCATCTCATACCGGGCGCTACCTCAAGCCGATGCTCAGCGCGAAAAAGCACCTCGCGGCGGAATAACCGTTTAGGCGGCGCGGGCCCTAAGGGCCTCCGCCTCGTAGGTTTTCAGGATTGGCCGCACCGCTTCCCATCCCGCCGAGTCGATATCGGCCAGTTCGGGGAACAGCGTGATGATCTCGGCGCAGGAATCTTCGGGAAACGTGTGGCGCATCATCGGGCCGGGCAGGTAGCTTTCGGACAACAGCCCATGCGACGTCAGTATGTTGTGCTGATCGAGGAGCAGATGCACGTAGGTGACGCGTTCGCCACTTTCTTCGCGGCGCACGGTCTTGCCGTTTACCAGATCCTTGGCCTTCACCAACACTTCGGATTCACCGAACAACAATTCCGCCCAGACATCACATACCAAGACCCGGTGCTGCGGGGACAAGAGCACATCCGCCTCGGCGCCGTAGCTGCCCGCACAAATGCGGATCGGGGCAAAATTGTCCCTTGCCTCGATCGCGCGGGAACCGGCCCAACGGATAGGCTGTGGGCCGTTGTCTAAAGTCAGCACCAGATCGCCCGGGCGCAGGTCCTCGACAGGGACGGCACCGCTGGGCGTGTCGATAAGCGTGCCTGCAACAAAACACGGCATCTGGTTGACCTGCACGATGCCGATATCGCTTGTACCAAGCCCATCCTCGACCGTGTAGGTGAAATACACAGTTTCCGCATCTGCATCGGACAACACTGTAAATGTGCCGTCCGCGTTCAGGATGACGGTTGCACCAGATGTCAGCGTGATCGAGCTGCCTACGGTCACCGCGATGCCGTTCACATGGGTGATCGTCAACGTCCCGCCGCTCGCCGTGTCGTTGCCCAGAACGTCGAATGTCTTGGAGCTGCTCAACCCAACATTCACTGAGTCGTCGCCGGCGATCAGCGCGGTCTGCGCAGAGCCGCCAGCGATCAGGAGATTGGTGTCATAGTCCGTGTCCGAGACATCGGCCACGCCGATCTTGATGGTGTTCGACACACCGACATTAACCGGGGCCGTAACCTTCAAGGTGATGGTGAACCCGTCCATTTCGGTGTTGAACTGATCTGCTGTGTTGTCCTGATATAGGTTGGGTGTCTGGCTGCCATTGATATTGCCGACAGAAACCTGACCGTCCCCCACGCTGACCGAGGCCTGTGTGCCATTCACCCAGATGCCGACCACGTCAAGAAACGCGGAATTGATAAACTCTGGGTATTCCTCAGAGGCGATGACAAAGCTGAGGGTCAGAGTGTCGCCGGTGGGCGTGAAGTCAACTTCGAGAAATGAGGCATCATAGGTGGGACCGGCCGCAATCGCTTCGAAATCCGGGTCGCCGTTGGCACCCGACGTGTTTGTGCTGCGGTCGGCAACCTCGTTGGTGTTGGTAGTGCCTGAATTGTTGGTGAAATCGCTTGCATTGCCGGTCGACAGGATGACGCCGGTATCGCCGGGTGTGACGCCCGGAGAGACCGTGTCGCCATTGGTGTAGATACCAGAAGAGCGCCACCCGCCAGAGTAAGACGCGCTGTTGACCGTGATGCCAGCGCCAAAAATCGTATTCGCCATCTCAAGCGCTGTCGCGCGGAGATCAATCGGCAATTCCTGAGCAATGGGCATCGAAGCGCCGCCTTCCCGTGGTCCAAGTCTGGGACTTGTTTTGCCAGGGAACGGCGGCGATCTTTTGTAGCGAACTCGTTAACTTTTTGGCAATTCTTTAGCCACAATTAACTATCTTTCGATAATTAAGGCAGCTACCCGCGTCCGCGCTTTTCGAACCGGGGCAGCATCGCAGAGAAGTCTCGGCCTTTGCCGTCCTCCTTTTCGACGAACCGCCGGTAGAGTTCGGTTGCGGCTTGTCCAAGCGGTGTATCCGCGTCGGAGGCATCTGCTGCTTGCTGACTCAAGCGCAGGTCTTTCAGCATCAATTCCGCTGCAAAACCTGGGGTATACCCGTTATCTGCTGGGCTTTTGGGGCCAATGCCGGGGGCCGGGCAATAGGCATTCATCGACCAGCTGTAGCCCGACGAGGTGCTGACCACATCGAACATCGCCTGACGGTCCAGACCCAGTTTGTCAGCCAAGGCAAAGGCCTCACAGGTGGCTATCATGGTCACGCCAAGGATCATGTTGTTGCAGATCTTGGCAGCCTGACCGTTCCCGGAAGGGCCACAATGGACAGATTTCTGCCCCATTGTTTCCAACAGGGGCAGGGCGGTCTGATACGCCTCATCCGATCCGCCCACCATGAAGGTCAAAGTGCCTGCCGCAGCGCCGCCAATGCCGCCCGACACCGGCGCGTCCAGAGGCAGCAATCCAGCGGCTTCCGCGTCGGCGGCAACGGCGCGTGCGCTGTTCACATCGACGGTCGAGCAATCCAGCAGCACGGCACCTTTGCGCATCACCGGGATGACCTGTGCGGCCACCGCGCGCAGGATCTCGCCATTGGGCAACATGGTGATCACCACGTCTGCACCCTTTGCGGCCTCTGCGGCAGTGGCCGCATTTGTGACACCGTCCACCGCAACGGTCGCCATGTCATAGCCGACTACATCATGCGCCGCCTTGGCCAAATTGGCCGCCATCGGCGCACCCATATTGCCCAGTCCGATAAACCCGATCTTCATGCCTCGCTCCTCCGTTCGAATGTCACTTCTGTGCCCTCCACCGGGCGCAACATGGCTGCCACGTCACTGTCCGAAACCCGGTCAAGATCATGGGACCATTTTGGGGATTTGTCTTTGTCGATGATCGCCGCGCGAATGCCTTCGATGAAATCCCCATGTTCCATCGACCGCGAGGTGAAGCGGTACTCCAACTGCAACGCCTGTCTCAAGTCGCCTTGTTCTGCCCGCAGTTGATGCAGGATCGCGACCGTGCAAGCCAGCGACAGAGGTGCGCTGCGGCTCAATCTGGCCAGCGCGTCTTGCGCAAACCTGCTGGTGTCTGCGCGGAGTGTGTCCACAATCTCGCCCAAGGACCCACCGCCAAACAGCGCGTCGATCTGTGCCTGCGCCTCTTTCAGCGGTGCGTCCGGCGCAGGGCGGGCCGCCGTAGCCAGCGCGGCCAGATCGCCGTCAGCACAGAGATGGGCCTTGATGCCCTGCCACTTGTCTTCTGGGACATACAGATCGGCGAACCCGACATGGATCGCGTCGCCCGGTCCCATTCGATCCGTGGTCATGCCAAGGTATTCCCCCAGATGCCCGGGTGCATGGGCCAACAGGTAGGACCCGCCGACATCGGGGATCAGACCGATCCCGCACTCCGGCATGGCAATCTTGGAACTGTCGCCCACCACACGATGCGAACCGTGGCAGCCGACGCCAACGCCACCACCCATGGTGAAGCCCTGAAGAAAGCTCACCACCGGTTTGGGGTATTCGGAAACCAGCGCATTCATCCGGTATTCGTCGCGCCAGAAGCGCTGGCCATAGGCGTAGTCACCAGCGGTCCCCGTCGCATACCTCTCGGCAATGTCGCCGCCAGCGCAAAACGCCTTGTCGCCCACAGCATCAATCAGGGCCAACTTGATCGTCGGATCAGCCCGCCACTCCCAAAGCGCATCCTCGATGGCAAGACACATCTCGTAAGTGAGCGCGTTCAGCGCCTTAGGGCGGTTCAGAGTGATGCGGCCGGCATGGCCGTCTTTGCGAATGTCGATGTCGGTCATATCCGTCTGCTTTCGCGTATCTTGTGAGGGGGTAGGGGGTGCTGCCCCCGTCCGCCACTGGCGGACTCCCCCGAGGTATTTCGAGCCCAAAGAAGCCAGAGGGTCAACGCGCCAACATCTGACGTGCCACGATCAGGCGCATGATTTCATTGGTGCCTTCGAGGATCTGATGGACGCGCAGGTCGCGGACCAGTTTTTCAATCCCGTAATCCGCCAGATAACCATAGCCACCGTGCAATTGCAGACATTGATCCACCACCTTGGACCCCGTCTCGGTGACGAACTTCTTGGCCATCGCGCAGAACTTGGTGGCATCCGGTGAGCCGGTGTCGAGCTTCCACGCCGCCTGACGCAGGAAGGTGCGCGCGGCCTGCAACTCGATCTCCATATCCGCAAGGCGGAACTGCAGCGCCTGGAACTGGTCGATGGATTTCCCGAACGCCTTGCGCTCGGCCATGTAGGCGAGGGTCGAGGTCAGCCCGGTTTGGGCGGCTCCAAGCGAGCAGGCAGCGATGTTCAGCCGCCCGCCATCCAGACCGGCCATCGCGTATTTGAACCCTTGGCCTTCTTCGCCCAGCAGGTTTTCGGCCGGGATCTTGCAATCGTCGAACTGGACCTGCCGTGTGGGTTGCGACCGCCAGCCCATCTTGTCCTCAAGCCCGCCAAAACTCAGCCCCGGTGTCCCATCCTCGATCAGAACCGCCGACACACCCTTGGGCCCATCTTCGCCCGTACGGACCATCGCGACGTAAAGATCGGAATAGCCACCGCCCGAGATAAACGCTTTGGTGCCATTGAGCGTATAGCCCTCGTTGGTGCGCTCGGCGCGTGTTTTCAGCGCCGCTGCGTCCGAACCGCTGCCCGGCTCGGTGAGGCAGTAACTCAGCACGGTTTCCATCGTCATCGCCTTGGGCAGCACGCGCGCCTTCATCTCGTCGCTGGAAAAGGCGTCGATCATCTTGGCGCACATATTGTGAATCGACAAAAACGCCGCGACAGACGGGCAGGCCATCGACAGCGCCTCGAAGACCAGCGTTGCATCCAACCGGCTGAGGCCAGAACCGCCGCTCTCCTCTGACACGTAGAGCCCCGCAAAGCCCAATTCCCCAAGCTGAGGCCACAGGTCTTTCGGGATCGTGCCCTGTGCTTCCCAGTCGCGGGCATGGGGCGCGATATGGTCCTGACCAAAGGCGTAAGCCATGTCGAAAATGGCGGATTGTTCTTCTGTGAGGGCAAAATCCATCGCGCCGCTCCTCCCGTTGGATTCGTGAATTGAACGAGTGTTTAATTGCTAACTGTTTCAGGACTTTTGCAAAAGGTCAAAGCCCCTCGTGGAAGGCTTCGACCAGATGGCTGACAACGGCTTGCATCTGGCCATCCGCGTCTTTGCCTGCCGCCTTCGCCTCGGCCACCACAGCACGTTGCCGGGTTGTGGCATTGCCGTGGGCGACAATCTCGCGGCTGTGCTCCAACTCGCGGTGACACCGAAGAATGCCTGCGTCCTCCTCAACGAGCGAGATCAGCTCTTCCGTCAACTCCGCCATCGGCACGATCTCACCGCGGCCAAAGTCGATCAGTCCATCGCTCACCCCATAGCGTTGCGCGCGCCAGCGGTTTTCACTGATCAGGAACGGATCATAGCGACGCCAGCGCTGGTTGCGCACCCGCAGCCGCCACAACATCCGCATCAGGCACTGGTTGATCGCCGCCAGCGTCAGCGTGTCCTCCAGCCGGGGCTGCACATCCATGATGCGGGTCTCAAGCGTGGGAAATGAATGCGACGGGCGCAGGTCCCACCAGATCTTGGAGCTGTCCTCGATCACGCCCAGATCGACCAATACCTGAACCGAGCGTTCATATTCCGACCAATTGTCAAAGGTGGGCGGCAAGCCGGTGCGGGGCAGGTTGTCGAAAACCGAAATCCGGTACGACGCGAGCCCGGTATCTTCACCCTGCCAGAACGGCGAGGAGGTGGACATCGCCAGCAGATGCGGCAGGAAATACGCCATCTGCCCCATCAGATCAGCCCGCAGGGCATCGTCGTCCAGCCCCACATGCACATGCATGCCGCAGATCAGCATCCGGCGGACCACGCCACCCAATGCATCCTGAAGCGCATTGTAGCGGTCCTTGTTGGTGTGGTGCTGGTTCTTCCAATCCCCAAACGGATGGCAGGAGGCCGCGATCGGCGCAAGGTTATACGCCTTGGCGCAGCGCGCCACGGTGCTGCGCAACCGCTTGAGGTCTTCACGCGCGTCGTTGATATCGGCGCAGACCTTGGTGCCGATCTCGATCTGACATTGCAGGAATTCTGGGCTGACCTGCTTTTCAAGCTCGGCCGCGCAGGCCTCCATCAACCCATCCGGGGCCTGAGCCAGCGCCATGCTGTCGAGATCCACCAGCAGGTATTCCTCTTCGATCCCAATGCTGAATGCCGGTTCCCGCATGACGCACCTCCCTGTCTTTGATCCTGCCAAGATGACGGCAAGATCGGCAAAAGGCAAAACCTGTTGCTGCGCCCTTTATGTCGGCAGACAGACAGTCTGTTTGAAAAAAGACTCATGCTTTCCTGAAAACAGAGTAAGTTCGTTCGCATTATTGCAGACGAGGATTTTCAGATGCCGACAATTATTGACTATGCCCGGATGTCGAGCGGGGCTTATGACACCAATCCAACCGTCCCGCGTTGGACTGCAGCCGATCCCATGTATGAACCGAATTCCGGTCTGCGCACCGTCATCTATACGGATGGCAGCGTGTTCGTGGTGGCGTTTCGTGGGACCGACAATGCCTCGGATCTGGTGGAGGATGCGCAGCTGACACTGGGCATGAATACTGCCATGTACCCCATTGGCGAAGCCATTGCATCTGGGGTCAGCGCACATGGCCCGGTCTACGTGACGGGGCATTCGCTGGGCGGCGCTGTCGCGCAGGTGGTGGGGTCGCGGATGGGTCTGCCGTTTGTCACCTTCAATGCTCCGGGTGTCGCGATCATCGCATCGCGCAACATGTGGCAGGCCAATTATCTTGCCGTTCAGACCCGCGCTGCCGGTGCCGTGGCCAGCGCCATCTTTAACCCGCGCCAAGCAATACGGGACGTCCAATCCGCGTTCAGCGTTGCCAATGGCAAGAATTATCGCCTTAGTACGGATGTCGTCAGCAACACCGGCATTCACTATGGCGATGTCATCACCTTGCCCGCCGGGACAGCCAATCCGCTGGACGCACACCGCATCACAACCATGATTTCAGTGCTTGGTACGGTGTCTTCAGGGAACCTGACCTTTCCGCGTTAGCGGGTCTGGCGCAGGACCGGGCTCAAGATGGCCTCGATCGAAGTCGCCGCGAGGCCAAGTGCCGACAGCGCGGCCTCTTCGGTTTCCTGGACAATCGCGATCACGCCCTGGCTGGCGGACCAGCCGTTCTTGGCCAACGCCGCCGCCTTGAGCGAAACGGGCGTGTTGGCGAAATAGACCATAAGTGTCTCGGTCTCGCGCATCGCGAGATCCGCGCCTTTGGTCGCCTGCAACTGCATCACCCGCGCAAAATCCCGCTCCATGTCGGTGATCCGGCTCAGGTCGATCAGATGGCGTTGGCCGGGCCGGGCGTCAGGATGTCTGGCATAGGCACCAAACGCTTTCAGACTGTCCTCAACCAGCATGAGACCGCTGTACTGCACGTAAACCAGATTATGCTCGGGTAGGATGTGAAACTCGGCTGGCATAGGCTCCCAATGATCAAAGGAACAAGGAAGCCCCTACTGTCAGGGAAATTGTGTTCAAATCAACGAGATTGATATCAGGCCGTCACACGCTCTGCGCATCACATCTCTCGAGCATCTGCGAGATGCTGTCGAAAGGCAAACCCAAGGCGACAAGCGCGTGATCTTCGTTCTCGACGACGATAGCGACAACGCCGCTTTCCGGCGTCCACCCGTTCTTGCCCATATTCGCGGCGTGTAACCCGATTGGAGTATTTGCCAGGTACACCATGAAGGTTTCGACACCATGACCCGCCATGGTCTCGACCTTCTTGGCCTGAATCTCCATGAACTTTGCGTAGTCACGGTCGATGTCGGTCAACCGGGTCAGATCCACCAGATGCCGCAGCCCCGGACCCGCCAAGGGGTGCTTTGCGAACTCGCCCAAAGCGGCTGCTGTCTCGTCAACCAGCATCGCGCCGGTATATCTCACGTAAACCAGATTTTGGTCGGCGATGATCTGAACGGTTATGGACACATGGCCTCAAACGAAAAAAAGGGCGGATTAGCCCGCCCTTTATGCTGTTAATCTTTATGCCAATCAATCCATGGCTTTGAAGTTGAATTCGCCACCTTCCTTGATGCCTGACGGCCAGCGCGAGGTCACTGTCTTGGTCCGTGTGTAGAACTTGAACGCATCCGGGCCATGCTGGTTGAGATCGCCGAAGACGGATTTCTTCCATCCGCCGAAGGTGTGATAGGCCAGCGGCACCGGGATCGGAACGTTGATGCCCACCATGCCGATGTTGATCCGGTTGGCGAAATCACGCGCCGCGTCACCGTCGCGGGTGAAGATCGCGGTGCCGTTGCCATATTCATGGTCCATCGCCAGCTTGATGGCTTCTTCATACGAGCCTGCGCGTACAGTCGACAGAACCGGGCCGAAGATCTCTTTCTTGTAGATGTCCATGTCCGGGGTCACGTGGTCGAACAGATGCGGTCCGACGAAGAACCCGTTTTCATAGCCCTGAAGGCTGAAATCGCGGCCATCAACGACCAGCTTTGCGCCCTGATCGACGCCCGACTGGATCAGGCCAAGGATGTTTTGCTTGGCTGCGGCTGTCACGACGGGGCCGTAATCCACATCATTGCCTGCCGTGTAGGGCCCAACCTTGAGCTTCTCGATGCGCGGCACCAGCTTTTCGATCAGCCGATCTGCGGTTTCATGGCCGACAGGAACAGCAACCGAGATCGCCATGCAGCGTTCGCCCGCAGCACCGTAGCCTGCACCGATCAGCGCGTCAGCGGCCTGATCCATATCGGCATCCGGCATGATGATCATGTGGTTCTTGGCACCACCGAAACACTGCACGCGCTTGCCGTTGGCGCAGCCGGTTCCATAAATGTATTCCGCGATCGGGGTCGAGCCGACAAAGCCGATGCTCTGCACAACGGGGTGATGGAGCAGCGCATCCACCGCTTCCTTGTCACCGTTCACCACCTGCAACACGCCTTTCGGCAGACCGGCTTCTTCCATCAGTTCCGCCAGCATCAGCGGCACCGACGGGTCCCGCTCGGACGGCTTGAGGATAAACGCGTTGCCGCAGGCCAGCGCCGGGGCAAACATCCACATCGGGATCATCGCCGGGAAGTTGAACGGGGTGATGCCCGCCGTCACGCCCAGCGGTTGCTTCATGGAATACATGTCGATGCCGGGACCCGCGCTGTCGGTGTATTCACCTTTGAGCAGTTCCGGCGCGCCGATGCAGTATTCCACCACTTCCAGACCACGCTGCACGTCGCCTTTGGCGTCGGGGATGGTTTTACCGTGCTCACGGCTCAGGGCTTCGGCCAGTTTGTCCATGTCGCGGTTCAGCAGACCCACGAAGGCCATCATCACGCGCGCACGGCGCTGCGGGTTGGTTGCGGCCCATGCAGGCTGGGCCTTCGCGGCAATCTCGATGGCCTTGGCGATTTCGTCCGTGGACGCCAGCGGCACCTTGGCCTGAACTTCGCCCGTTGCGGGGTTGTAGACATCGGCAAAACGGCCCGAAGTGCCTTTGACGTGTTCGCCGCCAATGTAATGGGTCAACTCTTGCATGGAATCCTCCTCGTCTAGTTGGCGGCATCTTAGTCTTGCAAAAATGCGGATCAAAGGGGCAATATCCCAAATACGTTTTGCAAAAATGCAAAGGATAGGGTGTGCAGAGTTGGGATGACCTGCGAATTTTCCTCTCCGTCGCGCGCCATGATACCTTGTCCGGGGCGGGCAGGGCGCTGCGCATGGATCCCGCCACCGTTGGCCGCCGGGTGGCCCGGCTGGAAGAGGCCATAGGACAGGCGCTTTTCATTAAGAGCCCGCAAGGCTACACCCTGACCGAGGCGGGGACCCGGCTGATCGACCACGCCGAACGCGCGGAACAAGCGATGCAGGGCGCAAGCTCTGTCCTGACGGGTGAGGCGGGCACTCTGACCGGGCAGATCCGCATCGGAGCACCGGATGGCTGTGCAAATTTCGTGCTGCCGCGGGTTTTCGCCGATCTATCCAAGGCGAACCCCGACCTTGACCTGCAGATCGTCGCGTTGCCACGCGTGGTGAACCTGTCTCGCCGTGAAGCGGATATGGCGATCACCGTCAGTCCGCCCACCGCATCGCGGCTGTCCTACCAGCGCATCACCGACTACAAGCTGCATCTTGCGGCAAGCGATACATATCTTTCTGCACATCCACCCCTCAGTTCCGTAGCGGACCTGAAGGATCACAGGATCGTTGGCTACATCCCCGACATGATCTTCGACAAGGAACTGGATTACCTCAGTGATTTGGCCCTTGAACGGGTGGCACTGGCGTCGAATTCGGCCTCGGTTCAATTGCAACTCTTGCGCCAGCACGGCGGCATCGGCATCGCCCATGATTTTGCGCTTCCCTTTGCTCCTGGTGTGCGGCGGGTGCTGACGGACGCACTGTCGTTCACCCGCAGCTTCTATCTCGTGCGCCATGCCGAAGACCGCCGGCTTGACCGGATCACCCGGTTCGCCACTGCATTGGCCCAAGGCGTGCGCGCCGAGGTCGCGCGATTGGAGGCGTTACTTTCAGGCACTTGACAGAACACGGGTCTGTGAGGACGCTGAAGGGGCACAGGGACCGGAGGAGAGACCATGCAAGTTCATCACATTCTCAAAAGCAAGGCGACAGATGCGGTTGTGACCGTAAAGACCGGGACCAGTATCGCAGACGTGGCCAAGATATTGACCGAGAAACGCATCGGTACTGTGGTTGTGTCTGACGATGCCGAGACCGCCCTTGGCATTCTGTCGGAACGCGACATCGTGCGGGAACTGGCCACGCGGGGCGCGTCCTGCCTTTCAGACAGTGTCGACAGTTACATGACCCAGAAGCTCGTGACCTGCAGCCGCAATGACGATGCCGACCACATCCTTAGCCAGATGACCGAAGGTCGATTCCGCCACATGCCCGTGGTCGAGGATGGCAAACTGGTTGGCCTCATCACCATCGGTGACGTGGTGAAAGCCCGCCTGACGGAACTGGCGATGGAGCGGAACGCGCTGGAAGGTATGATCATGGGTCACTGACCCGAGACAGTCATCTGCTTGAACTCCCTGCGCTTTTGATGCGAGACAGGGGGAAACGTGACGACTTGCCGGAGACTGCCCATGCGCATCGGTCTTTACCCCGGGACATTCGACCCGATCACAATGGGCCATATCGACATCATCCGACGGGCTTCGGCCTTTCTGGATCGGTTGGTGATTGGCGTTGCCATCAATCGCGACAAGGGACCGTTGTTCGACCTTAAAGAACGCGTTGCCATGATCGAGGCCGAATGTGTGTCTCTGTCCGAACAGACGGGAATCGAGATCGTTGTGCACCCGTTCGAAAACCTGCTGATCGACTGCGCCCGCGATGTGGAAGCCACGATCATCGTA
Organism: Marivita sp.; assembly: GCF_017643905.1. Lineage (GTDB taxonomy): Bacteria > Pseudomonadota > Alphaproteobacteria > Rhodobacterales > Rhodobacteraceae > Marivita. Next base: position 39,879 of record NZ_JAEPMO010000010.1, read on the forward strand.
CGTGGACTGCGCGCGGTTGCGGATTTTGAGTATGAATTCCAGATGGTCGGGATGAACCGCGCGCTGGATGACAGCGTCGAAACTGTCTTTCTCATGGCCGAGGCCAGACATCAGGCGATTGCCTCCAAACTGGTCAAGGAAATCGCCCGGTTGGGGGGGGACGTATCAAAGTTCGTCACGGCGCCGGTGCGTCAGGCCCTGATCGAAAAATTCGGCCCCGAAACATGACAAAAGCCGCGCAAGGATGCGCGGCTGTGTCCTGTGTCAACGAAGATGTCGTTGGTCAGCGGCCGTAAATGGCCTTGACTGCGATCTTTTCCGCATCGCCGGGATAGATGTTCAAATCCAGCGCCACATCAAGCGGCATCGACCGGATTTCCCGAACTGTGCGATTGTAAGCGGCCCGCTTTTGAAGACGGTCCCACAGGGAAGACATAAGATGGGCCATGGTCAGTCCTTTCCTTGCTTATGGTCCTGAGCCAGCAGACTGTTTGCGCTACCAGCTACAGTTCTGAAGATAAGGATGCTGCGCTGCAGAACAACTGACAGGTCTGAAAGGCCGCCCTGCGTCTCGTGCAAGGGTCGGGCAGGGTCGCCGGCCCCATAGTTCCCGTTGATCAATCAAGATACGCTGTACGGTCCAAGAGGTCTTCAAGCTCGGCCCGCATTGCGATCAATTGTGCCTCATGAGGAGCGGCACAATTGGCCTCGGCCTCACGGAACGCGTCGAGAACCCATTTCTCTCCGTTGCGCACCTGATCCATGATGTCTTCATCTATTTCATCAAACAGGGCACGGATCGACACAACGGCCCGGTTAACCGCGCCCATGAGAGAACCATCTTTGTCGACATGTCCATGCAGCAATTCGGCAATCTTGGACGCATGACGTTCATGCATGTCACGAAACGATGTTGCCACATCACGAAATTCGGGCTCGGCCTTTTCAACCATCACGTCGAAGCCGGCCTTTGCGTCCACAATACGTGTGTAGAGATCACGCAGATGGTCGTTAGGGGTGCTGGCCCCCGGTTCAGTTGCTGAATCAAGATGCGGTTGTGCGGGATTGAGAGCGGTGTCAGTCATGGTGTCTCCTGTTCCGATCCGGGCTTTTCCAGATCATGAACAGGGAATTCCCAAGGGCGGTATTAAGTTCCGCAGGCACCAAACGCGGTGCGTTTCGTCGGCATCAATTTGCCAAACGTAGGCTGGGCGCACCGATCATCGGCGCGCCCAGTTCCAATTAAATAAGCTTGCCCATCGCAACAGCCGTATCGGCCATGCGGTTCGAGAAGCCCCATTCGTTGTCGTACCAGCTCAGGATACGGACCATGTGTCCGTCCATGACCTTGGTCTGATCCATATGGAAGATCGACGAATGTGGATCGTGGTTGAAGTCCGACGACACCAGCGGCTTGTCCGTATACCCGAGGATGCCCTTGAGCGGGCCATCAGCAGCGGCGCGGATCGCGTCGTTGATTTCTTCAACCGTCGTGTTGCGCGAAGCGGTGAAGGTCAGATCGACCACCGACACGTTGGGCGTGGGCACCCGGATCGCCACGCCATCCAGCTTGCCGTTCAGTTCCGGCAACACCAGACCGACGGCCTTGGCGGCCCCGGTGGAGGTCGGGATCATGCTTAGTGCCGCGGCGCGGGCGCGGTAGAGGTCTTTGTGCATCGTGTCCAGCGTCGGCTGATCACCAGTGTAGGAATGGATCGTGGTCATGAACCCACGCTCGATCCCGATGGCGTTGTTCAGCACATATGCGACCGGGGACAGGCAGTTGGTGGTGCAGGACGCGTTTGACACGATCAGGTCATCGGCGGTCAGGCTGTCATGGTTCACACCGTAAACGATGGTTTTGTCCGCATCCTTACCGGGAGCGGAAATCAGCACGCGGCTTGCACCGTTTTCAAGATGCGCCTGGCACGCCTCTTTGCTGGTGAAGATGCCGGTACATTCAAGAACAACATCCACATCCGACCACGGCAGGTCAGCCGGGTTGCGGATCGCTGTCACCTTGATCGGCCCACGACCCACGTCGATTGTGTCTCCCGAGGTTTTCACCTCGACCGGGAAGCGGCCATGTACACTGTCATATTGCAGCAGGTGGGCGTTGGTCTCGACCGGACCCAGATCGTTGATCGCGATGACTTCGATATCGGTGCGACCGGATTCGATGATCGCACGCAGGATGTTGCGGCCAATGCGTCCAAATCCGTTGATTGCGACTTTGGTGCTCATATGAGTGTCCTCACTGGTGCTGACAGCACATGCTGTCTGATGCTGTTAACGCTAACAAACAGAACGGAGCAAAGCTGTCAAGCGATGCGCCGGTCCAAGCGCGGCACAATCCCTCAATCGGCCGGGTCAAAAGGGTGCCGGATATCGGGTTTCTCTTTTTGACAGATGCGCTGCTCTGCGCGTAGCATTCGATTATTTATTAACAGACGTTCTTGCGGCGGTTCGGTTCCCCGTTTTTGATGTTCAGGCAGCCAGCCTTTGCCGCACGATTATTTAATGGATCGGCTATGGCTCAGAGTTTCGATATTCTCGGCGGTCAATACCTCGACATGATCGAGACGTTGCGCAAAACCTTTACAAAACGCGCTCCGGCGCTACTTGAGGTGATACTGATCGGAACACTGAATGGGAAGTCCAGATCGGTCACGATCGGGATCGAGACATCCTCACCCTATTACGTGAAGGTCATCAACGGACATAAGCTTTCCGCGACCGAGGAAAGCTATGCCAACAAACCGATGCCGCATCCGTTCAACCTGACCCATATCCATGCTGCCTTGGGAGTGGCAGGGCCACAGCGCAGCGAGGCTGACAAGAAAGCGTTTGTATCCCTGATCTTCATCACGTCCGAAGCCGCCCGGTTCGAGCCGTTCGCCCGCCATATCAACACCCTGATCAAGGCTGGTGATGGGGCAAGCGTGCTCGATTACGAACGCGCGCGATACTACATGAATAACTGGAAAAGCCTGTACGACCTGACCTACGGCGAAGGCACATTGTATTTCAAACCGCTGACCGAAGCGAACATGCACAACTGGAATTACTACCATCAGATCGTGGTGCGAAAGGGGGACGGCAACATGAAGCTGCCCTTCTCAGCAACTCAGAACAGCCTGAGTCCGAAGGCCATGCGCGATCTCGTTTAGGCCGCAAGGGGCGGATCACCGCCAGAACGCGATCCAGTCCAGAAAGTCGATCATTTTGGACGCAAGGAACATGAAACCGTCGCCTCCGGTCAGAAAGGCATCCACCGCCAATCCGCCAAGGATCATCAGCCCCAACCCGATGGCGAGTGTATTGGTCATCGTCGTCGCGCCCCTCTGCTCTTGGGCGCGAGAATGCCAGAGCGGGTCATGCCTGTCACGCCGTGACGTCGTTGGGCGCGTGGGGAATAGACATCAGGTCTTCGATAAAGAGCCCTACAAAAGCACCGCGCCCAGTGACGCCCGCCTTGCGGTAGATGCCGTTGAGATGCGCCTTCACCGTGCCTTCAGCCGAGCCACGCAGTTCGGCGATCTCGGCGATGCCGAAGCCCTTGAGAGCGAAAAGAGCGACATCCCGTTCTGACGGGGTGAGCGACCACGTGTCGAACCGGGCCTCGACGATGTCGTGGAAGGCACCAGCCGCGAGACCAAGCTGCTCTTCCAGATGCGCCTTGCGCCGCAACAAGGCGAACAGATAGCGGGTCTCGAAAATCACTCCGGCGATCAGTGCCAGAACCGCCAGAAACTCGATAACGAAATGGCTCGACACAAACGCGGGGATCCCCATGTCGAACCCATCAACAACAACGTCCCAGAGGAAGAACGCCGCGCAAAGGGATTGCGCGACGATCAGGACCAGCAACGACACCGGTTTCGTGGAATTCTGGAAGGTCACGGCTCTGCCCTGGCTCCGTCCGGCACGGTCTTGACACCTGTGATCATGGCGCGCGGCAGGTTGACCCCGGTCCGGCGGCTTTCCCAGATCACCGCAAGCACATGCAGCACGATGGAAATCTCGGCCCAAGTTACCAAGGCCTCGTGGGTTTCTTCAACCCAGTCCACGCCCCAATATGCGTTTGTGGTCATCATGTAGCCGGTCAAACCGATCAGCAGGACCGATCCAAGCAGGTTGAAGATCATCAATGCACCCAACGGGGTGTGGCCCAGATGCACCCGTTTGCGGCCTGTGGCCATGTCGGACACCTGCGCCGTGACTTTGGACAGGGTTGGCCAGAACGATCCGAACCGCGCATAGCGGGACCCAACGAGGCCCCACAGCAACCGCGCGGCAATGAGCGCTACAAGGGCGTAGCCCAGCCATTCATGCAGCTTGCTTTCATCATCGGTAAAAAGCGCGTTGGCGGCAAAGCCTGCCACAAGCGCCCAGTGGAAGACCCGGACGAACGGGTCCCAGATTTTATAGGATGTCATGTTACGCTCCGGGATTGGCGGTCCGCGCACGAGGCGCGGACCAGGATGGATCAATCGTCGATCTTGGTGCTGACGACATTCAGAGCCGCATCGAGATAGAGCTCGTAGCGTTGACCGTTCTTAAGAACGTAGGCTTCGATCATGCCGTCTTCCATGTCGATCTTGCGGACTTCGTAACCTTCGGCGGTCAGCTTGTTGGTGATCTCGGTCACGCGTTCCGTGGTGAGGGCTGCGTCGCTGGACGCGAAAGCCGATACCGGCAGAGCGAGGGCAAGAGCGAGGGCGAGAATACGTGTCATGGGATGTCTCCTTCGAGGGTCATGCGGGCTGCGACATGCAGCGCCGATGACCGTCACATGGCATTCCCGACTGCCTCCGAATATTGGTCTGGGGTCTGGATCAGCGCATCTCCAACAAAAGTTTAGAGCTGTTTTCCGCTGAATTGACCGATCAGGCACCAGCTCCGCGCTCGATCTCGCCTTGCTCCACAGCCCAGGCTCCCGCCGCTTCGACCGCCACGGGCGACGCGGTCGGAAGCACGCCAAGGTAGCTGTCCGTTTCGCTCACGGGGGATGCCGGGCGCTGGGTCATGCGGTATGCCGAATAGGCCGCAATCGCGACAAAAGTCACGCCAAGCACCATCCAGAACGCTTGCGGCCCCAATGCCTCCATCGCGGCGCCAGCGGCCAATGGACCGAGAATGGCGCCAATGCCAAAGGTAAGCACCAGCCCACCCGATGCCGCGGGCATATCCTCGGCATCCAATGTGTCGTTGGTGTAAGCGAGGATCAGGGCATAAAGCGGTGTGGTGACACCGCCGGTCAGAAAGGCCGCCCCCATCAGCAGCACAATGCTGGGGCCATTGATCCAACCCAAAATACAGAAAGTCGCGCCGAGGGCCGAACAGCCGAGAATGAGCTTTCTTCGGTCCATTCTGTCCGACAGCCACCCGATTGGAAACTGGAGCAGCAGGGCACCGCCAAAGAGCATCGCAATGAACAGCGATATCTCATTGGCGCTCATCCCCACTTGTGCCCCATAGACAGCCCCCATGCCCGATTGCGTGGCGTAAATCGTGCCCAGCAAGAAGATTCCCACCGTCCCCAAGGGCGATCCCCGAAACAAGTCGCGCAGCGGCATGGGCCGGGTGACCTCGGCCGCAGGGGTGGGTGTGACGGACAAAAGGATCGGCCCGAACGAGATCGACACAAGGATCGACGCGGCGATGAACAGGCTTGTGGTGGCCGCGTCTCCAAGGGTTAAAAGGCCTTGCGCCCCGATGATGCCAACCGTCTGGGCGATCATGTAGGCCGAAAGCACCTTGCCGCGGGTTTCGTTGGTGGCCGATGCATTGAGCCAGCTTTCCGCTGTCACATAGACCCCGGACATGCAGAACCCGACCAATATGCGCAACACCGTCCACAGAATCGGGTCCGTGAGCAGGGGAAACGCGATCAGCGCCGCGGACATGAAGCTGCCAAGCGCCGCAAAGACGCGCACATGTCCGACCCGTTTTATCATTCCCGGCGTCAGCCTTGCCCCTGACAGAAATCCAAGGAAATATCCGGACGCGACAATCGCCAGTTCGGAGGCCGAGAATCCTTCGATGTCACCGCGCAGACCGATCAGCGTAAAATGCATGCCGTTGCCCAGCATGATGAACACAATGCCGATCAACAGCGCCCAGATGCCTGAAAAGATTTGCGTCATGGGGCGGCCTCCAGTCGAAACGAGCGTTCGGGTTCCGCGGACCCTATCAGGCCAAGGCAAGAGTGGAAAATGCAGCCCCGCGATTTGGAGCGGTGGTACGGGCGTCAGCGCCCAGAAAACAACAAACCGCCCCTGTCGTGGCACAGACGACAGGGGCGGATGAAAAATTGATCGGTTTTCGTCTATCGTGTGTCGGATCGCGCATGCAGATCCGCTGAAGGGTCAGTGAAGCAGACGGCCCATCGCACCGGCCACATCCGCCATACGCGCCGAGAAGCCCCATTCGTTGTCGTACCACGCCAGAACGCGCACCATACGATTGCCCACGACCTTGGTCTGGTCCGGCGCAAAGATCGACGATTGCGTGGTGTGGTTGAAGTCGATGGAGACCTTGGGTTCGGGATCGTAGGCCAGAACCGTACCCATATGGGTGGCGGCGGCTTCGCGCACCACTTCGTTCACATCGGCAACGGTGACGTCCTTGCTGGCGTAGAAGGTCAGGTCCACAGCCGACACGTTCGGGGTCGGCACACGGACGGCAGAGCCATCAAGCTTGCCCTTGAGGTTCGGCAGCACTTCCCCCAGCGCCTTTGCGGCCCCGGTGGAGGTCGGGATCATCGCCATTGCGGCAGCGCGGGCGCGGTAGAGGTCGGCATGACGGCGGTCCAGCGTCGGCTGGTCACCCGTATAGGAATGGATCGTGGTCATGATCCCGCTTTCGATGCCGATCGCCTCGTCCAGAACCTTGGCCAACGGCGCGAGACAGTTTGTGGTGCAGGAGCCGTTCGAGATCATCGTGTCACCGGCCACAAGCGAGCGGTGGTTCACGCCATAGACGATGGTTTTCTGCACGTTCTTCGCAGGGGCCGAGATCAGAACCGACTTCGCGCCGCGCTCCATGTGGATGCCCGCCTTTGCGCCATCGTTGAAGTTGCCGGTGCATTCCAGAACCACGTCACAGCCCGACCAGTCGAGCTCTTCGGGATTGTAGGTCGAAAAGACCTCCATCGGGCCACGGCCCAGATCCATCGTGTTGCCCTTGACCTTGACCTCGCCCCCGAAGCGACCGTGCACGCTGTCATAGCGCAGCAGATGCGCGTTGGTCTCGATCGGGCCGGTGGCGTTGATCTTGACCACCTGCACATCGTTGCGCGAGCTTTCGGCGATATGCGCGAGAGTGCAGCGGCCGATCCGACCGAAACCGTTGATTCCAAGAGTGACGGTCATGGGCATGTCTCCTGCGCTGTGCGTTAGGGATCGTATACGCAGGTATGCTGCAGTCGCAAAGTAAAAAAGGCATTATTTGACAGCATGTTAGCGCAAAAGGTGGAGCTTGCGCACATGATGGCGCTAACGCTTTGGGACGGTTTGCGGTAACACCGAACCTATGTTGCGGAATCGGAAATAATGATGGCGCTGGCAGATCTCGCGGTTTTGATCGGACGTATCCTGATTGCGGCGCTTTTCGTCGGGGGCGCGATCCAAAAGGCTGTGGACCCCGAACCGGCGATGCAGTTGTTGTCCGGTTTCAATCTGCCCAAGGCCTTGGTGTGGGTGGCACTTGCGTTCAACGCAATTGCAGGAGGGATGGTGGCGGTCGGGTGGGCGGTGCGCCCCATGGCTGTGCTACTTGCAGCCTATTGCGCGGTAACAAGCGTCTTCCACCTGATCCCCGAAGATCCGTGGCAAATGAGCATCTTCGTCAAGAACTGGGCCATTGCCGGAGGGTGCCTTGTGCTGGCAGCCCATGGACCGGGGCGCTATGTCTTGAGTAAATCAGGCTAGGAGTACAGGTATGAGTGGATTGTTGGCCCTACTCGACGACGTGGCAGGGATCGCCAAGGCGGCGGCGGCTTCGGTCGACGATATCGGTGCGGCGGCGGCCAAAGCCGGGTCGAAAACCGCAGGCGTCCTGATCGATGACGCTGCGGTCACTCCGAAATACCTGCATGGGTTCGAACCCGCCCGCGAATTGCCGATCATCTGGCGCATCGCGCGGGGATCACTGATCAACAAGCTGGTGTTCCTTCTGCCCGCAGCATTGCTGCTGTCGACCTTCGCACCGTGGATGATCCCGCCCTTGCTGATCCTGGGCGGAAGTTACCTCTGTTTCGAAGGGGCGGAAAAGATCGTGCATGTGCTGCGCCCCCATGACGATCATTCCGGTGGACCGGATGGCAGCCACGACATTCAGGACCCGCTGCATCTTGAAGAGGAAAAGGTCAAAGGCGCGAT